>CAZOEW010000007.1:0-17582 GCA_964578935.1 uncultured Desulfobacterales bacterium | reverse complement strand
AGGCAGAAGCATGATCTATCGCTTCTGCCTTCTTTTTTATGACCACCTCAGCAGCAACGAGATGATTCCAGAAGCAATTCCCTGAAATTCATTCTCCTTCAGGCAGCTTCAAATTTGGCACTTTGATGCCTGAAAAGTATTTTCCAGATGCCCTCGATAGACTCCGTTCTGAGGTCGCTTGATCGCTGAGAAAACGCATGAATTGGAAAACGGTTGGGCATTCTCACGATGATGGCATGAAAAACCAACAACCTGAACCAGCGATGCCCAAAAAAAGTTTTTTCAGCATGTTAAAAAATTATACCCAAAGCATACAGCTGAGGATTGTGTAAAAAATTATCAACTTTTACAGAAATAAGCGTAATTTTCTTGAGAAGCGGCTTACACAGAAAAAATCATAAAAGCCGTCCTGAACAACGGTGAGGCAGATAAGGTTAACGTGCTTCCTCGACAGAAAAATGGCTGTCAAGACGCATCGTAACAAATGCTTTATACAGATTACTGTCAACATTGGCTACGATTATTTGACCGTTAATTTTTTTCATGGAATTGTGCGCGGCAATAATCACACCGAAACCCACTGAATCAATATTCTCAACCCCCGAAAGATCGATTATGATTTCTGAAGGTGACTTCCTGATCTCATCTTTAAGTTCCTGAATAAATTTGTCGGCTGTTGAATTTACTAAATCCTGTCCCGGGCTTATGATGACCAGATTACCCTTTCTGACGATCTCGCTCATCACATTTTCCTCCTTGAACCATTTTGCAATATCAAATCAGAGTGCGTGTCCGGTGTCAAGCGGAGTATTGCTTAAATCTGTCTTGAAAAAACACCTTCGCGTCGATACAAAAAGGAATTTTTTAGATCCGATAAGCTGTTTACAATTCCATTATTCGCGCTCAAAGGCTTAGCC
Organism: uncultured Desulfobacterales bacterium; assembly: GCA_964578935.1. Lineage (GTDB taxonomy): Bacteria > Desulfobacterota > Desulfobacteria > Desulfobacterales > SURF-7 > JAQYVL01. The sequence goes on along the minus strand of CAZOEW010000007.1, from coordinate 16,665 downwards.
TGTTTAAAAAATGACATATCCCGAAAACGCATCTCCGTTGATACTGTAAAATTTTTGTAAAACCTCAAAAAGGAGCTTTTGTTTTTTCGGCATCTTAGGTAGTATGTGTTACACGGATACGATTTGCGAAAACCACCATCACAGAAAAAATGTTATCATTTCGAACTACCTGTCGATTCTGGATTATTATCTCTGGAAAAAAGTTTTTTTCACTTTCAAGGAGCGAACCGTATGAATCCATCTAAGAATATTCTCCTGGTATATCCTGAAATCCCGAATAACACTTACTGGAGCTTCAAATACGCCCTCCGGTTCATCAGAAAAAAAAGCACGATGCCCCCATTGGGCCTCATAACGCTGGCCGCCCTTCTGCCGGATAGCTACAATTTAAAGCTTGTTGATATGAATATCGAAACCCTCGATGAAAAAGACGTTCAAGAAGCCGATTATGTTTTTATCTCTGCGATGATTGTACAAAAAGATTCAATGGCCCGGGTAGTTGAAATATGCAACCGGATGAAAACTCCTGTTATTGCCGGAGGTCCCTATCCAACTTCAAGCCACGAGGAGATTCAAGGGGTTGATCATTTTGTTTTGGGTGAAGTAGAAGATGTCTTCCATGAAATCCTGATGGACATTGAATCTGGAAATGCCGCAACGGTATACCGGATTTCAAAAAGGCCTGATATAACCAATTCGGTTATACCAAGGTTCGACCTTTTGGATATGAATGCATACGGCACCATGTCGGTACAGTATTCAAGAGGATGCCCTTTTAAATGTGAATTTTGTGACATATGGAAAGTATATGGAAATAAACCGCGGTTAAAAGGACATCTGCGGTTGATTGCAGAACTTGATACGTTATACGGGCTCGGCTGGCGAGGTGCTTTGTTTATTGTCGACGACAACTTCATCGGAAATAAAAAAAGAGTCAAAAAGGAACTTTTGCCTGCCTTGAAAAACTGGCAGGAGAAACATAAATACCCATTCGCCCTTTTTACAGAGGTCAGTATCAATATCGCCGAGGACAAAAATCTCTTAAGTGGACTGAAGCAGGCAGGCTTTACGGAAGTTTTTATCGGAATTGAGACGCCCGATGCCGATGCTCTCAGAGAAACAGGCAAAAAACAGAATCTGAGAACAGACATGAAAGAAGCTGTCAAAACAATCCAGACCCATGGGATAGAAGTTATGGCGGGGTTTATAATTGGATTTGACAGTGATACCAATGATATTTTTGATCGACAGATCGACTTCATTCAACAGACCGGAATCCCACAGGCCATGGTCGGGATTCTGATGGCCCTTCCGGGAACCGATCTATACAAAAGATTGGAATCCGAAGGAAGAATTCTGTTCCATTCTGACGGCAACAATACGCATAACATGGCCGCAAATTTTATTACAAAAATGAACGAGGAAACCTTAAAACAGGGCTATGAAAAAATCCTGTCCTCTATTTATGACCTGAATTTAAAAAACTATTTTACTCGATGCAACAGGCTGATGGACAGGCTCGGCGATGTTACCCATTTTCAAAGGAAAATCGGATTAAGTGAGATGCTGATGCTTTTCAAGTCGTTAGTTTATCAACCTTTTACATCCTATGGATATCAATATCTGAAATTTGTTTCACAAAACCTGTTCAGACACTTTAATATTTTCGGAGAAGTAATACGATATGCGATAATCGGCCATCATTTTCACACAATCACTCAGGAGACGCTTAAAATTGAACGGGTCGCATCCAACTTGGATGCCGAATACAGCAAGATGAAGGATCAGATTAGCCGGTATTCAACCGCGGTAGTTGACAATTCTGTGGAAGGAATAGAGAGCATTGTGAACCTGTGGGAAAAGAGAAAAAAAATACTGACCGTGCTAAAACGACAAATAAAAAAAATACATGTCGATTTCAGAAATGAAATTTCAATTAAATATGCTGAAACTGCTGAAAAAATGAATTCGCTTTTTACCAGTTTTGAAAATCGGCCGGCACGATCCGGACGGGCAATCAGAATCAGCAGTCACCATCGGTCCACCAACCGCCCTTTTCGTTAATTCCGAAAAAAACAGATTGTGGCGGGTATTTGCATTTCAAATGCGCTGCCATCAATTTTTCGCATCATCCAGCACTTTTCGAACAATCTTCGCCAGTTCTGTTTTTGAAGCCGGTTTCATGGCGAAGGCCTTGATTCCGATTTCAAAAGCTCTTTTCTCGGATATCTTCTTGCTGAATCCGGTAAAGAGAATAACCGGGATATCCGGTCTGATTTTCATTAATTCCTCAGCCAGAATATCACCATTCATGTTCGGCATTGTCATATCGGTTATCACAAGATCCACATGTTCCGGTTGCGACTTGAAAAACTCCAGAGCTTCCATACTAGCGAATTTTTCTATAACATCATACCCTAAAGACTCAAGCATCTGCTTTTCCATCTTTACGATAGCAGACTCATCGTCAACGAGAAGAATGCGTTCTACGCCGGTAGGAAAAGGCTTGTCAAAGCCATTATTAAATTCCATATGGTTTTCAACGGAAGGTATAAAAATCCTGAAAGTAGAGCCATGCCCGGGTTCACTGTAGACGTAAATGGCACCGCCATAGTTGTTCACGATGCCATGAACAACTGAAAGCCCCATACCGGTTCCTTCACCCGGCCCCTTGGTTGTAAAAAACGGATCAAATATTTTTTTCTGAAGGGCAGGAGGAATGCCATCGCCTGTATCGGTTACTTCCAGATTGATATATCGTCCTGCTTTTAAACCTGGATGGTTCGAGACAAAAACCGGATCGAGTTCGATATCGGAAAGAGAAACCGTCAATACCCCTCCCTTGTCTTCCATTGCATGGGCCGCATTTGTGCAAAGATTCATGAGTACTTGATGAATCTGGGTCGAGTCCCCCAGAACCAATGCATTGCTGTAAATTTTCTGTTCGATCTCAATTGTAGAGGGTATGGAAGCTCTCAACATCTTAAGCGCTTCATTCACAACTGCCTTTACCTGAACCGGTCTTTTCTCCTGTTCAGCCTGACGGCTGAAAGTGAGAATTTGCTGAACAAGATTTTTTGCACGATTTCCTGCGATGAGCACTTCCCGCAAATTTTCATGCTGCAATGTTCCTTCCGCTGCATCGTAAAGAGCCAGCTCGGTATAACCGATTACCGAGGAGAGAACGTTGTTGAAATCGTGTGCAATCCCGCCGGCTAATGTCCCGATAGCCTCCATCTTATAAGCTTGCTGGAGTTGTTCCATAAGTTTCTTTTTTTCTGAGATATCTCTGAAGAAATTTAAGGTAGCCGGCCGGCCTTCCCATTCCAGCAGGATTGAATTGATCTCCATCCACAACTCCTGCCCGGATTTACTGATCACCCTGAACGTATACGTGCCGGAATGCTTCTCACCCCTTAGCGTATCATTGTATATGCGAACAGCCCAAGCTCTGTCTTCGGGGTGAACAAAGTCGACAAATTTCATGTTGCCGAGTTCAGGCTCTGAATAAACTAAAATACCTCTGGCTTTTGGATTTGAAAATCTTACGACTTCATCCTGTATGACCATGATTGCATCGCCTGCATTTTCCACCAGGAGGCGGTATTTTTCTTCGCTCTCCTGTATTGCCTTTTCCGCCTGCTTGCGAAGACTGATATCTCTGAGAACCCCGCGAAAGCCAATCGGTGATCCTTCTTCATCCTTGATTAAAGATGCAGAGATTTCCACTTGTTTTTTCGACCTGCCATCTCTCGTAAATATCTCATAATTGTACCCTCTGATAAGCTTCCCGGTTCTGTAGAGCTCATTATAAATCTGATAAATTTCTTTGGCCGTCTTGTCATCCACATAGTCTTTGTAATTTAAACCGATCATTTCATCTTTTGTATATCCAATAATATCACCAAGGTATTTGTTGCAAAAGGTTAGGGTGCCTGCCAGATCAACTTCAAAGTACCCGTCTATGATATTTTCGAAAATGCTTCGATATTTCTCCTCGTTCTTCCGCAGCACAGACTCAACCCGTTTGGATTCAGTTCGGTCTATTCCCATTCCTACAACGTAATTTACGTGATCGATGACAAGGTGGAGTCCGGTAAAATAATAAGGGGTTCTCACTCCGTTTTTGGATATAAAATCAGCTTCAACCGAAGATTTGCCCTTGCTGAACACTTCCTGTATCCCGCGTGAGACTTCTTTCTTGCTTTCACCTTCAAAAAAATCGATCGGGTTCATGCGTGATATCTCTTCAGATGAATACCCTGAAATATTTTCAAAATTTTTATTCCATCGTAAAAATTTGCCTTCATCGGTAAAAAAATAAAAAATTCCCGGAAGACTGTCTATGATTGAATCTGAAAAATTCTTTTCCCTCAGGAATGATTCATCCAATCTTTTCCGGTCAGAATCGGCTTTTTCTAGTGCCTTGATTCTCTGTTCCAGTTCTTCATAAGTTGGTTTTTTAGTCACTTTATTTCCTGTTTTCCGATTTATAATCAAAACGAAAAAATCGATTCCAAACCTAACTGAACTGCTCTGATTTTAATGATTGGAAAGGAGTAATTGCGAAAAAATTGCGCTCGGCACAATCGTATTGTTGATATCCGAACTCCTAACACAGGTTGCAGCCAAACACAAATATTATATCCGGACAACTCACTTTAACCAGCGGGATATACAGCAGATGCCCTTTGACTGCCCGGTTTCAAGATTCCTGGTTTAAACACAGGAAAAATACCGGCCATCCTCCATTAAAACCGTACCTTCATGAAGAAGTTTTTCCAGATGTTTTCTCATATGGGCCTTCTCCCCAAACTCAAAAAAATACGCTGGTTTTCGAGGTTTTCCGTAAATAATGCATGCTTCGACGATTTCTTGAAAAGCTCTTGGTTTTTCAAGCAGGGTTAGCAGTTTCCGCTCTCTTGAATGAATCACGCCGATATACCGATCCCATAACTCTCCGGGCTCCTCCTCAAAAACACCCTGTTCGTGAGAAGTAATCCATATTTTTGCCGGAATTTTTTGAAGCTTTTGGATGGAAGCGATCGTTGAACTGATGCTGGAGTCGACATCACCATACCATGGTCCAAAGCTTGAAAGATCGTAATCAGCCATATAAAGCAAACCGACTTCTTGAAAAAACAATGCGAGATGACCTGGAGTGTGTCCCGGTGTATTGATAATTTCCACGGTGACCGAGCCAAAGTCCATGATCTCGCCATCCTTTAGAAACCTTGCCGGTTTTCTCGGCCGGAAATTGAACAAATCATGGTAAAGGGGGCGCCAGAATTCACGGTATTCCTCATCGACCCCGTATGAATCCATCAGGATCTCAAGGTCGGAAAGAGGAAACGCATCCTGCTCCATCATGCACAGCGGCAGATCATCGAACAAATCCAGATGCATAAAATGATCTTCATGCCAATGACTCAGCCAAATCTCTTTTATATCCGATTTTTTCCCGAGTTCTATCAGCCTTTCCCTGTCCGAGGCGGGATCGATAAGCACTCCTGCACCTTCAATATACACTGAATGACAATACGGATACTTGCCGCTGTTTCTCCCCGGAATGAACCACACAGGACCAAAATGTTTTTCCTCCATTTGCCAATGATCTCCTCATCCAGAACGTTAAAGCGTTTTCATCACGTGATTCCGTCATCATGCATGTTGCGGAAAGCATCACAATCGCCATACCATCCTCTCTGGAACAACTCAAAGATAAAAATGATCGTCCCGGCATATATCGTTTTCTGAACCAAAAAACTTTAATTGGAACCCCGTTTCCATGATCGCGCTCATTTGTTTGCAAAGCAGGGAGATATCAGGATCAAAAGCAGAAAAATTAACACGAATTTAACAACAAAGTTATTATTACCAGTCAAAATCATTATAAAATATTCCTTGCATTTTGGAAATAATTTAAATATGAAAAAAATATGAAACCGAAAAATCCATTATCCCGGATTCCTCGTGATGTGCTTGATGAGGTTCTGTTTAACTCTCTGCGGTCTGTTCACAAATTTGAGATTGCCAAGGTTGCACGGTTTGGACTGAATTATGAGGCTATTTTTCTACTACAGTTCTTGCGCAGACACTCACCGGCAAAAATGGCTGAAATTGCAGATGAAATGAATATTCCCATCAGCACGGCGACAAGAATGGTTGACCGGATAGAAGCCAGGGGGCTCATCTCAAGGAAAAAAGACCGGAAAGACAAACGGATTATGCTCGTTTCTCTAAAATCAAAAGGAGAAAAGATTGTCCGGGATGTGGAGGACCATACTGTTGAAATCATTTCGAACAATCTGGATGAATTCAATGAAGATCAGATCAGATCTTTTATCGAAACCGCAATTCATATGGAAAAAATCTTGCGTGTCCAAAAAGATTCTTGAAATGAATCCGGGATGCAATCATAAAGGAAAGACGTGATGAACTACGATTTCATCATCATTGGAAGTGGATTCGGCGGTAGTGTATCCGCTTTAAGGCTTTCTGAAAAAGGGTACACAGTCGCTGTAATCGAGCAGGGAAAGCAAGTAACCCCATGTGATATGCTGGAGGCTGCCAATGACCGGAAAAAACTTTTCTGGATGCCCAATATCGGCCTGACGGGATTCTTCAACCAGACCGTTTTCAAACATTTCGGTATTGTAGGGGGTATTGGTGTCGGAGGAGGCAGTTTGGTATATGCCGCCGTTCTTCTCAAACCTAAAAATGATTTTTATAAAGATTCTTCCTGGAGCAATTTAGGCGTAGACTGGGAAAAGGAAATGGTTCCCTACTATGAGAAAGCCTCCAATATGCTTGGTATCGTAAAAAATCCACACTTCGATACAATGGATGAATTCCTGAAACAGACTGCGATAGAAATGGGAGTCGAATCAACATTTGGCCCCACGCCGATGGGAATATATTTCGGGACACCCGAAAACCGTATAGAAGACCCCTTTTTTAACGGGAAGGGACCTTCTCGAACCGGATGCCACCTTTGCGGAGAATGCCTGACCGGATGCCCTCATGGCGCGAAAAACAGCCTGGATAAAAACTACCTTTATCTCGCTCAAAAACTGGGTGCTACAATTCTTCCTGAAAGAAAAGCAGTTAACATTATACCGATGGAAAACGGCAGATACCAGGTCGTCATGAGACACCCGGCAAATAAATTCAAAAAATACCGCCCGATAACCGCCAGAAAGATTGTGATCGCATCAGGTGTTCTCGGCACATTGGAACTGCTGTTCCGATGCAGAGATGCAACAAAAACCCTTCCAGGCATCTCCCAGCAACTGGGAAAGGTTGTAAGAACAAACAGTGAAGCTGTTGTCGGCTCTCTCTCGCCTGATCCGAAGCTCGACCTTTCCCGTGGGTCAACCATCTCTTCTGACTTCTATCCGGATCAGAACACACACATCACGCAGAACAGATTCCCAAAAGGCTACACCTTTATGAAATGGTATTTCGGGCCGCTTGTCGACAACCCAAAACCAGTTGTCAGGTCTTTTTTGACCATCGTAAAGATACTCACCAATCCCGTGCCGTTACTTAAAAACTGGTTTGCAAAAAACTGGCACAAACGGACAACCATATTAACCGTCATGCAGAATCTGGACAATCGGGTTACCTTGAGATACGGTCGAAGCCTTGTTTTTCTATTTTTAAAAAAACGTCTCAAATCCGGAAAAGTCTCCGGCAGGGAAGCACCGACCAACCTCTCTCTTGCAAATCAGGCTGCCGTCAGCCTGGCAAAGGTTACCGGCGGTACGCCCTTGAATGTACTTATGGAAAGCGCGGGCAACCTGTCATTTACGGCTCATATTCTTGGCGGATGTCATATGGGTTTATCCCCGGAAAATGGTGTTATCGACACCAATCATGAACTTTTTAACTGCCCCGGCATCTATGTTGCTGACGGAGCGGCGATTTCAGCGAATGTAGGCGTAAATCCAAGCCTTACAATCACTGCAATGGCGGAGAGAGCTATGGATTTACTACCTGTCAAAGACAAGGATTCAGAAAAGTTCTTGAAAAATAATTTAATTGCCATAAAAAGTCGACCTGTGAAAAAAATATTTAAAAAAATTCTGACGATTTTCGCTTTCCTGGTCTTTATCAACATTGCGTTAACTGGAATCAATATTCTGCAAAAAGGAGGAGATTACAAAGGCGAATCCATAGAACAGATTCTGGGGAGACCCGCAGATCAGGCAATCGTGAAAGATATCCTGCAACTCTCAAAGCCTGAGATTATGCAGCTTTTTTATGCTGCATCGGCTCCTGATTTCTCAAGCCTCAAAGGTGAATATAAGGCGGAAACACTTCCAGTCGGAATAATGGCGGTGGCGGCCGATTTCTTCACTCACCACTTTTTTGGACCAGGCCATTGGGAGGGGAAGGCTTTTTTCCCGCTGGCAGAAAATAAGGGATGGGGGTATAACCTGTTTTCGGTCAGTGATAAAAATGGAAAAGTGGATATCGCTCGACAAAGAAAGATGGATACCTTTATCGGCAGGTCGGAAATTGACGATAAGGACTCCTTTCACCTTGTATATAAGGCATATAATGGCGGAATGGTTCATTCAATGCATGACGAAATTCGTAAAATTAATGATACCCTTTACATCTGCATGGGCTATATGGCTGCAGGCGGCGGATCAATAAATCCAGCCCCTTTTATTTTATTTGGCAACCCCTCTGATTGGGTTGGACCGGATAAGGAGTAGATATGGACCTGAACAATAAAAACATTATTCTGACAGGAGCATCTTCAGGCATCGGTCTGGATCTTTTGAAAAAACTTGCATCCTACTCATGTAATATTATTGCGGCAGCAAGGACGATTAATAAGATTGATGCAGAATACGACAATGTTATCAAATATCCGTGTGATATCTCCTCTCCGGAGAATATAGACAACCTGTTTAATTTTGCGGTCGAAAAATTAGGGAGCGTCGATATCTATATCGCCAACGCCGGTTTCGCCTATTACGGTCAAATTGAAGGCCCAGACTGGAATGAAATCGATAAAATATACCGCACCAACGTATTCTCGGGAATCTATGCGGCTGAAAAAATGAAAGCGCTGCATGGCGATAAACCCTTTTGTGTCGCGATTACTGCCAGTGCAATGAGCTTCCTCTCGTATCCGGGTTATACGCTATATTCCTCCACAAAGGCCGCTCTTCACGGTTTTGCGACAGGCTATCGCTCTGAACTTTCAAAAGGCCAGAGGCTTCAGATGATATATCCCATCGGGACAAGAACCAATTTTTTTGAGCAGGCCGGCTCCAAAACCCCGATTCCCTGGCCCACGCAAACCTCTGCCAACGTATCGGCGGCGATTCTGAAGGGGCTGATCAAGGAAAAAAACTCCATTTTCCCTTCAAGGCTGTTTCAGGGCCTGAATATCCTAAATGGTTTTCTGCCTTTCATATTCAAAGGTATCATTATATTTGAAAATTTTAAATTTCACCGGTGGCTGAAAAAGAACTCAAAAAACAGATAATCAACATAAATTGCCGTTCACTTTCCGAATGAGTACCTTTTTCCGCTTGATTCTTGTCAAACCATACCGCATCTGATAATAATTTCACATGCAAAATTCATATCATCAGGCAGATTTGATTCTGGCTTCCAAATCACCTCGAAGAAGCTATCTACTGGAGCAGGCCGGGCTTAACTTTTCTGTTATACCGAGTGGTTTTGATGAAAGAACCGTTGAAATGTCCGAACCGGAGACCTATGTCAGGGTACTGGCTGAGTCTAAAGCGGAAGATATTTCAAGACAATACCCTCGAAGCTGGGTGATTGGAGCCGATACGATCGTAATGATTAACGGAACGATCCTCGGGAAACCCTGCTCAAGAGATGAAGCACGAAAAATGCTTTTTCATCTCAGCGGACGCACCCATCAGGTTTTCACAGGCTATTCAATCCAATGCTTGGCTGAAAAACATTTTTTCTCTGAAGCCGTCAAAACCGATGTTCACTTCAAAGAGTTGACGGACGAAGAAATTGAATGGTACGTTCATACAAAGGAACCATTTGACAAGGCCGGCGCATATGCCATACAGGGGCTTGGCACATTTCTTGTAAAAAAAATCAACGGTTCCTATACCAACGTAGTCGGACTGCCGGTTTGTGAAGTTATTGAACATTTAATCAGAAAAAAAGTCATCCATATGGCAAAATCCACAGAAAGTGCGGGAAGTTACTCTTGAAAAAAAAAACTGGAAACGATCCATGATCGAATTCGGACGGCAGCCCTTTCATGCGGCCGGGATGTAAAATCAATCAAGCTCATTGCGGTCAGTAAAACCAGGCCAACTGCAATGATCCGCGAGGCAATTGATAATGGACAGACCATTTTTGGTGAAAACTATATTCAGGAAGCAAAACAAAAAATAGCAGAAATTTCCGACAGCCGTGTTTCATGGCATTTTATAGGCCATCTCCAGAGCAATAAAGCAAAATATGCGGTTAAACTTTTTGACATGATTCATACGGTTGACTCCATCAAACTCGCCGATGAACTGAATCGGCAGGCAAAAAAAATAAACAAAATTCAGAAAATTCTTTTGCAGGTCAATACCGGTATGGAAATTTCCAAATCAGGCATTCCCCCTGGAGAAGCTCTTGATTTTGCCAAAAAAATAAGCTGTTTCAGCAACCTCAGGATCAAAGGCATCATGACCATCCCGCCATTTTATGATGCACCGGAAAAAGTCACCCCGTATTTTAAAGAGTTGCGAAAAATCAAAGAGCGAATAAAAAATGAAGACCTTCCAAATGTCGAGATGAAAGAACTTTCCATGGGCATGACCGGTGATTTTGAAGTTGCCATCAAGGAAGGCGCGACTCTTATCCGGATAGGAACCGCAATATTTGGAGCAAGAACATGAAAATCCTATTGCATATCTGTTGCAGTCCCTGCTCCATATATCCTGTAAAAGTGCTGAGAAATGCCGGAATGGATGTTATGGGATATTATTACAGGCATAACATCCACCCGTACACGGAATGTCTGAAACGCCAGAAAACTCTTGAAAAATATGCCGAGAGCATTAATCTCAATATAATTATTCAGGAGGGATACGAACTTGAGACATTTCTCAGAAATATTATTTTTCGGGAAAAGGAAAGATGCAGCCTGTGTTATCATGAAAGGCTGAAATCTACAGCACTTCTCGCAAAACATGGCAGGTTCGACTTTTTTTCCTCAACACTTCTGTACAGCAAATTCCAAAAACATGAAATGATCCGATCAATCGGAGAGGCTGTCGGGAGATCTGTTGGTATCAATTTTTACTATCACGATTTTCGAGAAGGATGGAAAGAAGGGGTTGAAGAATCAAAATCTCTGGAAATGTATCGCCAGCAGTACTGTGGGTGCATCTACAGTGAGAAGGAACGATTCTATGAACCGGAAAAGAAAAAAATTTTGAAAAAATAACAATGATTCCATAACAACCATTTTTTTCAAAACAAATATCAGACACACCATTTAAAAAGCAGCGACCCTATGTTTGGCAATTTCCTATACATCATTATCGTCCTTCTGCTATATACGACCTACCAGCCGCCTGAAGAAACAACCATAAAGTTCACTGAAACGTTTTTTCTTTTTACACTGCTTTTTCTCCTTTTTTACAGCATTACCGTGTTTCTTTTCCGTAATCTGGAAAAGAAAATCCAAATTGAAAAATCACAACGACTCAGCCATGCTTTTGATTCCCTGATAACACGCCAAAGCATCATGGCAGTTGCATTTTTCGCCATTAACATTTACGGACTCTCTCTTCCTGCTTTTCTTACAGAAATACCTCTTCTAAAATCAATTCCAACGCTTTCGGCGCTGATCTTTATCGGCATGTTTCTTTTATATCTCTCTGCAATCTGGTCCATTGCTTACAGATGTCACTCTCACCTTCATGGTGCGGGTGTGTCGCGAAAAGAATATATTTTCTCTAACCTCTCTTTTTCAATTCCTGTACTTTTACCGTGGCTCCTGCTATCGGGACTCTCGGATATTATCTTCATCCTTCCTTTTAACCTGATCAAAAATGCGCTTTTAACACCTGTCGGGCAGGCAATCTACTTTCTATTTTTCCTCATAACTGCTGCAATAACCGGTCCTCTTCTTATTCAAAAGTTCTGGGGATGCACTCCTCTGGATCAGGGTGTGCATAGAACGCAAATAGAGGATTTCTGCAAAAAAGCCCAACTTGAATATTCCGACATTCTCAAGTGGCCTTTATTCGGCGGGCAAATGATTACGGCCGGCGTGATGGGGCTTGTCAGAAAATTCCGCTTCATCCTTGTGACTCCGGCGCTTCTTCGTTTTCTTGACTCAAAAGAACTTGATGCTGTCATCGCTCACGAAATCGGACATGTAAAAAAAAAACATCTGCTGTTTTACCTTTTCTTTTTTGCGGGTTATATGCTCCTTACTTTTGCCGGATTCAATCTTGTTGTATATTTTATCATTTATATAGAGCCGGCATACCGCTTTTTAATAGATGCAGGCATCGGCAGAGAATCTCTGGTTTCAGCTCTTATCAGCTTCTTTCTCATTGGTTTTTTTATTGTCTATTTCAGGTATATGTTCGGTTACTTCATGCGTAATTTCGAACGACAGGCAGATGTTTATGTTTATGAGCTCCTTGATACTGCGCTGCCTCTCATTTCATCCCTCCGAAAAATAGCCGTCATAAGCGGCCTCCCTCCGGACAGGCCGAACTGGCATCATTTCAGCATTAAAGAACGAATTGATTATTTAATCCAATGTGAAACAGACAGAAAATGGGTCAGCAGACACCACCGAAAGATTCAAAAAAGCATTACGATTTATCTTGCTGCAATAATTCTTTCCGGAATTGCCGTTTATGATCTGAATTTTGGCGAAACAGGCAAAAAACTCAACAGTTACCTTATTGAAACAATTATCATTCGGGAAATTAAAAAGAATCCAAACAATTCATCACTTTTCCGGGAGCTGGGCGACTATTATACCATATCGTTGAAAAGGCATTCAGATGCCATCAACAGTTACGAAAAGGGTCTTTTAATTACTCCGGATGATCCTGAAATATTGAATAATCTCGCATGGCTTCTGGCAACCTGTGAGGATAAAGCGTTTCGGAATCCAGAACGAGCTCTTTTCCTTGCCAAAAAAGCGGAACGCCTGAAAAAGTCGGCGCATATTCAAGACACGCTGGCTGAAGCTTATTTTGTGAACGGATATTTTGACAAGGCGTTTTCAACAGGAAAGAAGGCGCTATCACTTGTGAGAAACGAAAAAAATCGTTTGCACTTTGAGAATCAACTGATAAAATTCCGGGAAGCCTTTGAAAATCAGATCAGCAAAAATGAGTAGTGTTATCATGCTTCCATAAACCGGAATCTATATTCTTACAATACTCCTTCTGCAAAACATAACAGCGACTTCCTTTAGCCCTGAAATGTAAATATCAGAATCTGCCTTTTTATTGCCCTGGAACTGTGTCTCTTGACGCATGAGGCCCATAATTGAAGACAAAAAAAGCGTTACGGTATGTGCAACCGGGACATTCCAAAATTCCTTTTTCTGAATCCCCCGTTCCAGGCAACCTGTGAGAAAAGAGGTTAATCGTTTTCTTTGCTCTTCGATATTTTTAGCGCAGATGTGTTCAAGATTTCTCAGCCTGGCAGGGCATGCGCTTGCAACCAGATATGACTCACTTGGCATTTCCACCATATAATCAAAATGCATATAAATGAGGTTTTCAATATTTTCAAATTCAGTCTCAGTTTTAATTTTAATGGATTCCAGCCTTGAAAAATACTCAAAAAAAATACATTCAATGGCTTCGGCAAAGAGTCCATCCTTATTTTTAAAATGATAAAAAATAAGCGGTTCCGTCACATTTGCCACCTCAGCTATTTTGAGCGTGGTAGTTGCATCAAAACCACGTTCAGCAAACAACCGAATCGCCTCCTTGATAATTTTCTGTTTTTTTTTCATTCTGTTCTACCGCATTGACTTCCCATTGCTCATATCGACTGTATGCTCAACGGAAGATAAACATAAAAAGTACTTCCCTTGTTCAGCTCACTTTCTACCCGTATCTTACCGTTGTGAGCTTCCAAGATACTTTTTACAATGGGAAGCCCCAGGCCGGTCCCGGTAATGTGTCGTGTTTTTTCATTTTTTACACGATAAAACCGTTCAAATATTTTCGGAAGATCTTCACTGGGAATGCCGAAACCTGTATCACTGATACTTACACATAGATGCGTTTTCAACGCCACGGCAAGAATCGATATCTTACCATTTTCCGGAGTGTAATGAATCGCATTTGTAATCAGATTTGAAAAAACTTCTTCCATATTTCTTTTATTGGCAAGCACCGGAGGAAGATCTGGAAGCGTATCCAGTTCAAGAGATATCCCTTTTGATCTTGCGGCTTCCTGGAAAAAAGCCACTTGGTCCTGTAACAAGCTGCCGATTTGAAATTTTTCTCTTTCCTGTGTTATCAATCCGGATTCAATTCTGGCCAGATCAAGAAGTTCATTGGAAAGATTGCTGAGGGCGTTGATTTTCGCAGATGCTCTGCTGAGAATTTCCTGCTGCTTTTCCGTAATCGAACCAGCCAGACCATCGAGGATCACTTTCAACTGCATGGATATGGAATTCAGAGGGCTTCGGATCTCATGTGCAACCATGTTCACAAAATCGGTTTTCAACTGATCTATCTTTTTCAGTGCCGTGATATCATGCATTACCATAATTGTTCCAAGATTCCGGTTCAGCCTGTCACGAAAGGGAATGCACCGAGCGCTCAGGATATTCTTTCCAAGAATAAGTTCTTCTGTAAAATCCGAAAAAGACTCCATTGGCATGGACAGTGCCTGATCAATCATCCTCACGATTTTTTCATTTTTCACAATTTTGGAAACCGGCTGGCCAATGACATCCTGTCCAAAAAAATCGATCATTTTTAAAAAAGCAGGGTTGGCAAGGGCAATCCTTTTTTGTATGTCGGTAGCCATGACACCGCCTGAGATCTGATTGATCAGAACACCCATCCGCGATTTTTCATTGGCGATATCCTGTAAGGTGCTGATAAATTCAATGGCCTTGGCAATTACGATACGAAGGTCTTGGGGAGCGAATGGCTTTGGGATAAAATCAAAAGCGCCCTTTTTCATTGCCTCAATGGAATGTTCAAGCGTGGCATACCCTGTAATCACAATCACCACGGAATATGGATGATGGGTCTTCAGATACGGCAGTACATCCAGGCCCGAAACCCCGGGCATCATCAGATCGAGTAAAATGATATCAAAATTTTTTTCTTCGATCATTTTCATGCCGACATCGCCTGTTTCAGCCACGGCAACCTCGAACCCTTCCTGTGTCAGCAATCGATAGGTAACATCACGAATCCGCTTTTCATCATCGATGACGAGAATTTTATACTTAAACATTTCTTCTGCACTCATGTTATCTGCCATAATTCATGATTCCTTTATCAGGTGCTATAAAGAGGAAACTCAATTAAAAAGGTTGTTCCCGTATGGTCAGTTTTTTTAACCGAAATATACCCTCCGTTCTCTTTTATAATCCCATACACAGTGCTCAGACCCAGGCCAGTACCTTTTCCAAGCTCTTTTGTTGTGAAAAAAGGATCAAAAATATGGGGTAAATTTTTTTGTGAAATCCCACATCCTGTATCTGAAATCTCCAGAAAAATTTTTTCTGCCGCCCGGTCACAATAAGTTTGTAACGTTAAGGTTCCGTTTCCATCCATTGCATCCCCTGCATTCATAACAAGGTTAATGATCACCTGGTTGATTTGCTGTTTATCAGCATTGATCATCATAATCTCATCTGGCATTATTTTCTTTATTGTAATATTGCCAAAAAGTTTTTGGTCATGAATCAAAGAGAGGCTTTTCACAATAATCGAATTGAGGTCGATCAATTCTTTGGCTGGATTCGTCTGGCGGCTGTAGACCAGCAGATCCTTAACAATCCCTTTGCACCGTTGGACATCTTCGATGATACATTTCATGTCTTCACGCATCGAATCATCCTTGTCACAGCTTTCAAGCACCATGTTCGCATAAAAAAGAATCCCGGTTAACGGGTTGTTAATTTCATGAGCCACACCGGCAGCCAGTTGCCCTATAGAAGCCATTTTTTCCGATTGCAAAAGACGTTTCTGGGTTTCCTTCAACTTCTTTTCCACGGCAAGCTTTTCCCGAAGGTCTGTATAAATCCCCATCGTGGCAACTTCTCTCGAACCTTCATAGATAATCGCTGCCGCTATTTCTCCCGAAATTTTCTCGTTTTTTGAATTGATTATATCAATCTTAATATTGTTTAATTTGCCTCTTCCTCCATAATCGTCACTCCGAAGCTTTTTCATTATTTCTTCTGCTACACCTGGCGGATAAAAATCCCTGACATTTTTTTTTTGAATAAACTCCCGGTATGAATATCCAAAAAGATCTTCAGCCGCCCGGTTCATCAACAAAACATTACCCTTCATATCCGCAGCGACAATGCCACTTGCAGAACTCTGAACGACCTTTTCAAAAACATTCTGGACCCCCTTTAATTCTTTTTCCAGGGTCTTGACCTGGGTCACATCCCGGATACTCTCCCGCAGATAGATG
>CAZOEW010000006.1:13405-39011 GCA_964578935.1 uncultured Desulfobacterales bacterium | reverse complement strand
AATTGTCGGAACAGTTTGTGGGTCAGCACCTGGTAAATCCATTTGAACCGCCCCGGCTGACCTATTGGCTGCGAGAAGCAAAATCAGCCAATGCGGAAGTCGATTATGTCACGGCAAGCGGAAATCAGGTAATTCCCATCGAAGTCAAAGCCGGTAAAAGCGGTACACTCAAATCCTTGCAACAGTTTGCGTTAAACAAACATGCGGCACTGTGCGTGCGGTTTGACCTCAATCTCCCAAATATTCAGGAAATCACTCATGCAACCCAGTTGGAGGGTGGCAGCGTCCCGGTAACTTACACGCTCCTGTCGCTTCCCCTGTATTTGGTGGAGGAACTGCCGAGGATCCTGGAGGAGTTTCGATTGGGAAAAGGGGGTAAAGAGCGATGAGCGTCTGTTTATCAGAATTCCTCCCGGAATACCCCGTGCGCGAGCATGGGGTATGAAAGGGCAAAATAAAAAATGGTTTTAAACATTTCTTAAAATGCCCTGCGCGGAAGCACGGGGAAACTTGCTGAAAGGACGGACAAGCACGAGCTGAAGATTCTCCAGTCCTCTTTCCGCGAACTGGGCTTCACATGCTTTCAGATAAAATTCCCATTTTCGCTGGAAGGTGTCGTCAAACCCCAGCGCTGAGATCTTATCCCGGTTGTTCCGGAACCGGTCGTACCATTCCCGAAGCGTCGTGGCATAATGCGGGCCGATATTCTCGAGGTCTTCTACAATGAATGACGAATGGCGTGTCATGGCCTGGGACAACGCGGTCAACGAGGGAAGGTGGCCGCCGGGAAAAATGTGCTTTTGAATCCAGTCCATTCTTTTACGGTAACCGGAATATTTCTGATCCGGAACCGTAATCGCTTGAATCACCAGAATCCCGTCAGGTTTTAACAGGCTGTCGCACCGGCTGAAAAAGGTTCCGAGTTGCCGATGGCCGACAGCCTCCAGCATTTCAATGGATATAATTTTGTCATAGGTTCCGGTAATGGTTCGATAGTCCGCAAGAACGATCGAAATCCGGTTTTCCAGACCGGACGCTTTCACCCGGGTGCCGGCATGGTCAAACTGCTCCTTTGAAAGCGTAATGGCGGTCACCCTGCATCCGGTTGTCCGAACAGCTTCCATCGCAAAGCTTCCCCATCCGCAGCCGATTTCAAGGACATGATCCCTGTCGGTAATCTTTGCCTTCTCAATGATCCGATGCAGTTTGTTCTTTTGGGCCTCTTCAAGAGAATCTTCGCTGGAGTGATATACGGCGCACGAATAGGTCATGGAAGGATCGAGAAACGATTCAAAAAAGGAATTGCTTAAATCATAGTGGCGTCTGATATTTGAAGAACTCCCGGACACGGTATTTTTTTCAGAACGATGAAGCCATTTCCGCACAACATTGCAGCCATCTGAAAGGGCAATCTTTTGACTGCCGCCGGTGTTCAGATTTCTGACCAAGATCCGCAACAACGCTCCCATATCATTCGAGGACCACAATCCTTCCATATAGCTTTCACCCAGACCGATATCTCCGGAAAAAGCCAGTTTGGGGAAAAAGTTATACTCATGAATCTCAAGATGAGCGGCAAGTGGAGAGAGGGGATCTCCGAACGCATCGTGTTTCCGGTCCGGAAGGGTTATCTTCAGGTGTCCGGCTTTAAATTTCTTGAACTGCTTCAAAACAGATTGCATGCAGATTTTCTGAATGGCATTGGAGGGAGTCCGCTGAATCGTCATCGGGTCATGGGAAACCGGCTTGGGGACATAAGGCAGCTTTTTGACAAAATAGAGCCTGGCAGCCTCCTGGAAAATCCGGGGCATGGTGAGGAGAGGCCAAAGCGGATGCTTCAATATGATTTTTATATGATTGAGCGGAGTGAGCGGTATCCTGTGCCCGTAAAGCCGGGCTTTAAAAATGATTTCGCCGTCCCGGACTAGCTGGATCCGGATATCCAGTTCGCTGCCTGTTTCTGAGAACCGGAATTGATATTCTCCTTCCATATTATTGAAGGGTGACACATGAAATGATTTGGATGCAGTGAATTTGTAAGGGTAGCCGGCAGTATCCGTCTCCCGGTTTTGAAGGATATAGAGATGTTTCTCGCCGAAGGTGTTGTTTACTTCAGCGACGATACAGATCAGCCTTTCGTCTTTTGCAAAGCAGTAGTAAAAGCTTACGGGATTGAACACCCTGTTCAGGTACCGGGCGGAAGTGATCAGCAGGATTTGTTGAACATCTTCGCGGCATCCGTTTGATGTTAAATGGCGGATCAGTTTTTCCCGTATGGAAACGGTGTTTTCATGGAGGTAATCGGAATCGTACAGCGATGACAGACGCCACCGGTTGTAGCCGAAAAAAGGGAGCTGTTGATCAAGCAGAGGCAGTTCTGAAAGATCCAGGCAATAGAGGTAGAGCGGGTACTTGAACGAGTGGCTTACAGGCAGAAGCCTTGCATGCTGGATTTCACATTGATAGAGGCAGGATCTCATAACGTAATCCCAAATAACTCAGCGACAGCTGACGCGGATCGGACAGCATCTTCGTGAAACCCGTATCCGAAATAACTGCCGCAGAAATAGGTGTTCCTTTTCCCGTTCAAGTTTTTCAAATCCTGCTGCGTGGCAAGGGATTGAAATGTATATTCCGGGTGTGTGTATTCCATCTCTTTGACGATAAAGCGTTCCGGGATCTTTTTTTTCGGATTCAGCGTCACGCAGTAGCTGTTTTTTGTTTTCAGATTCTGAAGCCGGTTCATATCATAGGTCAGTGTTATGGGAGCCTTTGGATCATTGCGGTCTTCCCGGATATAATTCCATGAACCCCTGGCTTTGATGACCGGAGGCAGAAAAGAAGGGTCTGTATGAAGAAAAACGCGGTTCCGTGAATACCTCCACGGAGAAAGGAGTCTGCGTTCATCCGGAGAAGGATCACCCAGCATGGAAAGGGCCTCGTCTGCGTGCGCGGCGATCACAACCCGGTCCGCGGTTTCATGTGTTCCATCCTGAAAATTCAGCTGGACGCTGTTTTCGTTTCGATGGATGGACTGCACCGCCTTTCCGGTGAAAACCGTTCCGGTGAATCCTTTCAGGAAAGCGTTGACATAGGTATGGCTTCCTCCGGATACAACATACCATTGCGGATGGTTTTTAACGGACAGCAGGCCGTGGTTGTCAAAAAACCGGGCAAAGGTTTCCATGGGAAATTCGGTCATCACGCCATCCGGCTCAGACCATATGGCGGAAGCCATTGGAATGACATATTGCTCGGCAAAACGGGCTGAAAAGCCCTCCTGTTGAATGAATTCACCCAGCGTAATGTTTTGAAGACGCTGCGTTTTCAAGGCGCGGCGGGTTTTCCTGAAAAACCGGAGGATTTCCCATAGCAGCTTCCAGAAAGACGGGTGAAGCAGGTTTTTTCGCTGTGCAAAGAGGCTGTTCAGGCCGGATGAACCATATTGAAGGCCGGTGGTTTTGCAGCAATAACTGAACGACATGTCGGTTTCGCTGGTGGATACACCAAGTTCCGACAGCAGTCTGGAAAACAGCGGGTAGTTTCGGTTGTTCATTACAATAAAACCGGTGTCTATCGGCGTCCCACGGTCCGGTCCCTCTTCAATCACAACCGTATGGGTATGCCCTCCGATATAGCTGTTTTTTTCGTAGAGGGTTACAGCGTGCTTTCGCTGAAGAAGATATGCGGCCGTAATTCCGGAAACACCTCCTCCAACAACGGCAACCTTTAAGTGTTGATCCATTACAAATCCTTTCTTCATCCGTAAGTTGCTTATATAACGGATAAGTTGCCCGTGAATCAATCTTTTTTTTTCAGAATAAAATCACAGAGAACAATTGGACTGAAGACCTGGTATGGTTTTCAGGAAAAGGGGGGAAGACAGGTTCGCGTTGTTGAAAAGGTCCGTCCGGAAACGGCTCCCCGGAAGGAGGCTTCCGGTTGGAAAGCGGACAGCATTTTGTTGTCGATAAAAGATCGAGATGGGTCACCTTGACCCATCTGGTTGGTCAAAAATGTCTCTTGCGCCAACAAACCAATCCTTTTTTTACGGTCATATTTTATAAAATTATCATAATAATAAATAGTTATATAAAGAATCTTACAGTCTGGCATCTTATTTGCTATCTTCAGTCCATTGCAGGAAAGATCACGAACCTGTCTGAGAATAGACTTGCCGAACGGTTTCGGCTTTAATACATAATGAATGTTCCCCGGCGGTTATTTTGGTAACCAACGAAACAGACTTGTCGAACGTATTGGGAGGTGTTTTGAATGAATCAGGAACGAAAGATTCGGGTGCTTGTCGCGAAACCAGGACTGGATGGACATGAAAGAGGTGCCCATGTCGTTGCCTATGGGTTGAGGGATGCTGGTTTTGAAGTGATATACACCGGGTTGCGACAGACCGCGGAACAGATCGTGAACACGGCGATACAGGAAGACGTGAATGTTATCGGCCTTTCAATTTTATCCGGGGCGCATCTGTCGTTGACGCAAAAGGTTATGGACCGCCTGAAAGCAGAGGGCGCGGATGATATTCTGGTACTGGTGGGCGGTATTGTACCGGATGAGGATATCACCCTTTTGAAAGAGATGGGGGTTGGCGAAGTTTTTACCGCAGGGACACCGGTTTCAGCGATTTCAGAATTCATTGAATCGAACGTTTCTAAATCCTGAAGACATTTTTTGCAAAAACATTCAACCATATCTGATAGGGTGTATCATTCCGGACAATAATGAATATTTAGAAAAAATTAAAACCGCAAAGAATGCATGGGAAAAAAATGTGCTCGAAAAACGGGTGAAACGGTTTAATCTTCCTGAAAGTCCAACCCGATTTTATACTCCGCTCGCAATAAAAGAACCAGATTTTCTGGAAAAAGTCGGTTTTCCCGGGCAGTATCCATTCACCACGGGAAACAATCCATTCGATTTCTGGAGAGCCTATGCGAACGATGCGGCAAAAATGGGTTATCGGCCGGATTGGGGCGGCGCAGGCGGTGTCGGCAAGTACGGCGGTTTCGGTACCGCAGAGGATTACAGGGACTATTTAATCCGAATGCACTCTATCGGGCGCAAAGGGGGCCCCAATATGGCCTTTGATCTGGTTACCCAATGCGGATATGACTCGGACAGCCCGGAAGCCGAAGGCGAAGTCGGCCGCGTTGGAGTGGCCATTGACTCGTTCAGGGATTTTGCAACCATTTATGAACCCTATACGGGGGATCTGGAGATAGACAAGGTTCCTTCCAATTTTACGATCAATGCCCCGGCAGCCATCATCATCGCGATGTATGCGGTTCTTGCGGAAAAAAGAGGCATTTCACCCGCGAGGCTTCGCGGGACACCCCAGAATGATATATTAAAAGAGTTCATTGCCCGCGGCACCTATATTTTTCCTCCAAAACAATCCTTAAGGCTTTTTCGGGATATTTGCGTGTTTTGCACCAATCATATGCCGAAGTTGAATATCAACAGCATGGGCGGGTATCATATCCGTGAGGCAGGGGCCTCGCGCATTCAGGATCTTGCCTTTTCCATGGCAATCGCGGCGGCCTACCTTCAGTCCGGGATAGACGGCGGATTGCCGGTGGACGGTTTTGCCCCGAAGCTTACCTTTAACGCATTTGGCGGCAGCATGGAAATCTATCAGGAGATCGCTTTTCAGCGAGCCGCGAGAAGGATCTATGCGCAAATGTTAAAAGAACGGTTTGGCGCGGAAAATCCAAGGAGCATGCTTATCCGTCAGCCGATCACCGCGCATATCGGATGCTCTTCAACCACCTTGCAGCGGACATTGAACAATCTGACCCGGGCCGCGGTAGGCGGCATGGCTGCCGGAATGTCGGGAGGGATACCCGGAGCATTTCCTCCGTTTGATGAACCCCTGGGTCTGGGGCACAGCCAGGAAGCCGTTCAGTTGCAGCTTGATGCCACACGAATTCTGATCTATGAGGCCAAGGTCGCGGATGTAAACGATCCTTGGGCAGGCTCCTATTTCATGGAGTCACTGACCGATGAAATCGAAGCAGAGGCGATGGCGGAATTCCAGAAGATCGAACAAATGGGAGGCGCTGTCGCCGCCATTGAAAACGGATACATGCAAAAGGCAATTGCAAAAAGCGCGTATGAAAGACAAAAGAAAATTGAACGTCAGGAAGAATTTGTTGTCGGTGTCAACTGTTTCGCGGATGAGAATGAAATAAATGTCAAGGTGAACCGGGAAGTAGAAGCGACTTATGATCCGGAACTCATGAAAAGCGCGGAGAAAAGGCAGAAAACAAAACTTTCGGAGTTAAAGAGAAAAAGAGACAATAAAACGGTTTCATCGCTTTTGTCTGTTTTAAAAGAACATGCAAAAGATGAATCCGCAAACCTCATGCCCGATATATGTGAATGCGTGAAAAACGACGCTTCGCTGCAGGAGATCTGTGACGTGCTCCGGGAAGTATTTGGGGAGTTTCAGCAGACAAAACTGTGATAGCTTCGTAAAAAGGAAGGCCGTGAACAATTCATGGGAAAATCTGGTAGACGGAGTGAAAAACCGGGATGTCCGTGCCATGGCAAGGATGATTACCCGCGTGGAAAACAGAGAACCGGGATGGGAAGCTGCCATGAAAGCGGTTTATCCCAATACAGGCTCGGCCCGTGTTTTCGGCATCACCGGTTCACCCGGGGTGGGCAAGAGCACCTTGACCAGTGAGATTTCGCAGGAGTTCGTGAACAGGGGGCTTACGGTTGGTATCATTGCGGTAGACCCATCAAGCCCGTTCAGCGGCGGCGCGCTGCTGGGAGACCGCCTGAGAATGAAAAAAATTTTTACCATGAAAGAAGTTTTTATCCGCTCGATGGCGACAAGGGGGACACTGGGCGGACTGAACCAGGCGGCCCGGGATGTGGCTCGAATCCTTGACGCATTTGGAAAAGAGATCATCCTGATTGAAACCGTGGGCGTTGGACAGGATGAAATAGAAGTGGTCAAGGCGGCAGATCTTGTCATGGTCGTTTGTGTCCCCGGACAGGGAGACGGGATTCAGGCCATCAAAGCGGGGATAATGGAGATTGCCGATTTTTACATTATCAACAAGGCAGACACGCAGGGAGCGGATTCGGTGATGGACGATATACTGGGAATGCTTGCACTCTCCGGAGAAAAAGATCAACCTGTCCCTCCTGTTTTAAAAACATCCGCCATGAAACGTGAAGGCATCCAAGAGCTTGTTTCGATGCTTCTTGATCACAAAACAGACGAAAAAAAGCATGCCTGCCGAAGAGAACTGGGTGTCAAGGAAGAAATCCTCAATCTGGTTAAAGAGGAGATTTTTCTTAAGGTCCGAAAAAAATGGGAGCAGGATGGAGAACTGGATGCGATTGTAAAACAGGTTATTGAGAAAAAGAAAGACCCGTACACCGTTGTTAAAGAGTTGCTTGGCCGGAACAAGTGCCTGTGAAAGGCCTGAAAAATTATCGGGAGTGATATGATGGCGGAAAAAACGATGGGAATGACCCAAAAATTAGCTGAATTTATTACAACCACGGATAGTTCCAAAATTCCTGCTGTTGCCTATGAACATGCCAAAGTGGCTTTTATGGACTGGCTCGCCGTAACCGCAGGCGGCATGGATGATCCGCTTGTCGCCAAACTGATCGAGGTTGAGGAGGCACTGGGCGGAAATCCGCAGGCAACGATTATCGGGCATGATATGAAAAAAAGTGTAAGCCAGGCAGCGTTGATCAACGGGACCTCTTCGCATGTCCTCGATTATGATGACACCCTGGTTTCTTTTTTCGGGCATCCGTCCGTCACGCTTTTTCCTTCTCTCCTTTCGCTTTCAGAATGGATGGGAAAAAGCGGGCATGCGTTTTTAACCGCCTATCTGGTCGGACTGCAGGTGGGCGGGACCATTGGAAGGTGTGCGGGGCTGGATCATTATATGGCCGGATGGCACGCGACTTCCACACTGGGGCATCTGGCTTCAGCCGCCGGGTGTGCAAAACTGTTGAATCTGGATCGGAAACAGTCGACCTATGCACTTGGAATCGCAGCCACCCAGGCATCGGGTTTAAAACGGGTCTTTGGAACCATGTGCAAGCCTTTTCATGCCGGAAGGTCTTCACAGGCAGGCTTGGTATCAGCTCTTCTGGCGCAGAAGGATTTTACGAGCGCAGAGGATATTCTGGAAGGACCGCAGGGTTTTTTTGCAGCATTAAAGGGAAAGGTGGAAGAGGATGTCCTCGCACTTCTGGGTCTGGGATGGGATGTGGAACAGATTTCACAGAAATATCATGCTTCATGTCATGCCACGCACTCTCCTCTGGAAGCGGCAATGACAATTGTAAAAGAGAACAACCTTTCCCCTGCCGATGTTACGGGTATCCAGGTGCGCTCATCCAAACTGGCTATGGATGCGGCAGGGAACATGGATCCGTCAACCGGTCTTGGAGGAAAATTCAGCATCCCCTATTGCGTGGCCAACGCGCTGCTGCGGGGTGAGACAGGGACACAATCCTTTACGGATGAGAAGGTAAACGATCCTGCAATAAAACAGATGATGAAAAAAATAACGGTTGTTCTCGATCCCGAAAAGACCGCACTGGAATCCAGTGTTGAAATCGAAACAGCGGATGGAAAGCGGTATAACGGTTTTTCCGACATATTGCAGCATATTCCTCCTCTGGAAATAAAAAAGGATCGTGTTCGCATGAAATTTTTCGACCTTTTCGGAGCGGTATTCAACGCGAAAAATGCGGAACAGACCGCAGAGAAAATCGATCAACTGGAAAAAATAGACAACATGAAAGAGTTTGTAGAAGGATTATAAATAGACCAGCATCTCACCAGTCTCGCAATAATGCTTCAACGCTTCTGCCAGAAAATTCATCACCAGTTCCATTTTCATCCGTATGGTTTCAGTTGGCATTGAATTGGCCTCTTCATCCAAAGCCGTGAAAATCATATTCCAGGTGCAGCTCGAAACTTCTTTTCCCACTTCCCGGAATTCAATTTTCAACCGGATTACGGCTTTCCCGGAAAGATTTAACTGGAATAAAATTCGGTAATTTTCCGGATCATGAATGGCTGTCACCCAGGTGGTTGTCAACGGTTTTTCAAAAAAATGGGGGCCGGATTGCGCTTCATTGAAAATGCAATTGGTTTCATTCACGCCGCTTTTTGAATACATCAATTCATACTCCCAATTCGGTATCCATCTCAATTCCTCAACCGGGCATGCCAAAGGAAAAATTTTACGCGGAGATGCGTTGATTTCTCTTGTGACTATAGCCTCGATGCGTTTATTATCTATTGCCGGTTGATAGGTAATGGTTTTGTTTTTTGACATGCCGCCTCCTTATTATTTGCTAAACATATTATCCAAGTTTATAATACCTATTGTAAAAAAGAGTTCATCCTTTTGATGATCCAAGCTTATCGCAAGAAGAGGCAATGATATTGAATATGGACGAATTTTTTTTGTTTTATTGCGAAAAAGTGAACTGTTTTTAATTTTAAGATTATGACTTATCCATTAACAGCATCTGTCGATCTGCTGAACATCCTATTAAAATTTGCCTCACAGATAGGGATTGATGAACAGACCATCATCTCCGGATGCGGGGTCGACCTTTTGGCATACAGGTTTAATGAAGCACGAATTCCAATCCATAAATTTCATCTTATCTGGACATTTATCTTAAACCGTTCCGATGACACGGATTTCGGCCTGCATTTTGGTGAACACACTCACCGGTTGCTTAGCAGGCATCTGCTTTTTGCAATGATGATGAATTGTGAAAATGCGGAGCAGGCTATCCGGAAAAATTTTCAATATCATAATTTAATTACGGACATTATCCACCCCGTGATGAAAGTCGAAAAAGCATCAGCTTGTCTGACATGGGAAATGAATAATCCGTCATTACTCCCTGAACGTCATTTTTCAGAATCCATACTCACGCTCTTTGTTTCAATGCTCAGGTCTTTGACCGAAGAGCAGTTCAGACTTAAAGCGGTTCGATTCGCCCATCCCTGTCCGGAAAGCACGGCCGAACATGAACGGATATTTCAGGCACCGTTGGAGTTTAGTTGCAAGAGCAATGAAATCGTACTACCCGGAAGCTATCTTGACACCCCCATCCTTTTGGCGAATCCAAAGATTTTCGAAGGGCTGGAACATCTGGTTCAAAAAGCTCTGCATCGGGTGTATGCCTCAAATTCATGGTCTGAAAAAATCGCTACAATTCTTTTTAGTTCACTGCTCAAGGAAAAAGAGATCGATATCGGGGCGATTGCCGGACAGTTTGCCATGACGACTCGTAATCTTCAGTTGAAACTTAAAGTGGAAAATACGTCTTTTCGAAAAATTCTCGATGAAGTCAGGAAGGAAATCGCTGTCAGCTATCTTAAAGATGTGAATGCGTCGATCTGCGAAATCGCCCTGTTATTAAATTTTGCCGACCAAAGCGCCTTTCATCATGCGTTTAAACGCTGGACCGGAAAAACCCCAGGCGAGTATCGGAAGAATTTGATATAGGAATATCCGTGACATCCTTTTACATCAGCTGTCATCAGGGAGTGTATCGGGAAGCGTTAATGTGATATAGGATGTTAATTCCGTGGAGGTGATAATATGTTTGATGCATCTGTTAAAGATTTAAAGGTCAAGAGCACTGCCTTTGATGAGGGTGAAATGATTCCTTCGGAATACACATGCGACGGTGAAAATGTGTCTCCGGATCTTTCCTGGAAGGGAGCCCCGGGCAGTGTGAAAAGTTATGCAATCCTGGTCGTGGATCCGGACATCCCCATTCCCAAATTTCTGATACCGGAATGGGTACACTGGGTGGTTTACAACATTCCGCCTGAAGTAACCTCCATTCCCAGGGCTTTCCCGAAAGAGGCATCTTCCGTTCGATCTGTAAAACAGGGGATGACGTCCTACAAGAAGCCCGGCTACCATGGCCCATGCCCTCCTTTTGGAACGCATCGATACTATTTCAAGGTATACGCGCTGGATATTACGCTGGACCTCGAACCCGGCAAGGCAACCAGAAAAAAGATCCTCGCGGCCATCAACGGCCATGTACTGGCCTATGGCGAGCTGATGGGAAAATACAAGCGACGGCAGTAAGAAACATTTACGCTGCCATGCCGGACAGGCGGATTGCAGCCGTCAGACTTGGCCGTAATAACATTGAACCGGATTGTCCTCGATACAAACCAGGCAGTAACAGCAGGAAATACATTCGGATTCAGCTTGTAACTTGTCTTTAAATTTATTCACAATATCCGGTTCAATAATAAATGCACGACTCATGGCTACATAATCCGCCATTCCTTGGGAAATAATCTGCTGGATGTCATTTGACCGCTTGATACCGCCGACCACGATAACGGGTATATTCACCCGTTGTTTGATTTCCTTGGCGGCACACACATTGAAATTGTCAATCGGTGTTCGAAGCGGAACCGCATAAGGAAGAATGAACGGGAGCAGCGTTTTTGTTATAATATTTGCATTTTTAAATTTGGAAGTGCATTTCAGGACAGCGTCAGTCGGGAATTCCGGAGCCCGCATCGTGGAAAATCCATCTGCGGCGCCGCAGGACACTTCTATGGCATCGCAACCCATATCTTCCAGCATTTTGGCTATCTGGACCGACTCTTCAATACGCATGCCATTATCGGCGAAATCATACGCACTGATCTTGATCATGATCGGATAGGCACCAACCTTTTTACGGGACTTTTCATAAATCTCACGGACAATCCGGAATCGATTCTCCAGGGAACCGCCCCACTGATCCTCCCTCTGGTTCATATGGGGTGATAAAAAACCGGATAACAGGTAGCCGTGAGCGCCATGGAGCTGCACGCCATCAAAACCGGATCGCTGCGCCCTTTCGATCGCCTTGACGAAATTCATGATAATTTCCTGAATTTCGGACTCTGTCAATGCGTGCGGTAATTCTTCATCGAATATCGGATGCTTGATTGCTGACGGGGCAACAGGCGGATGCCCGGTTATGGCTGATCGAGTCTGCCAGCCGCTATGCGCAACCTGCATAATAATGGGAGTATTGTACTGATGAACCGTTTCTGTGACATTCCGATAAGCCGCTATCTGCTCATCGCTGTCAATCATCAAGCCTGTCGTGATGGGGACAGCACCATTTTGTTGCACACATGCCATGCCTGTAATGATGGCGCCAACGCCGCCTTCTGCAAGTTCTATATAGGTCTTTACAAGTGCTTCTGTGGGAAGGCCATTGCCATCGCCCATCCCCATCGTGGTGGCGGAACGAAGAATTCGGTTTCGCATATGGATACTTCCGATTTTACTGCTCTCAAAAACTTGCGCATGCGCTGCATCGGATATTGTAAATCCGGGGTGAAGGCACTCATTGCCGGGCTGAACCGGATGCTCCGGCCGAAACAGGCTGCATCCCGATGTGTAAGGAAGGCTGACGGAAACAAGTGCTGCTGATGAGAGACGAATAAAATCCCTTCGATTAACCATATGTCCATTCTGTTTATTTTTTTCTTTCATCGGTCGCCTCCTTTTCGATGCATGCATCGCGGAATTGTGCAGTGTCTGGTATCAAGCAAACCCGCCGGATCCTTTAACTGGAGTCGCGGTATTCCCTCTTTATTCAATCCTCTGCTCTTACAGGGGTTTCTTCAACAGGCTTTGGACAGATCAGGCATGGATATAAGAGCGGATTTCAGATTTCAAATACCTTTTCCCGTTCATTTAATCAACCTTTAAAGAGTGGCTGTACATCCTGAGGGGAAGCGTCATATTTTTCTTAATTATTTCAAGATTTTAATTATCGCCTAAAACCGACTCTATTCTGCACCTTGAATCCGCACGCTTTCCTCTGAAATGCTGCGTTTCCTGCGGAGCCCTGTAAAAAGTAATAGTTTTGTAAAAATGAAATTATCACTGGTGTCTCAGACCCGATCATACTAAATAACGAACTGCTTTTCATTTGAGGCGGGTCGTTTTGAAACATTTATCCATGAAAGAAAAATAATTTGTTAAAACAAAAAAATACTCTGCTGAATCCGTATACTGCCGGCGAAGAAATCACCAACAGCATCACCCATGGAATTGGTGTGCTTTTAAGTATCGCCGGACTTGTCGTTCTGGTCATTACGGCATCATTTCATGGGGATGTGTGGCATATCGTCAGCTTTTCAATTTTCGGCAGCACCCTGTTCATCCTCTACCTGGCTTCGACGCTTTATCACAGCATCTCCAACCCTTCAGTAAAGGTCGGGTTGCGAAAATTTGATCATTCCGCCATTTTTCTTCTGATCGCGGGAACCTATACTCCCTTTCTGCTGGTTCATCTGAGAGGCGCTCTGGGTTGGAGCCTTTTGGGGGTAATATGGACACTGGCTGCAACCGGAATTCTAATAAAGTTGTTTTGCATCCAGCAGGTCAAAAAAGTATCGGTCGGACTTTATCTTTTTATGGGATGGCTGTGCTTGATCGCGATGCACGGATTAATGCGCGAACTTCCTTTGGCAAGCATCTCTCTTTTGATTGCTGGAGGTGTTTTCTATACGGTGGGCGTTGTTTTTTATTCCTGGAAAAGACTGCCGCACCATCATGCTGTCTGGCATCTGTTTGTATTGGGCGGCAGCATCTCTCATTTCTTTTCGGTATTGAAAAGCGTCTGATCAACACGAACCAAATCCAAGTCCCGCCCTGTATTGACAAAAGGCAGACATTGGCCCATACTAATACAATCGACCTCAAAACGTTTATCGTCCGATAACCTATGATGACACTCAGGCCAATGAGGTGAAAGCGATCACAGCATGACCGACACGTTAAACCATTTTTTTTGAGAATGGTTTTTTGCCGGCAAGCCAGTTCCAATACCTGCCGGTTTAACACCCTATATTGCATGGAGACAATCCTATGAAAAAGTTCTTAATTTTTACCGGAATTTTCATGGCGCTTATTTTCTGTGTTCTAATTATTCTGCCGTTTGTCATCGACATCAATGATATCGTGGCAAAACAGATCCCCGGAATCGAAAAAAAGATACACCGGAAAGTTACCATCGGCGATGTGAAATTAACCATAATCACCGGGCTGGGCGCTGAAATCAACAATGTCACCATTTCAAATCATCCTGATTTCAGGCAACAGAATTTTGTCAGCATTGACAGGTTAAAAGCCACGGTTCAGCTGTTGCCGCTGCTTAAAAAAGAAGTGCTTATTTCTTCCATCGCAATTGACAAACCAACCATATTGATTGAAAGGGATGCGCAGGGCAAATTCAATTTCTCAGATATGACCGCTCCCAAAGAACCGGCCAAAGAACCTGACAAAGAAAAAGCATCCACAGACCCTCTGGCCGCGCTTAAAAATATCGAAATATCCAAAATTTCCATAACAGATGGAAATTTCAAATTTTTTGACGCCAAAGACGTCCAGACACCCAACGAGCTTTCTCTGGATCAGTTCAACCTGTCGATGAAAGCGGTGTCTTTGTCCCGGAAAATAATGATTGATCTGTCAACCGATGTGGTTGCCAGCCCAAAGGCAGGCCATGTCGCGCTGTCGGGCGAAGTGGGTCCGATCGGAACCAGGCCGGAGCCGGAAAATATTCCGGTTGATCTGTCATTATCCATTGATGGTGTGAATCTTCCCCACCTTGTACAATATCTCAAAGGGATGAAAATCACATCCGGTTCCATTGATGCCAGGACGGTTTTAAAGGGCAGCCTGAAGGAGAAAATGGAATTTCGAATGGACCTTGACTGGGACAAACTGGACATGACCATGGGAGATGATTCCAAGAAAGACGCTGCCCCGCAGCAGATCGCGGTTAATGGCGCCTGGCACATCGAGGCCGATGTTACCGGAACACCCGAATCACCTGTGGCTTCCGGTAAAATTTCGCTGGATAAAAGCAGCATCCGCTATGGGCAGTTGTTTGACAAACCGGCCGCCACTCCTTTAAATTTAGATTTTAATGTTGCTGTAAAAGGCGACCGCAAGGACATCAAAAAAATCACCGCCCGGATAGGAGCTCTGGAGGCATCGGCTTCCGGACAGGTTGATAAAGGACCGGTCCTTGACCTTACGGTTCAAACCAACCGTTTCTCCGCGGAAAAACTGATTGCATTATCCCCGAAGACAGCATCCGGCCTGCCCAAGGATCTGAAATTGCCGGATACCGTTCAACTCTCCGCGTCAGTCGCAGGAGCTGTGGAAGACTTGAATTTCAAAACCGACCTGAACATCACAGACGGAACGGTGGCTTTCGGCGAACTGTTTCAAAAAGATGCGGGGACGCCTTTGTCGGTCAATCTCTCCGGCCGGTTTAAAAAAGACGACCTGAGGGTTGATAACTTCAAATTCGTTTTAAGCAAAATGGTGTTGACCGCCGCTGCAACTATCCAGAATTTTGCAGATCCGGTGATTGACGGCAAAGCGGAAATCGCCCCCACTCCTTTAAATGCCCTGGCGCCGATTCTTCCCAAATTGAAAGCCTATGAGCTTGACGGGACGCTGGCACTTTCCGATGTCCGTTTCAAGGGCAAAATATCAGAACTCAAAGAACTCAAGGGGGTCAGCGGCAGCCTGACCCTGAAAAACGGGAGCGCCACATCCGCGGAGCTTGACAAAAAGATTGAAAAAATCCAGGCATCGGTAAATGTGGCGGATAGCGCCATTCAAATCCGAAACACATCCTTGCAGATCGGCCCTTCAGACCTGAATCTGAATGCAACGGTCCGGAATCCCATGAAACCCGATATTACATTCAATCTTGCCTCCAACTATCTGGATGTCGCTGCCCTGATGCCGCCAAAAAAAGACAAACCCAAATCGGATAAAAAGGAAACCGCTCCGGATGAATCCGGTTCCAAAGCCGGGACGCCCGAGAAAAGGAAAGCCCCTGATTTGAAAGTATATGGAAAAGCGTCCATTAAAAAATGCAAATACGATAAATTGATGCTTGAAAATGTCCTTGCTGAAATTCAATACGTCGACGCAGTCGCCACGTTGAAGAGTTTGAGCTTTGATACGTTCGGCGGAAACATCGCGGCCGGCGCGAAAGTCAATCTTGCGGACATGCAGTCTCCCCGGTGGAGCGCCGACCTGAGCACCAAAAATATCAGCGCCAACGATACGCTCAGCCAATTCACCAGTATCAAAGATACGTTTTATGGAAATTTCAACAGCAAGTTGTCGGTCCAGGGCAAAGGGACTGACTGGCCGGCAATCTCAAAAACATTAGCCGGAAGCGGATTTGCGGATATTATCAACGGCAAGCTGGCAAATGTCAACCTGCTGGATGCTGTCGGCCAAAGCCTGCTGAAATTTCAAGGTCTGGGCTTGGTGGCGCAAGCGGTGGCACCAGAAGCCCAAACGCAGGTAAAGGAAACGGCATTTCAGGATCTTTCCGGGAAATTCAATATCCGGGACGGGAAAATTCTGCTGGACGGCATCACCATGGCTTCCAAGGATTTAAAGCTGTCCGGTGGTGGAAATATCGGTCTGGATAAGAGTCTGGATTTAAATACCACCCTTGTTTTTTCAAAGTCCACCTCCGAACGCCTGCAAAAAGACAAGACATTAAAATACCTTTTAAATAAAGACCAGCTCCTGGAAATCCCCTGCGCCATAAAAGGCGACGTCACAAGCCCCCGGTTTGCGGCCGATGGCGACACCCTCAACCGGTTGCTTCAAAACGCGGCCACAAAGGCTGCTACGGAACAGATCCAGAAACATCTTGATGATAAAGTGGGAAAAGGAGCCGGTAAAGAGGTGGACAAGGTTTTAAAAAATATTTTTAAATAGCAGCGATGAACTCATACCAGAATGAACAGCTTGAAACCCTGACCATGATCCGGGAGCATCTTGACGCGCTGGGCGCGGCTGAAATCAACAAACTCAAAATCGAGATCGCGGATTATCTTTTATTCCGCGACCAGGTAACCCATTTCCTGGAAAACCATTTTGCCGCTGTCTGCACCTGGAAATGCTACCGGAACCGACTTTCCGCCTGCTGCTCAAAAGACGGTATCATTACTTTTTTTGCCGACCTGGTGATCAATGCGCTGGTGTCAGGCGATGCCGACCTTGATCGGCTGGAACATGCTATCCGGCACCCGGCAGATGCCGCCAAATGCATCTATCTGTCTGAAACCGGCTGTATGTGGAACATCAAACCGGTTGTCTGCGAATTTTTTTTGTGTGACGAGGCGGAGACAAAAATATTGGATTGCAATCCTGTTGCCTTGAAGCAGTGGGAAGAATTTAAAAACGCTAAGAAAAACTACACCTGGCCGGACAAGGCGGTTCTGTTTGAAACCCTTGAGCGTTATTTCATGGACATGGGGTGCAAGTCGCCTTTGATGTATCTTCATTACAGCCCCGGGCTTGTGAAAATCAGGAGGGGGAGGCATGAGGGAAACTAAGGCTGGGAATCGTATTCATACGGCTCGATATGTTTTCCCGGGAAGGTTTGAAAAACCTCGCTTTTCCCTTTGAGCCGTATTTCTTCAGCCGCCTTCATGAAATGAACGAAACGTGAACAAGTTATTTCGTGTGCAATTCATAGGTGAATTGATATCCCCCTTTTTTCAGGATACCCGCCATTTTTCATCTGGAATGCGATTGCATGACTGGGTCATTGTGACCCATTTGCCTGTGCATAAATGTCTCGTCTGAAAAAATCACTCCGGGCGTTTCCGTCTTGAATTTCAATGAAAAGCTAATCATTATATAATGTTATATCGATGAACATCGGATTTGGCACCCTATTTGCTTTGGTATGGAGGTGGTGGATGAAAGCATATCGGCCGGAATCGTTCGGAGAGCATGAAAGATCCTGAAAACGGAATATGGCGGTCAGGAAACAAGAGGAAGCACCATGCAACAGGAAACACTCATCACAGAAATTCAACGATTTTCCGTAAATGACGGACCGGGGTTCAGAACGAATGTCTATCTGAAAGGCTGTCCGATGAAATGCGAATGGTGTCATAATCCCGAAACCATCGACGCGCTGCCCGATATTTTCTGGAAACGAAGACTGTGTGTCGGGTGCGGTGAGTGCATGGATGTCTGTCCGAACAACGCGATCAATCCTCCCATACCACCCGAAGAATCTCAGAAACCGGATTCCACCTATCAAAAGATCGTTCGGGATCAGTGTGATCTCTGCATGAAGTGCGTGGATGCCTGTCATTATGGCGCCCTCAGCATCTCGGGAAAGCCGGTCTCTATTGATGAGCTCATAGAAGAGGTGGAAAAAGACAGGCCTTTTTATGACAATTCAGGAGGCGGGATGACGCTGAGCGGAGGAGAGCCGACAGCTCATTCAGATTTTTCCCTTCAGCTCCTGAAAGCGGCAAAACAGCGGGGGCTTCATACCTGCCTGGATACAAACGGCTGCTGCGACTGGAACGTGTTCGAAAAACTGCTCGAACATGTGGATGTTTTTCTGTTCGACCTAAAACATATTGATTCTGCGATACACAAGGAGAAGACCGGCGTTGACAACGGAATCATCCTGAAAAATCTTGCCCGTCTGTCTGAGACCGGCAAAGAAATCTGGATCCGCATACCGGTCATTCCGGGCTTCAACGATTCGCTTGATTTCCATACCCGTGCATCTGAATTTTTGTCGAATCTGCCTGGAAAAATCAGCAGGGTTGATCTTCTCTCCTATCATAACTGGTGTCAGGACAAGTATGACTGGCTTGGCATTGACTGGCCCATGAAAGAGATAGAGGCAACAGAGCCTTCCTTTTTGGAAATACCCGCGGAGTGCTACCGGGAAAAAGGCTTTATGACGACAATCGGTGGTTCGGGCTTTGAATCCTCAAGCAGGGTGGCTGGGGCGTAACGCCTGTCGGCCCTGTGATAATTTGTATTCGGCTTATGAATATCTGGAAAAGATACGGTTTAATCATTGATCCCGGGAGGTGAATCCAATGGCAACATGTAAAGAGTGTAAAAGTTTTTTCCCATTAGAAGAAGATTCGACTAAAGGAGACTGTGTGAGGCGGGTTGTTGATCCCCGGCAGGCATATTATCAGGCCAAACCTGTCAACGCGGAGGATGACGCGGTTACCTGCTCTTCGTTTCAGAAAAAATAAGGAAAGCACAGGTTTTTGATTTATCGCAACGTATTGAAAAGGAGACAACCATGGCACAAGCGGCAATAAAAGATAAAAGTATTGAAGCGTTTGAAAAAAACCAGGAGTGGTGGTGGGCGGCGGAAAAGAAGCGTTCGAAACGGCTCGATTATCTGAGAAAGGCGGTCTGGAAAAAAGGAGCCATCGGCGGTCTATACGCACCCGGCGTAAAGGTGGATGTTGAAAGAGCTGTGCTGCATACCGCAAAAGCCAGAGAGCTTGAGTTTTCACCCGATCCTTTTGTTATAAAATTCGCAAAGATGTTTGCGCATGTTCTGATGAATAAAACCATATTTATTACCGATCATGCTCAGCTTGTCGGATATACCGGCAGCCTGCCTCATACGATTGCCTGGGATCCCAGCGTGGCGTCCATTCTGAACGAGGAGGTTTACAACGATCCGACAGCGATTCCTGATCCGGTTGAAGAGAATCAGAACATCATCAAAAGTGTAAATGATTACTGGATTGGAAAATCCGATCTGGATAAAATGATGCCGATTTTTGATATGGAAGATGTGATCAAAATGCTTTCCGGTTCGATCGGCTGGGGAATCCCGCTTGCGCGAGGCGGGTATTCAAGCAAAGATTATGAATACATCATGACCGGCAAGAGAGCTTTTCAGGCTATTATCAATGAGCTGGATAAGCAAATTGATGAAGCAGATGAAAAGATTCATGAGCCGGGTGCCACGGCGGAAACCGCCAGAATGTATGACAAACTCAATAACTGGGAAGCAATGAAAATCGCCCTTGAAGCGGGCATCGCTGTTGCGAAGCGATATGCGAGACTGGCCAGAATCGTTGCGGAAAATTTTGAAGAAGACCCAAAGCGCAAAGAAGAGCTGTTGAAAATTGCCGAAACATGCGAGCAGGTACCGGCAAATCCGCCGAGAACCCTTCAGGAATCCTTTCAGTACGATATTTTTATTCAGATGATGAGCAGGACAGAGGCGGTTGAAGGCGCATGGCCGGCACGACCGGATTATTACCACGGCCCGTATTATGACAAGGACGTGAATGTCGAGAAGAATATGACGCAAGAAGAGGCGATCGACCTTGTCGGAGAATTTTTGATCCGGGCCGCGGAAGTTTGCCAGTTCAAGCCAAAATGGACACGGGAAGGACTTCAGGGCATTGACGGTACATGGGTATGGACCATCGGAGGCGTGGATCAGGACGGGAATGATGCCTGCAACGATCTCACCATCGCACTGATGAAGGCTGCACGGCTGGTCAGGGTCGCGAATCCCACCTTTGCCTTCAGATGGCATCCGAAGGTAAAGGACGAATACATGCGGGAAATCTTTGAATGCCTGAGGCAGGGGCTTGGGTATCCGAATTTGAGACATGACCCGGTATTGATTGCGAACTGTATGCACTGGTACGGGCATCCAATTGAAGAGGCAAGATTATGGATGAATCAGGCATGCCTGTCACCCTGTCCGCCGACAAAAAAAGGATTTCAGCCCATGCGTATGGCAAATGCTACCGCAAACTGCGCCAAGATTGTCGAGTACGTATTCACAAGCGGGTATGACAAGGTCGTCAACATGCAGGTTGGTGCTGAAACAGAAGATGTGACGACATTTACCGATTTCGAACAGTTCTTTGATGCATGGGTTGCACAGATGAAAACCATTTTCAGC
This sequence comes from uncultured Desulfobacterales bacterium, assembly GCA_964578935.1. Lineage (GTDB taxonomy): Bacteria > Desulfobacterota > Desulfobacteria > Desulfobacterales > SURF-7 > JAQYVL01. The sequence continues at coordinate 18,188 of CAZOEW010000006.1, read as the reverse complement.
ATCCTGGTTCGTGCGGTAAACCGGGCAAGAATGCTTGCACCTACGCTGACGCCGCGACCCTTTCTATCCAGTGTTTCCGAACGATCCATTGAAAGCGGGCTGGATACACTGGAACCCTCCATTGCACGGGGCAATGCGTGGATCACGGCATTTACCTGGGTGGAAAACATCGACAGCCTGGCAGCCGTGAAGAAGCTTGTTTTTGAAGAGAAAAAATATACCATGGTGGAATTGAAAGACGCCCTTGACCGGAACTGGGAAGGCCTTGAAGAGATGCGCCTCGATTTCGTCAAGAACGCGCCAAAGTGGGGGAATGATGATGATTATGTGGATGATATCATGATACGCTGCCTGCGTGAAGCTGCAAAATTTTCCAAGGAACTCAAATGCCCGTCCGGCAACAACTGGCCGATTCTTCCTGAGAATGTGAGCGGGAATATCCATTACGCGAACATCGTCGGCGCGCTGCCCAATGGCAGGCGTTTAGGAGACGCCCTGTATGACGGCGGTATCTCTCCCGGACCGGGTCTGGATAAAAAAGGACCTACGGCTGTTCTCAAATCATGCGGCAAAATTAATCACATCACGGACGGCAGGGCGTTTCTGCTGAACCAGAGACTCTCTCCCACCCAGCTTGCCGGAGAAAAGGGGTATCAGCTCTGGAAAGCGTATATGCGCACCTGGGCGGATCTTGAAATTGATCACATCCAGTTTAACATGGTTGATGATTCCACACTCAGAGCGGCGCAGAGGGATCCGGAAAAATATCAAGAGGTGATTGTTCGGGTAGCAGGCTACAGTGCCCATTTTGTGGATATCAGCCGCAAGACCCAGGATAACATTATTCAGCGGACGGTCCAGGGTCTGGGATAACCGCATATCCGGCTTTTATGTGTCTTCATGTAGCATTCCAGCCCCGATTGTCAGAGAATCAGGGCTGGAAATATAAACATCCAAATGGGGGATGATAGCCATGTCAAGAAGAGACGAAAAACGAAAGGCATATGCCAGCATGCTGGTTCCTCAGACGCAAAAACGAGATTCAGCACCGAAAGAAAAATATGATAAGGTGTGCGGTACATGCAAAAATTTTTCTGAGAGCGGGTATACCCGGGATCGAGGATCCTGCGGTTTTCTCAGAATCGGATCCGATATCGGCAGCGATCCGCCGGTTTATAAACTTGAGGGAAAAGAAGGGTATCTGACGATGACGCTTTCGGACGCCGCGAATTGCAAATACTATGAAAAAATGAAAATGATTGACAAGGACGGCTATGAATGCAGTGATCCTCAGTATCGTCGATCAATCAGGCAACTTCAGGATTAACGCAGAGAATATCGTACAAAAGGAGAACATGATGAAATGCATTGAATGCGGGCATGAAGCGCCTTTAAAAGAGTTTCGCTATCTGTATAATGCGCGAATCGATGCCTCGATCAGCATCAGGCAGTGCATAAACTGTTCAGAATGGCTTGCCGTGGATGAAATGAAGGGCGTGGTAACCCAGAAGGTATCAGAAGGAGAATCACCATGGGGCAAATCAGCCGGTATCGAAGGGCTTGCCCATGACGTGTAGCAGAAAGAGTCCCGGTATCTTTCGAAGCACGTTGAGGACCGACATCAAAGGAAAACCACCATGGAGATGACCTGTCACAGCTGTGGATATAAAGACGAGTACAGCGAATTTGATTATATTTGCAGGAACGGCTGACCGGCAACCGGAGAATCAGATCTCCGGAAATGTCCCAGGTGTGGGACAAACTGTGTTTTTTCTCGCTCTGAATCGCTTTACGACGAGGAGATCCAGATGAAGGAGCTGTCCCAGAGGCTTGCAGCCATACCCAGAACCGGTGCGCCGGAGCTTCTCAAAGAGGCAAAACAGCTGATCATCAGACTGCAGGAAATGAACCGGCGGTGGAATATCGAAGGTCTGAACAAGTTTTTAATCGAGCGGCAGAGGGATCTTTTCTTTTGACCGGGATGCTTGATGGCTTCGTAAAAAGTCCAATTTCTGTGTTGCGGTTAGCGCTGGCGGTTGCGCCTATCGGCTTTAAAAACTGCACTGCGTGTCATCCTCGTCATTGCGGAGTAGTTTAACTACACACGCCTACGGCTACCGCTGGCGCAGTATTCCTCGGGATTTGCGCGCCTTGAACTTGAACTTTTTTCTTTGCCATCAAAATATTCAGTTGTTATTAGACGTTGTGCTAAGCCATTATGATGACAGGTATAACATGAAAAAGTGGAAACAGCATGAACAGAACCGATAAAAAAATTGCCGTGCCTGAACCGGACAAACATTTTTTCCTTCCGGCAAATGTTATTGAAAGCATGAACAGAATCAGGCTTCTTTCGGATCGCCATCCGGTAAATGTGCTTGTCGCGGGAAAGCAGGGATGCGGAAAATCAACCATGGTCCGACAGTTCGCCGCTCGAAACAAAAGGCCTCTCGCGACATTTCAGATCGGAATGCTTTCCGAACCGGGGCAGCTTTTTGGCGAGCATGCGCTTAAAGACGGGGAAACCTATTTTCGAAAATTTCTTTTTCCGGATGCCATTCAGACACCGGGCTGCGTTATCCATCTTGAAGAGATCAATCGGCCGGAGCACCCCAAGGCACTCAACATGCTGTTTTCAATCTTATCGGAGGACCGGAGCCTGTATACCGATGAACTGGGTTATGTAAAGGTCGCGGACGGAGTGGTTTTTTTTGCCACCCTCAATGAGGGGGATGAATTCATCGGAACCGAAATGCTGGACGCGGCCCTTCGGGATCGGTTCTATGTGGCACTTCTGGATTACCTGCCGCGTGATGTGGAAACGAAAGTACTGTGTCTGAAAACCGGCATCGATGAAGCAGACGCCTTGACGATCGTGAACATCGCCGACCAGTTGAGAAACAATAGCCGGGAGCCTCTTGTTATTTCAACCCGCCACACCCTGATGATCGCCGAGATGGTTTCCGTCGGAGCAACGATAGAACAGGCTTTTACCGTGAGTTTGCAGATCAGCCGGGATATGCTTGAATCCGTTCTGCTCTCTCTTCATGTGGAAATGAAACAGACAAAAAGCAATAATAATGGTAATGCCTATCAACTCTATTAGAAGCAATCCGTTTATACGCTGGGATTTGCCGGTACAACCATCTTCGAGCGCCGAATCCGGAGACTCGAATTTTTTTTATGATATACCCCGTAAGGCTTCTGGGATATCGTCCTACTGGAGGAAGAACACATCCTCGCTGGAAGCGGCAGAGCTTTCCAACCTGCTCCGGGCGCTTCGGAAAGTTGCCGGGCACCTTGGATCCAATATCGGCAGGATAGAATATATGGGGATGTCGTCGGCGGACGACTCTTCGATTGTGGTTGACCCTGAAATGGTGATGGGTCATTATCCGGTTCCCCCTGCGAGGGTTGATTTTCTCGTCGGAATCGTTGCCCATGAATCCATGCATAAAATCGAGTGGTCTGATCATGTCTGGAAAACGCTGGAACCTTCGATGGAAAAAATGCTGCCGCTTCAACGGGTCATTTTTCAAAAAATCGTTTTAGCCGGCGAAGACATTTATATCGACTATCAATTCGATGAGACAGTTTTTGGCCTGTATGCCGGGATCGTGAGGGATAAGGCCCTGAACCAATATCGGAAGAGAATCACTTCAGACAAAGTATCTGTTGATGAACTTATCCTGTTCTGGTGGTCGGGTCTGTTTGATGGTGTTCCTTCCCGAATTGAAAAGCCTGAATACCGGAAACCCCTTTCCGCGCTGAATACCCTGGCATCCGAACTTTTTCAGGTAAAAGAGATCTCCGGCAGTGTCATCAAGAGATGCGAGAAGAGGGCTTCGCGTTATCTGGATACATGGAAGAAGATTGAAAAAGAGGTTGAACGCCTTCATGTGATTCACAAACAGCTTTACTGGTTTTCCACTCATCAGGACGCCTCTTTTAAAAAAAAACCTGGTTCCCCTCCGGGCGCCGGAAACCAGAAGGTTCTGACGCCTCGTTTGATTCAGGAAATCGAGACAAATCTGGCTGCTGATTCCGTTGATATCACCCCGATAATCCGATCGGTTGTCGGCTCCGGGGATGAAAGTGTCGTTCCCATGTCTAGGTGGGATTTCAATATCCCTTCCCACCCGGTGATCGACAGGAAACTGATCGGCCGGCTCAGAGCGATTTTCAGGAATTACGCCGCCCGAAAGGTGATCGTCAATCGGGGGCTTTCAAGCGGCCGGATTGATCGAAGACGTCTTTACCGGGCACCGGTGACAGGGAGATGCTTCAAGGAAGTTGAAAGCATCCCATGCGCTGACTGGAGCGTGGGGCTCCTGATCGATGCCAGCGGATCGATGCGCGGAAGCAAATGGAAGATGGTTGAAAATACCATCGCCAACATTCACAAGGCACTCAAAGGCTACCACAACCGTCTGAACGCATGGGCGTATTTTGAAGTCAATGGAATCTGCATGATTTCAAAGCTGCTGAAAGGAAACAACCTGCTTTCCATACCGCCTTCCGGACAAACCGCTTCCGGGCAGGCGATCATAGCGGCGGCACATATGATGCCGGAGAAGATCAGGCGAAATATTCTGATCCATGTCACCGACGGGGAATCCAATTTCGGATGTGATGTTTCTCATGGGATTGAATTCTGCCGGCAGAAAAAAATTCATCTTATTACACTGGGATGCGGCTATAAGAATAAAAAAGCCATGGAAGACCAGTACCATAAAACCATTCAGTTCGTTGACTATTTTGAACAGCTTCCCCAGGCCATGGA
>CAZOEW010000006.1:0-13305 GCA_964578935.1 uncultured Desulfobacterales bacterium | reverse complement strand
CTTGAACGGGCGCTTGACAGTGTAAGGAATTTTCCTTTTCCGGTTATCGCCATGATAAACGGATATTGCTTTGGAGCCGGCTTAAATCTTGCCATGTGCTGTGATATCCGAATCGGAGCCGACCATATCAAGGCCGGCATGCCGCCTTCGAAACTGGGCCTGGTATATCACCCGGAAGGGTTAAGGCAGTTTATTGAAGTTCTCGGAATGTCTAAGACCCGGGAGATTTTTTTTACCGCGCATACCTATCAGGGACTGGAGGTCCAGAGCATGGGGCTTGCGGATCATCTCGTGCCCATGGCCGATCTTTCGAAAACCGTTTATCGCATGGCCGAAGAAATTTCGAAAAACGCGCCCCTTTCCCTGAAGGGGATGAAAAAAATCATGAACATGATCGGGAAACATCCTGACCTTGATTCCGAAGAGATGGCGAAGGCGGAAACCCTGATTATGGAAGCGTTTAACAGTGCGGATCTGAAAGAGGGGCAGACGGCATTTATTGAAAAACGAAAACCGGTCTTTACTGGAAAATAATTGATTTAACCGTAAACCGTTAAAACTTTGATGGCAAAAAAAGTTCAAGCGCAACGCCGGAATCTGACTTTTTACAAAGCCATCGTTTCATTGAAACAGGAAAGGAGAGCAGTATGTCATCGATCCCATGGAATATCGGATATATTCCTTACAAGCACAGCATCATGCATCCGGATAAAACCGCTATTATTTTTGAGGATGAACCGATAACCTTCCGGCAGCTCAATGAAGGCATCAACCGGTGCGCTCACATGCTTCAGGCAAAAGGTATTGAAAAGGGAGACCGGGTATCCGTCCTGATGCTGAACTGTATCGAATTTCTGGAGATCTATTTCGCGGCCGCCAAGCTGGGAGGAATTTTAGTTCCCTTAAACTGGCGGCTTCTCGGCCCGGAACTGGAGTATCAGTTGAACGACTGCGGCGCCCGATTTCTTTTTTTCCATGATTCATTTCTGGGCAGCATCGATCTCATCAGATCCGGCCTTAAGGTGGAAGAAGATAAATTGATTTATCTGAAGAGCGGCAGTCCGGTAATACCCGGCTTCGAACTTCCGGGATGTCCTGAATGGGCGGAGCCATATGAGAAACTGGTGCAAGATCAGCGCACGACAGAACCCAGCGTCGAAAAGGCGGTGCTGATGGATGATCCGGTCGCCATTGTCTATACATCAGGTGTTACCGGGAATCCAAAAGGAGCGGTACTGTCGCATGAACAGACATTTTTCAAAAATTTTCAGATCGGAGCCTATACAGGAGGGAATCCGGATGACGTGATCATCGCTCAGATGCCCCTGTTCCACTCAGGCGGACTGTTTATCGTGGCGACCCCGTCACTGAATGGCGGAACCACGATGGTGATGCGCAGAGGCTTTAACCCGAACGAATTTGCCGAAGATATTCAGCGGTACAAAGGGACGATCGTTTTTGCGTTGACAACCATGTGGAGAATGATACTCGACTCGGGAAAATTGGATAAGATCGATGTGAGCAGTGTCAGGTGCGTGGTGGGAGGGGGTGAGAGAACCCCGGCCAGCCTGTTTGAGGAACTTGCCAGAAGAGGGCTGCATATGCAGCAGGGATTCGGACAGACCGAGAATTCCGCAATGATGGTTGTTCCCAGGGAAGATATTCAGCGTAAAATGGGATCGATCGGAAAGCCGGGATATTTTACCGAGATCTGGATCGAGGACAAAACCGGTAAAAAACTGCCCCCCGGCGAAATCGGGGAGATTGTCGCGACCGGGCCAACCGTGATGTCCGGCTACTGGAACCTGCCGGAGATAACGGAAAAAACAATTGTAAATGGCGTCCTGCACACCGGTGATCTCGGTTATATGGATGAGGAAGGATATTTCTACATCGTTGATCGCGCAAAAGACATGTATCGAAGCGGAGGGGAAAATGTGTATCCGGCAGAGATCGAAAAGATTCTGTTAAACCATCCGGAAATCGCCCAGGTTTCCATTGTCGGTTTTCCGGATGATCGATGGGGAGAAGCCGGTACGGCATTTATCGTTCCAAAAGAACCGGGGAAAATGATCCGTGTCGAGGATATCAAAGAGTACCTGAAGGACAAGGTCGCGAAATATAAGCATCCGGCACACGTTATCATGATGACGGAGTTGCCGCTTACCGCTACGATGAAAGTCAAAAAAGCGGATCTCAAGGAAAAATATGCCAACGTCAAGAATTGATAAAAAAGGGTGGAGAACGCGGATATCTGAAATCCTGACCACCCGTTTCCCGATCGTTTCAGGTCCCATGCGTCTGATCACACTGGGCAAAATGGCCGCGGAAGTTTCCAATTGCGGCGGATTGGGCGTTATTGCGGCTTCCGGACTTTCTTCGGACCAGCTTCAAAAAGAGATCGCAATCGCGCTGGAGAATACGGATTGCCCCCTGGCTGTTAATATCCCGGTTTATCGCCCGAATGCGTTTGATGCGCTGGAAGCTGCCATCGAAATGGGGATAAAGATTGTCTACACATCCGCAGGCAATCCCTCGAAAATGGTGAAAAGAAGCAAAGAAGCCGGAATTTCGGTGATTCATAAGGTTTCGAATGAGGAAACAGCGCGAAAGGCGCAATCCGCGGGAGTGGACGCGGTGGTTGCGATGGGGTTTGAAGCAGGAGGGCATGTGGGGCGTGAACAGATTACGACCATGTGCCTGATACCGCGCCTCGCAGATATATTGTCCATACCGGTTATCGCTGCCGGCGGCATCGCGGATGCAAGGGGGGTTGCCGCGGCATTCGCGCTTGGAGCCGAAGGCGTTGAAATTGGAACGAGATTCGTGGCATCATCGGAATGTCCGGTTCCGGATTTTTTCAAGGAGTTAATTCATTCCGCCGACAGCAGCGCTACACTTTTACTGGGTAAAGAAGCGATGCCGATACGTGTCCTGAAAAACGAGGTTACGATGAGAGCCTCCGGTATGATCGATGAGAAGGTGGACCGGGTGATGGAAACAAAAGGGGATGCCAGCTATGTTCAGTCCGGCGGGGATAAAGATACCGCTGTAATGCCCTGTGGTCAAATCGCGAGTCTGATCCGGGAATCGATTCGAATCCGTGATATTTTTTCAGAGATCGTTCATGAGGCTGAAACCGTATCTCACAGAATTCAAAAAGTGTTATCATAGGTTTATCGGGATGAGATATGAATTTTGAGCATATTATCTACGAACAGAAGAAAAAAGTGGCCTGGATCATATTGAACAGGCCGGAGCGCTACAATTCCTTTGCCGGCCTGATGCGCCAGGAACTTCTTGAAGCACTTAAAAATGCCGCCGCAGATGACGGCGTGCGCGTCGTCGTGATTACAGGAAACGGTAAAGCCTTCTGCACCGGCGGGGATGTCAAGGAGTTTGCGTCAGGCGAGACCCGGGCGCTTTCCGAACGCGTATCCAGCAAACGGCACGCAATGTGTGAAGCGGTTTTAATCATCAATGGGATGGAAAAGCCGGTAATCGCGTCCGTAAACGGTGCGGCTGCCGGAGGAGGGTGCAACCTGGCACTTTCATGTGATATTCGAATTGCGAGTGAAAGGGCGCGCTTTGGCCAGGTATTCACGAGAAGGGGCGTTCATCCGGACTGGGGCGGAATATATTTCCTTCCCCGGCTTGTGGGGTATGCAAAAGCCGCTGAACTGATTTTTTCAGCAGAGGTGATTGACGCGAAGAAGGCGCTTGAATATGGAATTGTCAATAAAGTGGTGCCTCATGAAGAGTTGATTGCGGCCACAGATGAAATGGCGGACAGGATCGCCGGCAATGCGCCGATCCCCATAGCCTTTGCAAAACGGGGGCTTCAAAACTTCCAAAAATGGGATCTTGCGCAGGCCCTGGATTATGAATCATACGTTCTTGAAGTCTGCATGAAAAGTGAGGACATCATCGAAGGATTCGGCGCGTTTCTTGAGAAACGGGACCCGGAATTTAAAGGACGCTGACGGTTAGAGATGAAAGGCCTTGAGCTTTGCGAACGCTATTTCAGGGAAGAAGGGCTGCCTCTTTTCAACAGGGATTTTTCATCTCTTGTCGAACGGATGGCTGTAGGCCTTGTCGGGGACGGATCAGACTGCTTTGGATTTGATGATGACATATCGAGGGATCATGACTGGGGGCCGGGGTTTTGTATCTGGCTGAACCAGGATGATTACCGGTCATTTTCACGAGACCTGGAAGAAGCGCTGCATAGACTTCCGGCCGGTTTCAAAGGATACGCTCCCCGGGCTTTCAGTGTCTGGGGAACGGACCGGGTCGGTGTATTTGAAACCGGCGGGTTCTATTTGAAGTTCACCGGATTGACAAGAGTTCCAGAGACACTTGACGAGTGGCTGATGATTCCGGAGAACAATCTTGCCGCCTGCACAAACGGCAGGGTTTTTCATGACCCCCTCGGCGAATTTACAGCATGGCGGAAACGCCTGCTGGATTTTTATCCGGACGATGTGAGGCTGAAAAAAATCGCTTCCCGCTGTATGACATGCGGGCAGTCCGGACAGTATAATTTCCCGAGGTGTTTAAAACGAAAAGAGTTTTTTGCCGCCCAGTATGCGGAAACCAAGTTCTGCGCGGATATCATTTCGATGGTTTTTCTGCTCAATCGAAAATATTCACCATTTTACAAATGGATGCATCGCGCCCTCAGGGAACTTGAGTTGCTGGGTGCATGGACGTTCAACATGATTTCAAGGCTGGTCGCCGGCCGGAACTATGCCATCAAGGAGCAGATCATCGAGGAAATCAGCCTCAAGCTGATTGACGAAATCCGGAATCAGGGCCTGAGCAGCAGTGACAGCAGCTTCCTGGCAGATCACGGGCCTGAAGTTGTATCCCGCATCCAGGATGCGGGGCTTAAAAAAAGAGATGTCTGGGTCGGATAGGAAAGATACGAAGGTCGCGGGCGACAGGAGAAATGTAAAATGAACAAGCAGCATCTTATCGACGAAATTCTTGATCTGGAGCTCGCCATGTTTTTGGCGGTCAAGACCGATCAGCCGGCACCCTGCCGGGAAGATCCCGCGGCGTTTAAAAAGAACCGAAGCGCCCAGTTCCAGACCTGGTCTGTCGAGACGCTCGCGAGCTACCGCAATGATCTGGAAACAGCCGCAAGGGAGGAGCGTAACCTGATGACCCTGAAATATGCCCGGATGGACAATTTGATTCCGCCGTTGAACACAAACAGCGTCATTGACGAAATCGTCCGTGTGAATGTCCTGTGGCAAAAAGAGATGGCAGGGAAATATCCGAATCTGATCAGCAGAGGGCGCCCCATCGATGCCGGCGGCGATTCACGTGTCACCTCCTTTCAAATCTACCTTGCGAGCGAGCTGGAAACCTATTCGGATGCGACACTCGCATCTCTTTTCAACGATATCCAAAAATTTCAGGAACGGAATGAGAATATGATGGAAAAGGTCTACGGACACCTGGTGAAAGGGCTTGGGTACCGTTCCATTCAGGAAGCGGAAGAGGCGGCCGGAAAAAGAGAGTAGGCGTTTCAACCGCGGGCTTTTTTTACACAACAGGAGAACCATGTATGAATGAATTATTGCAAAAAAGACTGGCGGAACTGGATGCGGTCAGACAAAAGGTGATGCTGGGCGGCGGTCAGGACAAAATCGATCAACAGCATCAGCAGGGCAAATTAACCGCCAGAGAACGAATCGACCTTCTGCTCGATCCGGGCTCTTTTCTGGAAATCAATATGCTGGCCGCCCACGCGGTCGATATGCCGAGCGACGGCCTTGTCTGCGGCAGCGGAGCCATCGAGGGAAGACCGATTTTTGTATACTCGCAGGATCGGACGGTAAGAGGGGGTTCCGTAGGCGTTGAACATGGGTATAAAATGTACAAAACCATTGAACGCGCCCTTGAAATGCGCGTGCCGCTTATCGGTCTCCACGACTCGCCCGGCGCGCGTCTGCCGAATTCCGATGAACTGGACTGGCTTGGGCGGCGAAAACGATCGATATTTTCCAATATTTCTCAGAAACACGGCGGAGCGGTGTTTTATCCAAACACCCTGGGTTCCGGTGTCATTCCCCAGATTTCAGCCATTGTTGGAACCTGCGGCGGAATTTCCGTCTATTCGCCCGCGTTAAATGATTTTGTATACATGGTTGACCATATCAGTCATATGTTTATAACCGGCCCCATGGTTGTCAAGATGGTAACCGGTGAGGATATCTCCATGGATGACCTGGGCGGTGCCCTGGTGCATGCGCAAAAGACCGGCAACTGTGATTTCCGGTTGCCGGATGAACAAACGCTTTACCGTGAAATCCGGAGGCTCCTTGGTTTTCTGCCTTTAAATTGCGATGAAAAACCGCCGGAGTATGAAAGCGGCGATGATCCGGGCCGCATGTGCGATGAACTCAACGAAATCGTTCCGCCATCGCCCAGCAGGGCCTATGACATGCGTAAGGTGATCGAAAGCATTGTGGACAGCGGTGATTTTTTAGAGGTCAAAAAAGAGTTCGCCGGCGAGATTCTGGTCGGTTTCGGCAGGATGAATGGAAAAACCGTCGGCTTTGTCGCGAACCAGCCCATGGTCAAGGCAGGCTCTCTCACGGTTGACAGTTCAGACAAGCAGGCACGGTTCATTCGTTTCTGCGATTGCTTTAATATTCCGATTGTCATGCTGGTGGACACTCCGGCCTATATGCCCGGCTCGGATCAGGAACATTCCGGAATTATCCGTCACGGGGCCAAGGTTCTCTATGCGCTGTGTGAGGCCACTGTTCCCAGAATCGTCATGGTTCTCCGGAAAGCCTATGGCGGCGGAAACCTGGGCATGGGGGTTCTTCCCGGGCTCGGCAGCGATCTGGTTCTCTACTGGCCGATCATGGAAACCGGTATTCTGGGCGCGGACCAGTCTGTCATGCTTTTGTATGGCAAAGATCCAAATTTTCATACACCCGGATGGCTGGACAAAAAGCTCGAAGAATACAGAGAAACCTATGCCAATCCGATTTATGATGTTTCATCCAATATCAACGTCGAAGATATCGTGGCCCCGGCCGAAAGCAGACGGTATTTGATCCGGGCTCTTGAAATGCTGAAAGGGAAAAAAGTGATCCGGCCTCACAAGCGTCACGGCAACATGCCGTTGTGAACAAGCGTCTGAAAATCTATTTTTTCCTGGATTTTTAAAAAGAGGAGGTGAAACAGCTTAAAAAATGGTATGCTGTTTCACCTCTTTTGGTATGCGCCCATGGCATGAGATGCAAAAAAATTGATTTTCACCGGTACCATCGCTACATAAAAGGGTGACCCATACTTTTTTTATCCACATAACCTTGCTCGTAATTCTGAGGAGAGGGGTATGACAGAAAAAGCATCACGGAAAGAACTTGAGAAAAAGATCGCTGAGTTAGAGGAAAAGGTGAATCAATACAGCCGGCAGAATAAGTTTTTCGACCTGCTGATCAGCAGTCTTCCAGGCCTTTTTTATCTTTTTGACAGTGATTTCAAGGTTCATAAGTGGAACAAAAATGTTGAAACCGTAACCGGATTTTCAACCGAAGATGTTCAGACCCGGCATCTTTTTGAACTGTTTACCGGAGAGGATCTGGTGCAGGTTCAGCGGGGTATCCAGGAAGCATATGTCAAGGGCGAAGCCTGCGTTGAAGCGGAACTCAGAACCACACACGATCGACGAATACCCTATTACTGGACCGGTGCAAGCACCACCATTGACGACAAGCAGTTTTTGATCGGCATGGGGATTGATATCAGCAAACGGAAGCAGGCGGAAAATGCGCTCCGGGAAAGCGAGGCCCTCTACCGGATTTTTGCGGAGCGCATGACGGAAGGGGTTATTCTGTTTCATAATTTCAAAATCCTGTTTGCGAACAAGGCGTTTACTTCCATGATCGGGTATGACGATCCTTCCCAGCTGGTGAAAAAAAATGTCATGGGCATGGTTGCAGAGGGGTTTGAGGTCTATTTCCGGGAGATGTATGAAGCGATTCAGAATGAAGTGTGCCGAGAACGATTTTTTCAGTCCAGGTGGATCAACCGGGAAAAAAAGGAGATCTGGGTTGAAGGGAGGGCGAACCTGATCAAATGGAGGGACCAGCCCGCCGTGCTTCTCTTTGCAAGGGATATCACCGAGGCCAAGCTGAAGGAGCTTTCGCTTCAAAAAGAAACGGAAAATCTCAGAAGGGAGAATGTCAATCTCCGGTCTTCCATCAAGGACCGCTACCGCCTTGGTGAAATCATCGGAAAAAGCAAGTCCATGCAGGCGGTCTACGAACGCATCCTGAATGCGGCTTCATCCAATGCCAATGTGGTTATCTACGGAGAGTCCGGAACCGGAAAGGAACTGGTCGCGAGAGCGGTTCATAACATGAGCAGGCGTTCTTCAAAACCGTTTGTTGCGGTAAACTCTTCCGCCATACCGGAAAATCTTCAGGAAAGCGAGTTTTTCGGGCATAAAAAAGGGGCATTTACCGGCGCTCATTCCGATGCCCAGGGATACCTCGACCGGGCTGACGGGGGAACGCTTTTTCTGGATGAAGTGGGGGATATCAACCTGGGACTGCAGGCAAAACTTCTTCGGGCGCTTGAAGGAAGCGGCTATTCGCCGGTGGGCAGCAGTGTTATCAAACATTCCGATTTCAGGATTCTTTCCGCCACCAATAAAAATCTTCTGAAGCAGATCAAAGACGGCAACATGCGGGAAGATTTTTTTTACCGGATTCATATTATCCCGATCAACCTGCCGCCGCTGCGCGAGCGCAAGGACGATATACCCCTTCTTGTTGAACACTTTTTAAAAGTCTATGCTGCTGAAACCGATATCGAACAGCTTCACGGAAAGGTCATGGAAGACCTGATGAAATACGATTATCCCGGCAATGTACGGGAACTGCAGAATATCATTCAGCGGTATCTGGCGGTAAAAACAATTGATTTTATAAATAGGATTGATTCCCCTCCTGAAGAAAAACAAGAGACCGCTCCCAAAACCATTACCGCTTCCGGCTTGAACCTTCAGGATCATATCGGCAGCCTTGAAAAGGATATCATCCGCAAAGCGCTTTCAGAGCATCATGAAAATAAAAGCCGTGCTGCGGAAGCGCTTGGGATATCACGAAAAACGCTTGCCAGGAAAATAAAGGCATTCAAGCTCTAGAGAGTCTGCTCAGAGCGGGAAACCGGAGCTACTTTAAGGACATGAGAAACGACTGCAGGTTGATTCGCTGATTCCGAAGCCCGAATTTTCTTCGAATGTGTTTTCGGTGAAAATCAACGGCATTTGAGGAAATATTCAAGATATCTGCGATCTCTTTGGTTGTCCGGCCGGCTTTGACCAGGCTTGCCACTTGAATCTCCTGGGGGGTCAGGCGAAGATTCAGCGTCGACGCCTTGTGCAGAAAAGGCGATACAATGTCGTTCAGGTGGGATTCAAGAATATGGAGATAGGTTTGCTGCCTTTCGTCCAGACGGGTCAGTTTTATTTTTTCAACATAGGTCATAACCAGTTGATCGACATTGGCAACCACCTTCTCTTCAAGTTCCTCTTTGTCCATTTCCCGCTGCTTGAGGAGAACTTTCAATGCGGTGTTGGTTTCTTCAAGGTTTCTGGTTTTGACCTCCAGTTCGGCTTCTTTTTTGCGGATGGTTTCCTCCGCGATTTTGAGGGGAGTGATGTTTTCGTGGCTGACAACGACGCAGAACGGACCTTTTTCCTGTATCCGGGTGACCCTCATGTAAAACCACATCTGTTGGACAGGTGAGTGGCATGGGTATTCCATGGTGAATTCGGGTATGGTCCTGTCGATTACACTGCGGATACCGTGTGCGGCTTTTGCTGAATATTCGGAATCTTTACCGGAGGCGGTATCGCAGACCCCCAGGTAGCTGACGCCGATCATGTCCGGCGGTATGCTCGAATCATTACCAGCGGCATACTCCTTCCATGCCTGGTTGGTCTCCAGGATAACGCCGGTTTTGTCGAGAATGGCGATATGGGCGGAAAGCGCGTTTAATATGGTTTTGTCGAATGATCCAATGGAGCTGTTCATGCTGTCGTCATTCCTGTGTTGTTCGGTGATGGAGGATCTACCCGCTTTTCGAGAAACGGGATGTGTTCGATAACCACCTGTTATTGCGTAACACTTAAGCGGGCCGGTGTCAAACGGGATTGGCTGTCCGGGTTTCGAAAGCGAGCCGGTATTTCAATCGCTTCCGCCGCATTTCCGGTTCAGGGCAATCGACCCGCTGCCGGTTCATGATGAAGGAAGGACATCATGCAGGCACCAGCTGTAAGAGCGTAATTTCAGAGGGAGATCCAAGGCGGACGGGCGGACCCCAATACCCGGTGCCGCCGCTGATATAGATCTGCGTATCCTGATACTGGTGAAGACCTTTTACAAAGGGTTGCGCTATCCCGGCAAACAGATTCCACGGGTAAAACTGGCCTCCGTGGGTATGCCCGGATATCTGAAGATCAAAACCCGCTTTGGCGGCATCAAATATGTTTTTCGGCTGGTGAGCCAGCAGAATCTTTACATGGGCCGGCGGAGCACCGGCCATGGCTTTGACGGGATCTGATTGATGATTCCGGTAGAAACGGCCGGCCCGGTAATCGGTCACCCCGGCAACCACGATCCGTCCCTGGCCATGGGTGATCAGGTTGTTTTCATTCAATAATACGGTAAATCCCAGGGTTCGGACCTTCTCGATCCAGTCCAGTGCGCCGGAATAATACTCATGATTTCCGGTGACGAAAAAATTTCCATGCGTGGAACGGATCTGCTTCAGCGGATCAACATCATATGCCAGGCGTTTCACCGATCCGTCCACCAGATCGCCGGTCAGGGCAACCATATCGGCGGAAAGGGTGTTGATGACGTCGACAACGCCCTGGACAAAAACTCGCTTGATGGTGGGGCTCACATGTACGTCTGTGATCTGAACGATTCGAAATCCTTCCAGGTCCGGGGGAAGGTCCTGGATCGGAATCAGCACTTTTTTAACATCCGGTATCTGTTTGGCTTCTGCGACACCGTATCCGGTGAAGACCCCGGCGCCTGCCAGAATTCCCGTGTTGACACTGTTCAGAAGAAACCGGCGGCGGTCATGATCCAGTTTTTCGGGGCTGTCCGTGCCGCGTGCAGCCTTGTGAGCAAGCTGCTTTCGTATCTTCCGGACAGCAGCCGAAAGCAGCCGGATAGAATCCCGTATCACCAGCAGTGTGAGTACAAAGCTTAAGAAGCCAAGGCCGGTATAGCCGAACCAGGCCATGATGTCCACGGCAAGGTTCTCGATGCCGAAATTGCGGAAAAGGACGGTAATCGGCGTGGCAAGCACAATGAAAACAATCGCGGAAACAGCGATGGCTCTCACAGGCCGATTGAGTTTTGCCGGACCGAGAAGCTGCCGGGTCACATACCAGGCTGTCAGGCCGACCACAACGATAAATAAAATAAAAAAAAGAATAAATTTCATTTCAAATCCTTATATGCCGGTAAACAGCCATACGATAATCATTTGAATGAAAACCGGCAAGGGGCAATGTGGGAATCCAGGGGCATAGATCTGAAAATAGTAGTTTATCGCTACCAACATGATGCTTTTTTCTAATCATTGAATAGGGAGCCCCTGTGCTTAATTTGGGCCATTTGAAAGTTGAGGTTTTCAGCAGGATGCAGGGAGGGACGCTGAGATGATAACACTGAAAGAAAACATAACGGTAAATCGACCTCTGAAAGAGGTTTTTCGGTATGTGAGTGATTTCCGATCGATCGCGGAATGGGATCCGGGTGTGACCGAGTCGGTTAAGACAACGAGAGGTGGGACAGGGGTTGGAACGAAGTATCATCTGAAACTTCGATATGGATTTTTTAAAATCAGAATGAAATATGAAATCAAAGAATTTGTACCATACCGTAAAGTTGTACTTGAAGGTGCTGGCGAGACTTTCAGCGCACTGGACACGATACGGTTTGCAGCCCATGGGACAGGCACCCGGATTGAGTACCAGGCTGATTTTCATTTTCGTGGGGTTGTTTCCCGGATCGCTCCATGGGTGACCGGAATTTTTAGACGGATCGGCAGGAAATCGATCTCCGGCCTGGAAAGAGCCCTTGACCGGACTTTCCCGGTTCCTGAAGCCGGAGCGGTTGTCCGGCTGCTCGACCGGTCTGTTGTGGGCGGCTTGCCGGGGTTTACCCGGTATGGGTTCAAATTCAATCAGAAGCGCTGGAACCCGATGCCGGCATCGCTTGAAGGTAAAACAGCGGTTGTTACCGGCGCGACATCGGGTATCGGCCAGGCTGCCGCACTCCGGATGGCGGAACTCGGAGCCCGTGTTGTTATTGTTGCACGCGACATGAAAAAAGCTGAATTTACGAGAAATCTCATTTCACATGCCACCGGCAACCCGGATATCGGAGTTTACGAGGCAGATATGGGAATTATCCGGCAGGTTTCCCTTCTGGTCGACAATCTGAACCAAAAAGAACCCCGGATTGACATTCTGGTCAACAATGCGGGAGCGTTGTTCAATGAACGGAAATTGACGGAAGAAGGGTTGGAAAGAACATTTGCCACCGATCTGTTAGGGCCTTTTACCCTGACCCGGGGCTTGATCCCCAAACTGAAAGCCGCTGCACCGTCCAGAATCATCAATGTTTCTTCCGGTGGTATGGTTACTCAGAAAATCCAGGTGGATGACCTTCAGACTGCAGATGAGCCGTTTGACGGAACCAAAGCATATGCCCGGGCAAAAAGGGGGTTGGTGATCCTCTCTGAAATATGGGCCGATCAATTGAAAGATTTCAACGTGGTTGTGCACTCCATGCATCCGGGATGGGTAAGGACACCGGGGATCAGGCAGTCGCTTCCCCGATTTTATGAACTGACAGACAGCGTGTTGAGAACTCCGGAGCAGGGCGCGGACACCATTGTCTGGCTGGCTGCGGCTCCTGAAGCTTCCAGAACCACAGGCAGGTTCTGGCTGGACCGGATACCCCGTTTGACGCATGTTCTTCCGAACACCCGGGAGACGAATGAAGAGCGCAGGGTTCTGTGGGAGGAACTCAACCGTTTATCCAGGGAGAATTAAAATGAATCGTATCAGAGATCATTCCAAAATAGGCGTATTGGCCTTCATGAAATTTTTTAGCTACTTAAACAATGAGTTATTAAGTATAAGTTGATGGAAAACTTTATGATGATGAACTTCATTGCTCGGGATATAACCATGGAAACGGAGAGCAGATCGGTTCCTTTTTCGCTGAAGCTGGCTTACGCGAC
>CAZOEW010000005.1:8425-40586 GCA_964578935.1 uncultured Desulfobacterales bacterium | reverse complement strand
AGGATATCGGGAGTGGAGCGTAATGAAATATGAATCAGCTGGATATTGGATACCAGAATCACGGCAGTCAGAACAGCGGCGCCGCTTTGTTCGAAAAGCTTTCGGGATAATGCATAACCAATCAATACGATTAAACATCCTGAAATTAAAAATGGAAGCCGGGTGGCAAAATAATCTATTCCCAGTATCCAGTAGGAAGAAGCGATTGCCCAGTATGGTATGATCGGCTTTTTAATTCGAAGAGAGCCATCCGGATAATGAGGTGTAACCCAATCCTGATGCGCCACCATGTAAGTTGCCGAGTCCGTATAAAAGCATTCATCACTGTGATAGGTAGACACTTCCGGCAATACGGGCAGCAGCAGCAAAAAGTATAATGCCACGATCATCGTCACTGCAAGGACGCCGGATCGACCTGCTCTCTTGGTTTCGTCTACAAGACCCTTTTTCATAGCTGCCTGCTTTCCATATTTCTTTTGGGAACCGGACACCCCGGGTTGAACAAAGAACGACCGGGCATTTTCAGTACAACCAATTGATAGATAGGGTTTTCATAAAAAGCAACAACAACCTCGACGGCTTTCCGGATTTTTTGAAAAGCAGTTTTTTAATTGACATTTACCAGGACATTCGGTTGTATGGTCCGACCAGGGCCGGGGAATCATTCACGATAACCGTCAGGAAAGATATGTGGCAGTTTTTAGAACAGATCGATATCGAGTTTTTCTATTTTATCAATCAGGGATGCCGGAATGCACTTTTTGATGTGATCATGCCGGTTGCATCAAAGTTCAAATATTTTATCGTTCCGATCATTGTGAGCTGGCTTTTCCTGGTTATAAAGAAAAACCTGAAGACCCGCATGATCGCAATCATGATTCTTGTAATGATCGGGGTAGCTGACTGGACAAATTATCGGCTCATAAAACCGGCATTCAATCGTCCCAGGCCATACCACAGCATCTCGGAAGTCCGCAGAAATGTCAGTGCCACCTGGCAGGTCAGACCGGTTCTTCCGGAGAAAATTTATGGGAAGTCTTTTTCACTTCCTTCCAGCCATGCCGTCAATACCTTTGCGGCAGCATTGTTTTTGAGCTACTATTTCCGTTCACTGACCCCTTTTCTCTATTCTATTGCCTTTATTATCAGCTTATCCAGAATCTATGTGGGAGCACATTTCCCGTTTGACGTCATTGCCGGCAGCCTGGTGGGAACCTTGTGGGCTGTTTTATTTATCTGGATAAACAACCGGGCAATAGAGTGGGTGGGGAAAAAGACGTTTCATAAAAAACAGGATGATCCGGCACCGGAGTAAATTTATCTTTTTCAATCCATGTTGACAAGCCGCTTCAAAACAGCAATAGGATTCGCGCTCAACGAGTAGATGAAGAGCTGTCTCCGTATTTTTCCAATTCCCTGAGTTTCGCATATTTCATTAAAGACCCCCCGGCATTCAGCACGGAGATCATCAGGCCGTCAAAACCTTCCAGCAGCCCCCTTTCTAAAAAATAGGTTCGAATAAACATCCATAAGCCATGGGAAAACGGGGTCCAAAAGGCTGCGTGTCTGCCTTGCTGCCGCATCTCCTGTGCTGCCAGCGTTGAATAATCCTGTAATTTTTTTATCATATCCGCATAATGGCGGAAACTGTAATGCTCAATACACAGATCAAGATTTTTTACAGGGCCATGGGAAATCCATCCTTCATGGACGAGATTGTCATTAAAATTACCTTTCCTTCGATTCACCAGCCGAACCACACGATCCGGCCACCAGCCGCAATGACGGATCCAGCGGCCATGTAAAATATTCTTGCGCAGAAAACGATACGAAACAACTTCCGGTTCCGGCATGCGGATAATCTGTTGAATACCTTCTGCGGTTTCTTTCAGCAGCCTCTCATCGGCATCAAGAATCAACACCATGTCATTACTGCATTGATTGACGGCATATTGCTTTTGGCGTGAATATCCCAGCCATTCCTGAACAATAATTCTGCAGCCGAAAGATTCCGCGATTTTAACGGTATCGTCCCGGCTTCCTGAATCGACAACCAGAACTTCATCTGCAAAGGAAACTGTTTCAAGACAATCCTTGATTCGATCCGCTTCATTCAATGTTACAATCGCTACAGAAAGAGGCATCATCTCAATTTTGACGGCTTTAACGTTAAACTATCGTGTTTGTCATAATCATTTTCCGAAACGCGAATTACAGAATCACCTTGTAAACCCTTCTGTCCAAACCACTCCTTCGTTCCTTTAACAAATGCCACGCCGGATCTCCATACCTCGGATCAACATATTTACGCCTTTCCTCCCCACTTCGACGGTCCATCATAAAACTGATTGAATGACTTTTAATAAAATCATCCAGTCGAAAGGTCTGATACGTACTCAGATTAAAAAAGGTTACACAGCGATTTCGAATTTTCTTTCCATCCGGCATGGTGGCAACCTCAAAATCCGCTATGGTCTTATACGCAATCTTATCCACAATGATCGTTTTATCCGGCATTCTAATTGCCAGTGTGTCGGTTGAGCTCATCCGTCTTTTATTTTCAATATATTGCGTGGCAAGTCCCCCCATGCTGATATTCACGATCGGCCCAAGTTCAATATTCGACTGCCCCAGGAGCCCCATAAGACGAGGCTTCTCAAGAATGACCGTTGCACCGCCTTTAACCGAAAACCGTTTCCATTTTCTTCGATGAAGGAATGCCGTTTTCTGATTCATGAAAATATCTTCTCCTCTTCTTTTCCGGATCACTGAATCGAATAAAAATCTTCAGGGAAAAGCCACCCCTGCTCCAAAACATCCGTTTCTCAAAACGTTCTATTTTTCCTTTACCTGGCTTTTGATCAATTGTTTCAGCCCGGTTAGCGTGCCCTTCCATACGAAATCGTCACCCGCCATGATCGCGACGATAATATCTTTTTCAACACTGACCTCAAGTACAACTTCCTCATCTCCGATTTTAAAAACAGCCTCCCCCCATCGTTCAGCAGGCAGACCGGTTGTTTCGCATTCATAGTCTGTTCGTATCTCACCAACCATTCTGATTTCACTCATAGTTTTTCCTCTGAATACCGATTTAAAGACAATCGGACATTGTAAATTGGCTCCTTTGGTTCCCTATGCAAACACTTTTCCTGATCAACTGAAGCAATAAATGGTTACACCACGCCGTGGAGGCGCACTTTCCAACTTGTTGAGTTTTGGCAGAACAAACCCGGTAAAATCCAAATTTTACGACTGCCCTGCCTTATCATGTATCGATAACGAAATCAATCAGACCTGAAAATATCATTCAGAGCAGGGCTGTCTCGTTAAAATGGTTCAGGACAAGATCGACAAAGAACCATTGACCTTCAATCGCATTCCGTTGTATAGAATTTAGAACAATTTCCGAAAAAGCTCACATGCTTATAAACGAAATTTCACAGAACCGATATTCGATATAAAATAATTCGAACCACACGCGTCGGAGTGTCTTTTTTACACCAGAGGTACAGCAGGGTTTTCGACCCATAAACGGCCATTTGCGTATCCTCTTGAAACCACAAGGATGAAATATTCAACAACTCCGTCGTTTGCTGAAAATCAGCACATGATCAGAACATCTACGGGAAATCACCATGGAAAGCTATCTGGATGAAATTCCATCTTATATCAATGCGATAAAATCCATCAGGGAAACCATCCTCACCAATATTATCCTGATCGGACAGGTTCCGGCACCAACGTTCAATGAAGCCAGGCGTGCCGAAGTCTTTCAGGAAAGGGTTACACAGGCACAGGTTGATGAATGCACAATGGACGATTTCAAAAACCCCATCGGTGTCATTCATGGAACAAACGACAGCAAGCCCCCCATATTCATTGTCGCTCATCTGGACACCTTTATCGACAAGGATACGGATCATGATTTTACAATCAAAATAGACCGCCTGACAGGGCCTGGCATCATGGATAATTCGGCCGGTGTCGGCGTTCTGGCATCACTCCCGGAAATATTCAAAAAACTCAATCTGAGATTCGAATCCGATATCGTGATAGCCGGTCTTATCCATTCCCTTGGAAAAGCAAATCTCCAAGGAATTCGACAGCTTCTCCGTGCATGGAAAACGCCTGTACGGGGCGCGATCTGCTTAGAGGGGGGAGAACTGGGACGCCTCAACTATTACTCGGACGGAACCAAAAGATGTGAGGTCGAATGTAAAATATCCACAGACGGGGGGTGGGAAAACCGTTTTCAGCCAAATGCCATCCTGATTTTAAACGATGTGATCAACCGTATACTGACATTGCGGCTGCCGCAGCGTCCAAGAGCTCGAGTGATCATCGGTAAAATAGCCGGCGGATTCAAGCATGGCATTATCGCGCTGGAAGGAACACTTGGCTTTGAAATACAAAGTGATTCCGATCAGATGGTAAAATCAATTTTCAAAGATATTACCGATATTGTTGATGGCTTAAGTCATGAATATCAGGTTGAAATGAAGCTGAAAACAATCAGCAGCATTAATGCCCGCAGGCTGAACTTCAATCACCCCCTTGTAAAAAGTACGGTAGCTGTTATGAAACAGCTGGGGCTCAAACCAATTGCGGCGCCAAGCGGTTCAGAGCTTTCCATCTTTCTGAATCATAAAATACCCGCTGTAACGCTGGGCATCACCCGTGGGCACAACTATCATCTCGCCCATGCAAGTATGGAGATTGAACCGATGTTTACGGGAATCGCTCAAATAATCGGCGTTATCAAAGCAATAGACAGCGGAGTCTGCGATGAATAATACCTGGCTTGAAAAAAATACCTTCCACTATTCCCGTTTCAGTGATCTGAGATCACTGGTCGAACAAAAAGAGAAAAAAAATCTGAGAATCTCATTGTGCCTGCCGACATTGAATGAAGAAAAAACCATTGCCAAAGAAATCGTAATCATGAAATCGGAGTTGATGACCCGCTACCCGCTGCTGGATGAAATTGTTGTAGTCGATTCCGGTTCCACGGATCAGACCAGAGAAATTGCAGGTGAATACGGTGCGGATGTGTACATCGCGTCTGATATCCTTCCAGGCCTCGAAAATTTCAAAGGAAAAGGTGAAAACCTGTGGAAAGCATTATATATTACCAAGGGCGATATCATTGTTTATCTTGATGCCGATATTAAAAACATTCATCACCGGTTCGTATATGCGCTTATCGGTCCGCTTCTTCTGTCTGATGGCATCAAATATTCCAAAGCATTTTATGACCGGCCCATTGCGATAGAGAAAAACAAGATGCGCGCAACAGGCGGCGGCAGGGTTACAGAGCTTGTCATCCGACCACTTTTTTCTCTTTACTTTCCGGAACTGACCCAAATTCTTCAACCGCTTTCGGGTGAATATGCGGGTTATCGAGAAATATTTGAAAAGATACCCTTCCCGATCGGTTACGGAATAGAGACCAGCATGATTCTGGATATTTATGAAAAATGGGGGCTTGATGTCATTGCACAGGTTGATCTTGAAAAAAGGGTCCACCGGAACCAGGATACCAAGGCCCTTGGCAGAATGGCATTCGTTATCCTCAAAACCTTTTTAAACCGGATTGAAAAGCTGGGGCTCATCCAAAAAAAAAAGGAGATGTTTAATGAAATGATCCAGTTTAAACTTGAAAAGGACACCTATATGCCGGATATAAGACATCTCGAAGAACACGAAAGGCCGCCGATCATCAATATCCCGGAATATCGTAAAAAAATAAATATTGTATAATAACATAAATTGGTTATATAGAATGGATACGATCTCCAACAAGGATTGGTCTTCTGTTGATTTTTTAAGATGAAATGATAAACAGCAATACGGCAGCTCCGCGATGCGTTAAGCTGCAAGCTCGTTTGTGTTTCTGAAACGATCCGGGATCCTATAGGATGAGTAAAAAAAAAGAGCCCTCCGGCAACTCAAAAAATTATTCAAAGGCAAGGGCAACTGTCCTCAGATATTTTCTTAAACTTTTCACACACCAGATCAATGCCCCTGTCCAGGCTCCTTTCGAAGTGAAACGCATTGATGCGCCCTCTTTTGGCCCGCATTACGATACATTTGAGCTGCGGGTGGAACATGCCGGAGAATGGATATCAAGACGAATGACAATTGCGCCGCTGGGATCGGAAAGCGGCAGCAAGAGCATGTGTTTTTATGTGATCTATGACGATCATCTGGTGGTTAAAATCCCTCCCCTGCCCATTACGGAATTAAACGATTATCTGGATTGCATCTATGCGGATCAGCGGATCGTTTTCAGGCTGGAACCCAGAGAATGCGTTGTTCCCAGTGTTTCCGTCATTCTGAAACGGATTTATTCTTTTCCTGAAGATGAGCTCGCCCCGGAAAAAATGGAGGGTCGCTATATCAGCTGGCTTAAAAAAAATCCTGAATACCAGCAATTTCTGAAAATCGATGACACCTTCATTTTTTTTATGGATCTTTCAAAATATGGAATCCTTGGGGATGTTTTAAACAAAATGCACGTTGAAAGTGAAAACAGATTTGTTGAAGAAATTACCCAACATAAAGGAATCATTCAGGAATATCAAAATTTTGAAGGCCGATACGGGCACAAAAAGGGAAAAATCGGCTATGATCTTAAAAAAATCTATACCTTGTTTGAAGCAGGAGCAAACAAAATACTCAGCCGGGAAAAGATTAAACCATCCGTGTTTCAATACAAGATCGAAGAATGGTTTTTACTTCATCTTGCCTATAAAAAAATGGAAGATTTTGAAAAGGAACTCTCTCCGGATACGGTTTCCGAAATAAATGACCTGTTAGATAAACTGCTTCTGGATCATCCGGAAACCATTAAAGCCTACAGGGAAACTGTCCATGAATATCTGCACCGGAAATATTTTACAAAAAACAAACCTCAAATGGAAGGCATTGTTACCAATATTCTGGACCTTCTGGCGTGGTTAAAACAAAAAGGGGTCGCCATGAGGGATTTCAAGCCGGAAAACATTCTGGTCACCGGGGATCCTGAAAAAAATCCAAACTTTTTATCGTCACCGGAAGAATATTCCCTTGGGCTTATCGATACAGAAACATCCGTTATCTACCAGGAACATGACGGAAGGGAAATGGAACAACCTCTTCTCGGTGGGACACCGCTTTATGGAAACCCCACACAGTTTTTCGATAACGCACTTCTGGAAGAGATGTTCGGAGATGTCGAGAATGTCCTGCGCCTTCAAGACTGGTATGCGGCAATTGTGATGATCTACTTTGTCGTGACAGGAAATCGCCTGTTTAAAAAGACCGCCGGAAAGCTGAACGCCATCATTGATATCATTCAAAAGAAACGTTCCGAAAACGATATCTCACCTGATCTATTAAAAAAAGTGAATCACTCATTCTGGGAGAGTGCCATTCGGGAATTTACGGCAAATGTGAATCTTGAGAAAAAAATCCTTCAATCTGTGCGGGCCGATATCCCGGAAAACGCTAAGACCATGCTTCTTGAAAATTTACGAGATGAAAGATTGGGGCTTGCAGAAAAAATAAAAGAAAAAATAAACGAGCAAAGCCATTTCCCGTTAGAAGAAAATCAAGAGGAAATGTTAAAAGCTTCTGCGGAACAGATTTCAGAATTGAAGAAAAAATGGGAGGACTCCCAAACCGAAATTCAAGAGCAAAAAATCCATTGGCTGGAAGATCTGGAAAGAGACAAACAAGAACTTGAGTTTCTGAATAAAACCATCAAATCAGTTGTGCAGGAGGATATTGAATTTACGGTATATGATCTGCTTGGGCTCATGTTCACCATCATTTTACGCAAACTGCATCAACCCAGATGGGGCAATCTTGATTACGATATCTCATAAAATAAATTACCGCCATTTTCGTATACAAGCGCCTGAGGTTTGATTTCAAACAATCAACCATGATTCAAAACGCATTCCCCCTGCAAACGATTTTTTGTGTCATAAAAATCCCTGCAGCCATGAAACACCGATAATGGCAACGGTGAACACCATACACATCACCTGAACAGCCTTTCTTTTTAAAAAGCCGCCCCAGACCGGATACGGGGCCGCGAAAAGGATTCCGGCAGAAAACCCGCATAAGTGGGCCATCACATCGGTATGTTCTCCGGAACCGAGGAAGGCGAGAAGCGCCAACCCTCCTCCAATGGAAAGCCAGGCACGGCGCCTTCCTCCCGGCTGCCTGGATTTGTCCAGAAAACTGAAGCCGGACAAAAAGCCAATCGAACCAAAAACAGATGTTGAAGCCCCAATGGAAACATGTCCCGCTTTGTACAGGAAGGCATTCATCAAATTACCAATACCGCCGGAAAGCAGAATGATCAAAAAACCGGCTCCCCATCCCGCGGTTCTGCATACCGCGGTTCCGAATAAAGCCATTCCGATAATGTTTCCCGCAAGATGTCCTGCATTTGCATGCAGAAACAAGGAGGTTATGGTCCTGTAATATTGGCCGTCCATGATTCGGGACGCGGAGGAGCCGAATGAACGGATGGCATGCGGAGGTCCATCCATCAGAGCTTCAGCCGCATAGGCAGCAATCAATATAAGCGATATCCAGACTCCGGCATGGGACTTTCGCGGCAGAGGTTCAGCGTCATCTTCCGGTTCCCCGACTTGAGTTTCGGCAAGATGCTTTCTCATGATCGAATGGGCGTTTTCAGCATCTGCTTTCCGTACCTGTATACGCCATCCCGATCCCTTCCTTTCCGCATGATAGAAGATTCCGGAAGCGGCCAGGACCAATCCGCAGATATCTGCCTGCTCGTCGGTTAGATTTTGATACAGCATATGCATAGGCTGAACTTTAAGATCGTTCGTGCTTGAGCTGAATGAAGGAGTTCTTTATCTCAGACTGGACACCTGCTTCTTCAAGAGAATGTGATTCTCACCGTATCCTTTCTCCACCTTTAATCACGGCATTGATATTTTTAGCCTCTTCTATATCTTCAAGCGGGTTCCCGCTGAGTAAAATAAAGTCTGCATATTTTCCCGAAGAGATGCTGCCCACATCCTTTTCCAGGCCGATGATCTCTGCATTTACGGATGTGGCAGCCTTAAGCGCTTCGTAGTTTGAAAAGCCGGCCTGCGTGAGATGCTTGAGCTCCTTCCAGTAAAATCCGAAAAAACTCAATCCGGTGCCGCAGGTATCGGTTCCGACGCCGATTTTACCGCCTGCGGCTCGTATCTTCTCAACGTTTTGAATGGCAACGGGATAGGCTTTTCTAAAAAACGAGATATCCGGATAAAATTTATCCATATAATCAGGCGGCGGATATGGTTTCCGCAAAAGTTTTTTCACCTCTCGAACCGATTGGCGCAAGGGTTCCGGCATAAAATCGGCCTTTCCCTCATTTTCCAGCCAGTTCAGCAGTTCTTCGATTTCAAAATTATCGCCGAAAACCTTTAAGGTCGGAACGATAGCCATGTTGCCGGCAACAAATCGTTCCACGTCCTCCTGCTTCAGGGGCGTTGCCGCGCAGTGTTCCAGGGTATCGACACCGATCTGAATGCCCTTGCGGAACCCGGCGGCTTCGGTATGATGCATGGCAAGACGGATTCCTCTTTCTTTCGACACTTTCCTTAAAGCCATAAAGGTTTTATCCGAAAGCGTTTTCAATGATCCATGAAACAGGAAGGACTCCTCTGAATACTGGGTTTTCAGCCAGTCAGCCCCCTGGTCAATGAGACGATTTCCAACCTTCACGGCTTCTTCGGGTGAACCAATCCGCTCTACAAACTGGCCCCCGGCAATAAGTTCCTCAAAAAAATTCAGGGTGGGCGCCATTTCCGGAACACCGCCGTGGCTGGTAATAAAAGAAGTGGCGGTTAAAATTCTTGGCCCTGCTGCTTCTTTACGGTCAATTTTTTTTCTCCATCGATTGATCTTCCGCGGGAATGCTCCGACATCTCTGATCGTTGTAACGCCATATTTGATGCAATTCAAAAAATTCAATTCAAGTTGTCGATTCATCTGGAAAAAAGCATCCCGGTTCGTTTTAAAAATAAACGGAACGGTGATATGGATATGAGCATCGATAAAACCCGGCAACAGTGTCTGCCCTTTCAGATCGACAACTTCATATTCCCGATACCCTTTCAGTTCAGAAGATTCTTCTATTTTTTCAATCCGCTCATGATTTACCAGGATGATTTTGTTTTCCTGCAGACCGTCTTTAATTCCATCAAAGAGTCTGAAGTTTAAAAATATTTTTTTTGGTTTTCGGTTCATAATCGACCTCCGGGCGCCCCGATTTAACGAAATTTCGACGGAACCATATACCGGTGAAAAGAGAGCCGGATCAACATGCCGCAATCTGTCAAACCATCTCATCTTTTTTTGAGTAAATCAAGAATTGTAATTTTTTCAAGGAATGAAAACTCCATAAAAAATTTTCTTAAAAAATAGTATGCTGAAAGTCGAAAATGGTATTATGCCTGAATAAAAAAATCAGCGAGATTTTCCGCCGATTCAATGCGAACCTGCTCTTTTCTTAATTCTGTTGTACTTTGTGCGCCCGTCTGATATATGAGCCACAGTCTTTTCAATCCGCTTTTCAAAACGCCGTATTTAAAATTCAGGAGCAGATGTGAAAGAAAGGGAACATTGGAAAAACAGATCCACTTTTATAATGGCCGCCATTGGTTCTGCAATTGGTCTCGGGAATATGTGGCGATTTCCTTACATCGCTGCCCAGAATGGCGGCGGTGCTTTTCTGATCCCTTATTTTGTTGCACTTATCACAGCCGGCATACCGCTCATGATTATTGAGTATGGACTTGGGATCAGAACCCAGGGATCTGCCAACATTGCTCTTGGAGCCATAAAAAAACCGCTTCGGTTTATCGGGTGGTTTGCCATCCTGAGCGCATTCACCATCAATATTTACTACTGTATGGTTCTGGGATGGACCTGTAACTTTCTTTTTGAAATGGGAGATCTTCACCAATGGGCTGCGACTGTAGCATCCAGTAAAGAGCACTTTTTTAATGATATTCTCCACCTCTCCGGAGGACCCTGGGAATTCAGACGGATTCACTGGCCATTGTTCAGTGGCCTTTTTATCACCTGGCTGGTTATCTGGGCTATCATTAAAAGCGGTCTTTCCGGCATCGGCAAAGTCTTGCTTTTTACCGTCCCCTTCCCCGTTATTCTGGTTTTGATCCTTCTGGTAAGAGGATTGACGCTTGATGGCGCAGCCACGGGTTTGAACTACTATCTGTCACCGGACTGGCAGCAGCTCAGCAATCCCAAAGTCTGGCTTGCTGCTTACGGTCAAATCTTCTTTTCACTTTCAGTCGGTTTCGGCACAATGATCGCCTACTCCTCGTTTATGCCGAAAAACACTGAACTCCCGAACTCCGCGGCGATCACCTCTTTTTCAAACTGCTGTTTCAGCTTTTTGGCCGGTCTTGCGGTATTCAGTGTACTGGGATATTTTGCTGTCGCCTCAAACACTACCATGCAGGAAATTTCCGAGGGTGGTCCGGGTCTTGCTTTTGTGGTTTACCCTACAGCACTCGCAAAACTTCCGATATGGATAAAATTTTTCGGATTTCTGTTTTTTATTACGCTTCTGCTTTTAGGTGTAGACTCCGCTTTCAGCCTGCTTGAAACCGTGAGCACGGCACTGAGCGATAAATTTGACTTCACCCGGACAAAATCTTCAACAATTGTAGCGGTTATCAGTTTAATCATGGGGCTGCCGTTCGCCACGAGCGCAGGTCTGTACTGGCTTGATATTATAGATCATTTTCTAATGTCTTATTCTATAACGTTTGTAGCGATCATTCAGTGCATTGCAGTGGGATGGATACTGGGAGCAAAAACATTTACGGCGGAAGTAAATAAAAACGCTGAAATCAGGATCGGACCGATTTTCACGTTCATGATCAAATTTTTTACACCGGCCATTCTGACCTATACGATGATCACTTCCTTTATTGAGGAAATCAAATCCCCATATGAAGGATATCCTTTAAGCTCAATATTGACTCTGGGAATTGGCGTACTTTTTTTAATCGCAGTATTCTCGCTGATGCTTTCATGCATGAATACCAAAAATGATGAAGAACGTGAAGCAGCCGTAAATAAAACGCTTATGGAGGCCAACTAATGGAAACAAAAGCCATTGTGATGGGACTTGTCGGTTTTTTACTCCTTTATGGTGGTCTGGCCTTTTGCATTGGAATCGCATGGCACCAGAGCAAAAAACGCGATATGAGCAATAATGGAGCAAAAAAATGAAACAGGTCGGCCTGGTCGTAAAACCGGATGCCATGGCGGAGAAAAAAGCGGATGAGCTCCAGAATTGGCTCGCGGAAAGAAAAATCAAGGTTGTACGAAAGAAATATTCCAAACCCGATTTAAATATGCCGGATGAAGAGATGGAGTCTGCACCGGCAGATCTGTCCTGTGTGTTTGTGCTGGGAGGTGACGGGACCTTTCTCAGTGCCGCTCGCTGGGTGGGAGACAAGGATATTCCGATCCTGGGGATAAAATTCGGCGACATGGGATTTCTCGCGGAAATCGCTGAAGAAAGTCTGTTTGAAGTTGCTGAAGCCATATTAAAAAACAGTTTTGAAACAAGAATGAGATCCAGGCTTCTGGTAAGGGTTATTCGGGGCGATAAACAGATTATCTGTGAGACGGTTCTCAATGATATTGTGATTAACAAAGGGGCGCTTGCAAGGCTCGCGCATATCGACACCTATATCGATGGGCATTATTTGACAACCTATAAAAGTGACGGCCTGATCATCGCCACTCCGACAGGATCCACGGCCTACTCTCTTGCAGCCGGAGGTCCGATTCTCCATCCGGCCGTGTCCGGAATGATTATGACTCCGATCTGCCCCTTTACGCTGACCAACCGCCCTCTTATTGTTCCGGATACGGTGAAAATCGAGATCCGGCTGGCAAAAATGTCCTCCGACATCATGCTGACCTTCGATGGCCAGAAAGGGCTTAAAATCGATGAGCGGGATACCATTTTTGTTGAAAAGAGTGCTCATCCCATCCGGATTATTGTCATGCCCGGGCGGCATTATTTCGATCTATTAAAAGCAAAGTTGAAATGGAGCGGAAGCCGATAACCTGAGAAACACTATCCTTCGAATGATCGCAACGCGGTTTTCCTGTCTGAAACATTCAGGAGCATGTCTATGAAAAGCCTGTACAACGAGAAAGATGCGAAACAGTTTGTCAAAAAATATTCCTCGGTTCCGAAGGAACTGGCTCTTTGTGTTTATACATCCCGATTGATCGGCGGGGACCCAAATCTCGTTCTCCATGGTGGAGGAAATACTTCGGTAAAGCTGAAAATGAAAACCATTTTCAGCGACCTCCAAGATGTAATATACGTCAAGGGTAGCGGCCGGGACCTGTCCTCGATTGAACCGGAAGATTTTACGGGTCTTCGCCTTGAACCGGTTCAAAGGCTCAGGAATCTTGAAGCCATGACAGACGAGGAAATGGAAAATCAACTGCTGATCAACAAACAAGTTGCAAAAGCCCCCGACCCTTCTGTTGAAGCCCTTCTTCATGCATTCCTTCCGCATAAATATATTGATCATGCCCATGCGGACAGCATTCTTGTCCTGACGTGTCAGAAAAAGGCACCTGATCTTTTGCGCGAAGTTCTTGGCTCAAAAATAGCAGTCCTTCCGTATGTCATGTCAGGCTTCCCGCTGGCAAAAAATGTTGCTGCATTATATGAAGCGAATCCGGATGTGGAAGCTGTCATCATCATGAATCACGGAATTTTTACGTTCAGCGAAAATGCCAGAATTTCCTATGAATTGCTGATTGATTATGTGCATAAAGCCGAATCCTATATCCGAACAAGGATGCCGGCCGGGCGCTCATCAAAAAAACCCGCGTTCAACCGCGCTGACACTGAAAAAATGAGGATCGATGCCTCAAGGATTGCTCAAGTTGTCCGCGGTGTCTGCGCCTATCGAAATTCTGAAGGTCATCTCCGCAGGTTCTATGCAGAGATAAGACAGCCCGCTGACATCATATCCCTTTCGTTATCGGAAAAAGCCACTGAGATATGCCGTTCCGGAGCGATTACACCGGATCATGTCATCCATACGAAAAACCGTGCGATCTATCTTGAGTCTCTTCCTGAAGGTGAAGATGAATTGAGGCAGACCATTGCCGAAACGGTCAATCTGTATAAGAAAAAATATCATGCCTATTTTCAAAACCATGTAAAAAAAAGGCATGCAGCCGTGGCCATCGATCCCTGTCCGAGGATTTTTCTTGTCAAAGGAATCGGCATGATAGCCCTTGGATTCACAAGAGAATCCGCCAGGATTGCCGCGGATATTGCCGAGCATACCTTTCGCGTTAAAATCAAGGCAGATGCAGTCGGCGGCTATAGCCCCATTCCTGAATCGCATATTTTCGATATGGAATACTGGAGCCTTCAGCAAAAAAAACTGCATGCCGCAAGGAAGCAGAAACTGGAGGGGCAGATCGCTCTCGTGACAGGAGCAGGCGGCGCAATCGGTTTTGGCATTGCGGATCGTTTGCTGGCAAAAGGAGCGGTGGTTGTTATATCCGATATTGACACTTCCGGTCTGGAAAAGGTTAACCGCATCCTTTCCGAAAGGTATGGCAAAAGTCGGGTTGAGAGCATTGTTTTCGATGTAACAAAGTTCAAAGCCGCTGAAAAGGCTCTGGCTGAAATCGGAAAAAGAACAGGCGGTCTTGACATCCTGGTCCCCAATGCGGGTATCGCACATGTGGCGAAAATAGAAGATCTGGAAGCAGACCGATTCAATCAGGTTTTGGCGGTCAACCTTATGGGAACGTTCAATGTAATCAAGGCCTCCATCCCTGTTTTTAAACGGCAGGGAACAGGCGGCAATATCGTTTTAATCAGCTCAAAAAATGTATTTGCTCCAGGAGCAGCCTTTGGAGCATACAGCGCTTCCAAGGCTGCCGCGCACCAGATTTCAAAAGTCGCCGCCCTGGAACTTTCTGAAATTGGGGTTCGAGTCAATATGGTAAATCCGGATGCGGTTTTTGACAATCAGAACATATCCTCTAAACTTTGGGATCTTATCGGACCGGACAGGATGAAATCCCGGGGGCTGGAGCCTGAAGATCTGAAGGAATACTATCGCCAGAGAAACCTGTTGAAGACATCCGTACTGGCAGAGCACGTTGGAAATGCGGTTGTCTTCTTTGCTGCGGACCAAACACCAACTACCGGCGCGACAATTCCGGTGGACGGCGGAGTACCGGAAGCTTTCCCCAGGTGATCGGAATGTATAAATTTAATCAATTAGAAAGGAGGCTTTGCAATGGCTGATCTTGATGGTGTGAAAGAGTCGAAAAGTTTTTATACGGATATTCCCCAGAAAACCGAGGGCTTTTTTCTAAAAGGGTCAAATTCTCTTGACTGGGGAATGAAAAATCGGCTTGCAAGAATCTTTAACCCCAAATCCGGGCGAACGGTTATGCTGGCAGTAGACCATGGTTATTTTCAGGGTCCTACTACAGGCCTGGAGAGGATCGACATCAATATACTTCCCCTTGTTCAATATGCCGACACACTGATGCTTACACGGGGGATTCTCAGAAGTATTGTTCCGCCCTCGGAAACAAAACCGATCGTTCTTCGGGCAACCGGCGGTACCAGTATTCTTAAAGAACTGTCCAATGAAGAAATAGCCGTAAATATCGAAGACTCAATCAGGTTGAATGTGTGCGCAATGGCCGTTCAGGTATTCATCGGCGGAGAATATGAAAAACAGTCTATCATCAACATGACGCAACTGATAGATATAGGGACCCGCTATGGAATTCCCACTCTGGCTGTTACGGCCGTTGGAACGGATATGGCCCGTGATGCGCGTTATTTCAGGCTCGCCACCAGAATCTGCGCGGAACTCGGGGCTCATTATATTAAAACATATTATGTGGAAAAAGACTTTGAAACCGTAACTTCGTGCTGTCCGGTGCCAATTGTCATTGCCGGAGGTAAAAAAATTCCGGAAATGGAGGCGTTAAGCATGGCGTATAACGCTGTCCAGCAAGGGGCAAGCGGCGTGGACATGGGCCGAAATATTTTTCAGGCAGAATGTCCTGAAGCAATGATACAGGCTGTCAGCGCAGTAGTTCATGAGAACGAAAAGCCTGAAAAAGCATTTGACATGTATAACACAATTAAAAAGGAGCAGCAGAGATCCTGACAAATCACCGCGATAAAGAATCCAGACATTCCGCGAGTGGGTTTTTTTCAGGATGTAACTCATGGGTCATGATTTGAACTCAAAAATTACAGGTTACTGCAAAAGATTCGATTCCGCCATCTCCTCCGGTTTTTTGATACCCAGCCGCTTCATTCGTGAAGCGAATGTAGAACGGTTCAAGCCGGCATCTTTTGCTGCCCAGGTAACATTCCAGTGATATTTTCGGAGGAGATATAATGCATAGGACCTTTCGATTTCCTCCCAGGACTGATTTTCAAACTGCAGGGCATTTTCATAGCGTTCAATTTTCAAAAACTTCTGCATCCTGTCACCTTCTTCCGCAACAATCTTTTCAGAAGGTCTGAGGTGCCTGTTATTGATAAAATGAACCGGGAGATCAAGTGGAGTGATTGGATCATCATCTGTTGCAACAAGCAGATAACGGACAAGGTTCTCCAACTCTCTGATATTGCCAGGCCAGTGATAGGACATGAGATGCCGCATGGTTTCGGAACTCATTTTTTTCAACGGAATATCATTTTTAATCGCTTCCCTATTCATAAAATGATTCATCAGAAGAGGAATATCCTCCCGCCTTTCTTTCAATGAAGGAAGATGCAGCGGAAGGACCGAAAGACGGTAGTAGAGATCTTCCCTGAAATCCTTTGCATCAACAAGATCTTTGATCTCCTTGTTGGTTGCGGATATGACCCTTATGTCTATTTTTTTTACTTTCGTTTCTCCAAGGGGTTTTATCTCTGAATTCTGAATCACCCGTAATATTCTGGCCTGAAGATTCATGGGCATGTCTCCAATTTCATCCAGAAAAACCGTTCCTCCCTCGGCAGCTTCAAAAAGGCCGATTTTATCTTTAACAGCGCCTGAAAAAGCGCCTTTTGTATAGCCGAAGAGTTCGCTTTCAAGAAGATTCTCAGGTATGGCACTGCAATTCTGTACTAGAAAAGGCTTATTCCTGCGATTACTGAGACGGTGTATTTCCTGAGAGACCAGTTCTTTTCCGGTGCCGCTTTCGCCTGTTATCATGACCGGATAATCGGTAAAGGCATAGCTGCGTATCATTTCCATACAGCTGTGAAAAGATGGACTCTGCCCGATCAAAATCCCGCCATTCCGGATTTCCTGAAGGGCGCTCTTCAATGCCCGGGTTTCTTTCTGCTGTTCACTGAAAAGAATGGCGCTGCTTAAAGCAAGAGATCCGATATTGACCAGATCCTGAATATGATAAAGATAAGCCTTATCAAGATTGATTCTGTCCTTTGACGGGCTGGTGTCGATAAGCTGAACAGCTCCATATACCTTGTTGTTTTTTAAAAAAAGCGGAAAGCAGAGGATCAGGCTGCTTTTCAGGGTCAGGTTTTCTTCAAACTCCTTGTAGTGGCGTGAATCTTTACTGGGATTGGATATGGTCATGCTGGCGTTTTCAATAACCCATCCGACAATGCTCTGCTGTTTTTCATCGATCTCGGCTCCTTTGATTTTGTCGCATTGGCGGCCGGCAGCCTCGACACAACGATATCGGTTGCCTTTTTTAATCCAGATGGAGCCTCTTTCAACATTCTGGAGTTTTAAAAGCGCATGGAGAAATTTTCGCTGCAGTTCGGAAGGGTCAAGCTCTTCTGAAAAAGACTTAAAAAGCGCAAACGGTTTGTTATCCATAATTCTTCCTCAGCATGCTATCTTGAATCGTTCATATTCAGCCGAAACATAACGTACATACCCTCCGAAACAACCTGTTTCCTGCAGCCTTTTTCATGTCTTCTCTGCAAAATAAGTACCACACCATATTTTTTAACAAAACAGTGGTTCTCGATGCTCACCGGCGTATGGTGCACGTGATATTGCACCCGAGTTGGAAAGGTTCTCCTCTGATGAAATATGGCCAGTTGAATATTGATATATCACAAAAAATGACGAAATATAATCATTCATAGTGATATATCACTACCATACAATTATCATTTTTTCAAGTTTTTCCAGGAATTATTTATTCCATAATGATTACAGGGCGTAATAAAAATTCTTCGCACTGGCATGGATTGTGATAATACAAAAGCAGGCTTCATGATGGGATCTACATTCATATAGAAGCCGCGCTCGTGTGAACGGACAGAATATAACGATGTATTGCCGCATGAGAGGGAGGTATCCATGAAAGATATCAATATGGAAGAAGCAAAAATTAAAGTTGACGGCAAATGGTTCACCTCTGAGGAGATTGCCGGCGAAATACAGAGGAAAATCCAGGCCGGTGATATGAAAATCGCAGATTATGCCGCCGCCCTTGAAAAACTCACGACCACCATGGAAAATTCCCATCTGATCGAAGTGAAGCTTGTGATTACAAAGAGTGAGTATAACAAGCTTCGGGAGCTTGGGAAGGGGGATGACAGGGAATGCATTCGTAAAGCAATTCAAGCTTTTATCGGAAAGAAAATCCCGCCCAACAAAAAGAGCCTTGAAGAAAAATATTCGAAAAGCAGCGGCTTTTTTCTGGAAAAAACAGATGCTGATAAAACAGTGGTCAAATGCATCAAATGCAAATCACCCATCGAAATACCGGCTGAAACAGCGCCTGATGATGTTCGCTGCCTCAGATGTGGTGAAGAAGAGAGCATTGAGATACTGGAAGACCAGATCAAATACACGGATCATTTTCTGGGATAATCGATTTCAACGTATTCGGCGGCGGGACTGGACTGACTGCAGGATCATCAAATTTCGATTAAACCGTGACCCCGAACCTTTGATCAAGTGGCCTCAATAGACTTCACCATGATCGCCACTTGATTGCCATAGCGCATACGGGGAATCGGAACGTTACCCGGACAAATGCGGTAAACCCAGAAAAGGAGCCTCCAGGAAAAAGGATTCGAGGATCTGATTAAACCCCATTGCCAGTTCTGTTTTTTCGACCTCTTCTTTGCTAAACCAATCCAGACGCTGTCCCTCCCAAAGCGTTATCTGAGAAATATCGAGATTCTGCTTCTTCCAGAAGGTGTATTCGATTCTGTCATCAAACTCCCGAACCGAAAAAAGTTTAAAATCTTCAAGCTCCAGGTCCATTTCTTCCCGCATTTCACGTACAATGCACGCTTCAGGGGTTTCTCCGGGTTCAAGGTGTCCACCGGGAACATCCCACATGTTCGGGTAGGGAATTTCCGGGATATCATCTCTCAAAAAAAGAAGTACCTGATCTGTATCATTGACGAAGATAATGCTGCAGCCTTTGCGCTTCATACCATACCAAATTCAGGATCAGAGGAAATCATCGATTCAATATCTTTTTTGAACTTCAAGCGATAGTGGCTGACCGCAGCGGGCCTGGACATGATCATATCGAGCTGCCGGGTATGGATCGTAAGGTAACCGATTATCTTAAGCCGCGCCTTCATGAATTCAGATTCATGGCCCTCCACGCGGGCTGTCAGATTATCCTCTTTTATGGTAACTGCAAACCCGTATTCAGACAGAAGTTCGCCGACGAACTGCACGCGTTTGATTCTGCGTTCATAATCAGCTGCACCGCCCTGAAATCGAAAACTGATATAATTTTCAGAGCTTCTCTCACTTACAAGGGCTTCGAGTATTGTAAAATGAAACCCAAGCCTGGAGCTTAAGCTGCAATAATACTTTGAAATCATGAAATAATTGCGCTCAGAATATCTGGAGCGGGTTCCGGTATTCAAAGCTGTATTCGCGGTTGCCTGATACATGACAGACATAAAGCCCCTGCCGTCTATCGGCGGCGGCCCATCCCAGGGAATCGCCACAATTCCCTCCCATAACGCCAGCATCGGGATGGAGATTATATTATCCAGCCTCACATATTTACCTGTCACCTCTTCCTTGAACCCATCATCCAGATTTAAAATCCACCACTGCATGGGAACATGATAATACAGCTGCTTGCCTGAACGTTCTGAAAAATTATGTTCTTTACCAAAATTAAACATCTCCTGGACCGATTTTTCATGGATAAACCGCGTGATGTCATGAAAAGTCCTGCAATTTGAAGGGGTGAATTCAGGGGAGTCCGGATCAAGCAGGTTGAGAGGCACAATATATGAACTGACCTTCTTCAATGTTTCGTAGACCGGGCTGTTCGCCATCATGTTTTTCTTTTTCCCGGTCATGGTTAAAAGCTTTTCAATCTTGCCCCTGTAGATCGTAAGCCCCTCGGCATCAACGGTTACGACCTCTCCCGGCTTTATCTTTTCTGTAATGCCTTTTACGCCAAAAAGAGCTGGAACCTCAAATTCCCGGGCCACGTTTGCAAGATGCCCTGCGAATCCACCCTGTTCCGTTATGACTGCTGCAGCCCGATCAAGAAGGGGCGCCCAGATGGGGAGAGCCTGACGGGTCACCAGAACGCCTCCTTTCGGAAAATTCAGAATATCCACTCCTCTTTCCGCCAGATATGCCTCACCAGATGCTGCTCCGGGGCTTGCAAAAACTCCCCCTTTTGCGATTATCCTTTCAGGATCTATTGATAGCGCGGATGGAAATGTTTTCTCAGACCGGTTCTGCTGCTGAAGGGGTCGACACTGCAGGATATAAAAATCAGAAGGCGATTCTGAAGTTAAGGCCCATTCGATGTCCTGGGGAGATCCGTAACAGGCTTCAATTTTTACAACCAGTTCAGCAAGTTTCAATATCTGCTCATCGGTTAGGGACGGCATTGACCGGGTATCGCCTACGACATCCAGACGGCATACGCCTTCTTCAGGGTAACAAACAAATTTTTTACCCTTTTCCTGAATTTCTTTGTGGGTTACTTCCATAGAAGGCTTTCTGGATACGACAAAAAGGTCACAGGCCACGGACCCGTCTACAACGGATTTCGGCAGCCCCCATGCCGCATTGATAAATATGGAATCATCACGAATTTCCATCGGGTTGTGAGAATAGGCCACACCTCCTGAAATGGCATCCAGCATGTTCAGGCATCCGACACACATGGAAATATCCTCATCCCGGAACCCCCTGTTCAAACGATAGGTAAGCGCCGGAAGGCTGTATTTGCTCGCTACAACTTCTTTGTATGCCTGAAAAATGTTCTCAATACTCACATTCAGTATACTTCGATACTGGCCGGCAAAAGAACTCTCAGCCGAATCTTCTCCCAACGCGCTGCTCCGAAGCGCCAGCGTAATCTTTTTTCCCGGTTCAGGTTTAAGGTTTGTTATAGCGTTATTGATCGCTTCTTTGGAATCCGGGGGGATTTCAGCCCGGATGATCATCTGCTGAATCTCCGCGCAAAGCGTATAAAGCGCCTCCATGTTATCCGGAGGGGTTGACTGAATGCGCTGGTCAATTTCAGCCTTCAGATCATTATGCTGGAGAAAACGTTCATATGCGAATGCAGTGATCACAAAGCCATTCGGCACCCTTATCTTAATCTGATTTTTCATTTCTCCGATATTGGCCATCTTGCTGCCCACCATATCAGCCATATCCATTTTGATATCACATAAGGGTATTACAAGGCGATTGTCTTCGAAGATTGTCTTTCTGGTGAGCAGAGGATTGATTTCGTCCCGGATGGACTTAAATCGGTCATGAAGCGCCGAATATTTTTCGGGTGCCAGTTTGTCC
The DNA here is from genome assembly GCA_964578935.1 of uncultured Desulfobacterales bacterium. Taxonomy (GTDB): domain Bacteria; phylum Desulfobacterota; class Desulfobacteria; order Desulfobacterales; family SURF-7; genus JAQYVL01. The sequence continues at coordinate 18,732 of CAZOEW010000005.1, read as the reverse complement.
AGCTTGCGGATCATTCGGTAGACATTCACGGAAACAGCGGTGCAATGTGCTTTTACAAATGACATTCCAAATGGAAGTCCTTCCCGTAAAGCCTTTTCAATATCCGCCATGATTTCGAGGGATCGGTTGTTTGCATTCAGAAGAAGTTTAAAATTGTGATATCTTTCCTTGAAATCAAGACGGATGGCTTCAACATTACCGGATTCTATTTTCTTCTTCTGAAAAAATTTCTCCTTGATAAAAAAAAAGAATCGGCGCATCACGCAGTTCCATTTTATAAGCGAGAGGCTTATAACCCAAAGCCTCTCGCCGTCTACTTAAAAGCCGATTTAATGCTCAAGTTTCAATCCCCAGCCGTCAAACATATACATGATCGCAAAACCATACCAAAGCGTATAAACAACATAGAATATCAGGGAAAAAATAACAATGCCCAATCGCTCTGAAATTTTCTGGGGCTTGATTTTATAATAGTTGTAAGCCGTCTCAACCGCCCTGTTTTTAACAGTTGTCACGACTTCAGCTTCCTTGAACAATCTCTGTTCTTTGAAGTCCTTATCCATCAGGCTGGTGGCTGTCCACCAGTTATAAAGAACTCTTTTTTCGTCATAACCGTATTTACCGCTCAGTTTTTCGCCCTGATTCAAATACATCTGATCCGAGTCATCCAGGCAATTTTCAAGAATTTTCCCAAAATCACCTGAAACTTTCAATTCCGAACCACGTATATCAACCGTTGCGCCGCCGGCAAGAAACAGCAGGGAAGTCTGTTTTGCCTCATCCGCGTCTTTCAATGCAAGATTCACGGTTACCATTTTTCCGTTATGCGCCGCAGAACTGTCCTTGAGATCAGGAATATAGTAAGCGGATCCTTTTGATATGGAGTTGTAAAGGTTGTCTAAATATTCAAGACCGTTTTGTCCGTCAAAAACCGGTGAAAAAAATATTGCAAGCACAATAAAAAAGGATAGCAGCAAACCAGCACCCATGAAAAATTTCTTTTTATCTGATATCATGATCGCACCTCCTTCCCCTTCAGGGTGCCGATATTGAGTAGAAAGGTACCGATCACCCAGACGCTGAACCCCCCGATTACAACAAAAAAGGCCCATATCCCGATTGTATCTAAAACCGCTCCCATCTGCTTTGATATGGGGATGACTCCCATCTCACCCAGCTTGGCGGGAAGTGCAAAAATCCGGTTGACAAAACCTGCCAGGACCGCCATGGCATAAAAACCGCGTATGGTAATCCCGGTTACGACCTTTGTGACCAGTGCGCCGATCTGAATTCCCAGCAGGGAGCCCAGCAGCATCCCCATAGCCAGGGTATAAAAAATAAAACCGTAAATTGCATACTGGCTTATGGATGCGTATCCGGCAGTGAAAACAATCTGGAAAATATCCGTCCCTACCGTTGTCATGGAGGAGACTCCAAGCATATAGACGAATATCGGAAAGGTTAAAAACCCCCCGCCTACACCCATAATTCCGGCAGCGAGACCCACAAGAGCACCGCTCAAAACCAAAAAAACCCATGAAATCTTTCGGCCACCGGGTATGAGATCAAAATCAAAACTTACCATCGGGGGTATATTCACACTCTGAAGTTTTTTGGGAAGGTTTCCCATCTCTGCGCCTTCACTGCGGTGAGGGTCGGAACCGACAGCACCCTTTTTACGGGCTTTGAGGTAGTCGGTCATCGCATAGAGGCCCAGAAACCCGAGCATAAAGGAATATACGCTGGTAATAAAGGCATCACTTAAAACCGGATTGATCTCATAAAGGATTCGGTTCAGGAAACCGCCTGCGGTTGCTCCGACAATGGCGCCCAGCAAAAAGACGATGGCCAGCGGAACAGATACATTGCCCAGCTTTCGATGGATGATGCTCCCCATGATCGCTTTGGCAAAAATGTGAAAGAGATCTGTTCCGACAGCCAGTATTCCTTTTATGCCGGCACTCATGAGTGCAGGGGCGATAATGAACCCCCCGCCTGCGCCAATGCATCCCGTGATCAAGCCGGCACCCATTCCGATCAGAATGGATACGATAAAAATTCCCGTTGAATAGAATGCCGGGCTGTAGGCCTTTTTGCCGCCCAGCAGCTCCGGCAACCCCTCTCCGATCTGATCCGCGAATACGATACCGCCGAGAACGACCGGAACAAGCAGGAGAATAAGTACAAACACCCGTTTCCTGTCCCGAAGGATGGTATTTGAATTATCGATTTCCCACTTCGCATGGGCTTTTGCGCCCATCATCATAAATTGTCCCCACTGTCGAAAAAAATTCATTGTTCGTAGCTCCTCTATTAAAATTAATCTATTGTTTCATATCTGAATCCACGTTAAGCAGCTGCAATCAGGAGACCGAACCTTTTTTACTTTAAAGATTCCGCCACATCTTTGAGCTTTTCGATCTTTTCTTTTTGTATTTTGATTTTGCTGTGGGCATCTTCCAGTTTATAAATCAGCTCATCAATATCGATCGGTTTCATCAGATAATCAAAAGCTCCGATTTCCATACCTTCCCGAGCGACTTCAAGGCATGCATGACCCGTAAGCATGATTACTTCGATAAGCGGATTTTCTTTCTTAATTTTCCGCAAGGTCTGTATCCCATCCATTCCCGGCATTCTCACATCCAGCACAACGATATCCGCCTGGTTTTCGGAGAGAAAGCCAATAGCCTCCTCACCACTTTTTACGCCGGATGCGGTAATCCCTCGTTTTTTAATCCGTTTGATCAATGTCTCCAGAAATTCAATTTCATCATCTACAAACAGAACATTGAAAGGGTAAGCATCCATATCGTCACCTCTATTCTCAAACAACATCGTGAATTTTGGAAATCAACTCTTCCAGTTCGCATGGTTTTGTCAGATAATCAGCGGCGCCGATCTTCAATCCTTCTCGGGAGGCTTCTTCAGACCCATGCCCCGTCAACATGATCACCGGAAGGTCCGGCACCATCTTTTTAAAAATTCTAAGCACCTCGAGACCATCAATATCTTCCATCTTCAAATCTAAAACAACAACATCGAAATCCCGTTTACGAAGGATTTGAATTGCCTCAGCCCCGCTGTTTGCTCCACTTACCTCAAACCCTCTCTTTCGCATTCGTTTTGAAAGTATCGCCACAAAACCCGCTTCATCATCAACAAGCAGGAGTCTGATTTTTTTTGTTGTTGAAGTTTTAGTCGTGTTCATCATAAAGCTCCCTCAAGCTCGGCGGGAAGTAATCTCCTTTATTCTCGCCTCAGCGATTTTCTCTTCATGTCGCCTTTTTTTCGAAACCGCGTCATCAACCTTGGCCATCAACTGTTCCATTTCACACGGTTTCATCAGGTAATCCAATGCTCCCCGCTTCATGCCTTCAATAGCAGACTCTACAGTCGCGTGTCCGGTCAGCATGATTACCTCTACAAGCGGATAGAGCTTTTTGATCTCCCTGAGTGTTTCATTGCCGTCCATACCGGGCATCTTTACATCCAGAATGACAACCTCGACATTATCATTTTTCGCGAGGTATGCCATCGCTTCTTCACCGCTAAACGCCTTGGCAACGTTCAGATCTCTCTTGATCAGTCGCTTGGACATGGTTTCCACAAAGGCCGTTTCATCATCCACGAGAAGCACGTTTGCAATCGTCATGATTGTTCTCCTTTCTTAATATTCATTTTCAGCAATGGACTCATTGCGTGATTACGTAAGGAAATGTCACCGTTAATGTTAGGGTTTTCAACTCTAGTCATGTGTTCCAACAGGAAAATAAACACGGAAAGTCGTACCCAGACCGACAACGCTTTTTACATGAATCTCCCCACCAATTTTTTTAATGATGCCATAACAGATGGAGAGTCCCAACCCGGTTCCCTTTCCTACCGGCTTTGTCGTAAAAAAAGGATCGAATATCCGGGCCAGATTTGACTGCGGAATTCCGGGTCCATTATCGGCCACTTCCACGACAATGTTTTTCGGCTCAAGACTGACTTTAATGTTGACCGTTCCGCCGGTCTTCTCCATCGCATCAATTGCATTGTTGATCAGGTTTAAAAAAATCTGCTGCATTTCAGTGTTGGAAGCGCGGAAGGAAGGCAAATTTTCCTGAAAACTTGTTTCAATGATCACGTTACTGTACTTCGCGCGCTGACCTGTCAGTTCTATAATCTCCTGAATCAGGTCCTTGATGTTGATCTCCTGTATTGTGGAATCCGTTTTCCGGGCAAAACTCAGTAGTTTATGGGTAATCTCCTTGCAGCGCTTCCCCTGAGTGTTAATCTGTCTCAATGCTCTTTCAAACTCCTCAAGATTTTTACTTTCCGAAAACTCTTCTTCTTTAAGAAGATCTTGAATCCATCCTGCTTCTTCCACCATAATGGCAACCGGATTGTTGATTTCATGGGCGATACCGGCCGCAAGCTCTCCGACAGAGGCCAGTTTGCCTGTTTCGATCACCTGCTGGTTCATCATTTCCTTTTCCAGATCAGATCTTGCAATACGGTTCACCATCCGCCTGGACAGAAGGTATGCCATGGTGATGATCCCGATGCCGCCAAGAAAACATATAATAAGGGCCAGCCTCGTTGTCTGTTTCAGAATTGAAAAAGCATCAGAAGTGTTCTGGCGATATACAAGAAGCCATTCTCCATCTTTGAGAAAGGATGCAACATAGATATATTCAATGCCCAAATCATCTTTAATCCTGGAGATGAGAATTCCGTCAAGACTTTCGGATTTTTTACCCAGAAGATCTGTATAGATATCTTTTTCTTGAGTAATCCCGACTGGAGGCTTCGTCTGGAATTCACCTTTTCGATTCAGAATGGTCGCAAACCCGGTCTCCCCGATGCGAACGTTTTCGACCAGTGTATTGAAGGCGACAAAATCGATGGTAGCGCGCAAAATCCAATCCTCACCTTGACTTTCCTGTTTTACGGAAATAATAAAATGAGGCAGACCCCGCAGACCCAGAAAGACATCGCTGATAAAAAACTGGTTCTGGATCGCTTTTTTAAACCATTCCGCTTCCGAGTAATTCGCCTTTCCCAGTTTAAAAGGACCGGCATAGGCGATCTGATGCCCCTCTTTATCAACGACTCCCAGATCCACAAAAACCGGGCCATATTCCTCCTGAAGCATATAGAGCCTCTGCGCTAAAAACAATTCGTCGCTCAATTGTTTAATTCCAACTGTTTTGGCCAGAAATCGAATATAGCTTGTTTTTTCCTTCAGGAATGTATCGATATTCTGTTTGTGTTTCAGGACCACTTCTTTAAGGTGGGCATTGACTTTTTCAGAGTAAGATCTTCGAAATTCATTCAAAATTAAACCGGTAACCAATATCATGGGCATGAACGACACAATGATCACCGTCAGAACCATTTTTCGTGTCAGGGATCTATAATACGGGTTTTCAAAAACTTTACTTTTAAGCATATTTTTCGGTTGCCCCTTACCGGCATGGTTGGATCGTAATGTTGTTCTGCAAAATTCAATAAACCTGCAGCAAACGATGTGCCAAACGACTCTCACGAAAGGCAGATCAAAAAAAATAAAATTAAAAAATTATTATTCCAAATAGTTAGGGCGTACATGCCGACCGGATTACCGCTCGGACCATAAACTATAGGACAAAAGATTCACGCCTGTCAAATAAAAGCGGTTCAGGTCACAAAGATCTCAGCTCCCGACAGTATTGGCATAACAAGCGGTAATGATTCAAAACAGCCCCGGCAGATCGGTATTCGTTTTACACAGTGTAAAATATTCTGACATCTGGAACCATGCCCATACAGACACCCGTGGGAGATGAATCTTATTTTATATCATGATTTAATGAGGTTAACCGATGGCAATCGGTTTATTTTGCGGTGGCACATCCATTGCTATATTTTTTGTAAACTCTTTTGCACGTCGAGAAACGTGTGGTAAGGATTCCGGAAGACCGGAAAAAATTGAACCGGCAATATGAATCATGCATAAACCAGTTTCATTTTCATGTACACATACGGGAGTCATAAAATGAAAAAATTTAATACCATATTGTTCCCGGTGGATCTTTCCAAAACGTCTGCTAAAATGGTTCCCTATGTCTGTCTGATGGCGGAACGTTTTAAGGCAAAAATCCATCTGCTTTTTGTGGTGAGAGAATTTGACTATTTAACCGAAATGTATGTGTCTAAGGACACGATTCGAAATTTTTACACCAATATCATTGAAGGCTGTGAAACAAGTCTTTATGAATTTCAAGAAAAGCACTTTAAACAATTTTCAGATACTTCTTCCTCGGTCGCAATCGGTGATATCTCAGAAGAAATAACAAACTATATTAAATCCAAAAAAATTGATTTGATGATATTAGGAACCCATGGACGCAAAGGCCTGGATAAAATACTTTTCGGATCCATTGCGGAACGACTTCTGAAAACCTCAACCATTCCGATTTTTCTGGTTAACCCATACAGATCCAAACTATCTGAGGTTCAAAAACAATTCCGTATTCTTTTCCCTGTCGATCTTTCAGAAATTTCGATCCAGCTGGTTCCTTTTGTGGAACTGCTGGCTCAGAAATTCCAAGCCGAAATTCACCTTATCACGGTTGTAAGACCTGCAGGATATTTTACGGCGGCTTATCAGGAAGGTCACTCTCTTGAATCCTTCAATGATATGGTTTTAGGGGAAACAGAAGCCAAGCTGATCCATTTTAAAAATCAAAACTTTGACGGTTTCCCTGACGCAAAAGCCCATGTTGTCTATGGCGATATTCCCGAAGAGATCATAGACCACATCCGTGATAAAAAAATCGATTTTCTGGTCATGGGGACTCACGGGCGTAAAGGAATTGATAAAATTCTTTTCGGTTCAGTTGCCGAGAGAATGGCGAAAACTTCTCCTGTCCCGATACTGTTAATCAATCCCTATAGACTGAATTCCTGATAACTGTTTAGAGATGAAAAACATATGCTAAGGGCCGATAACATGCCTGTCACGAATCAAAAAAGATTCAGCCTGTTGGAGGAATTATTCTGCGGTTTGTTCTGCTGCCGTCAGAAAAAACATCCATGTTCCTGGTAAACCTTTTTAATAGATGGAAACATCGGGAGCTCATTTTTTTCTGCTTCTGTGTCACGCTGTTTATCAGCATGCTTCGTTATTACACCGGAGCAGAATATGCGTTATCGATATTTTACCTGTTCCCGATAACCCTGGCAGCATGGAATATCAATTTTAAAGCCGGAATATTCATTTCATTAACCAGTGCTCTATCATGGCTGATAGCGGATGTATCGATGATTGAACGTTTTTCAAAACCGCTCGTACCTGTTTTGAATGAGACCTTTCGCCTCATCGTCTTCTTTTTCATGAGTTATCTAGTTTCTGAACTCCGAAAGGCGGGTGAGATGCAGGAGAAGCTTGCGAGAACCGATCCCCTTACGGGCTTGTTAAACCGCCGGGCATTTTTTGAATACATGGATATCGAATGGAACAAGGCGCAGCGATTTGGGTATCACATCTCAATTTTCTACATTGATGTGGACAATTTTAAGACCATCAATGATGTTTTTGGGCATTATGCCGGAGACAAACTTCTGTGTTCCATCGCGAATATTATCAAATCAAATATCAGAGTGATTGATATTGCTGCACGCTTTGGCGGAGATGAATTTGCTGTGCTGCTGCCCCAAACCGGCAGTGGTGATTCCTGCCGCGTGGCTTCCAAAATTCAAAAAAAACTATTGCTATCGACTCTTCAGGATCAATGGCAGCCAAGCGTAAGTATCGGCATCGCAACATATGAGTGCATGCCGGAAAACATCGAAGAGATGATCCATAAAGCCGACATGCTCATGTATGCGGCAAAAAAAAGCGGGAAAAATACAATCCGGCATCAGGTGCTGAGAGATCGTAAAGCTGTTTGAAAATATAACCGAATGTGCCTCCGGTTTTTTTGCTGTTATGGGTCAATTGCAGGAATAAAAGCTATTCAGCGCTGATCTCTTAAACATAGAAACCTTATTCGAAAAATTATTTTTGAAACATCTCGACATTCTTTACCTGACTCAAGAAAAGAGTGTATATATTTTTTATTGACTCGATCTGTCGCGGAGGTTAAATGTATCTGATTAAATGGCTGGTTAAATGGCTGGGAACTGATACGACACAACCGGCCAACCATTTTTTTAGCTTAAAAATCGTACTTTGGAGAATGCAATGACATTATTCGCAAAAGATATCATGGTTAAAGACTTTGATACAATTCACGCTGACGCGCCTGCTAAAAAATTGATTCAAATGATTCTGAACGGAAAAATTCGCAAAACCGGTCATAAAACGGTCAGCCTGATGGTGACCGATGATTATAATCAACTGGTAGGCATCGCAACCATGTTTGATGTTCTTTTTCACTTTCGGCCGAACTTTTTGAACCAGGGTATCGACGGTGAAACGATCCCGTGGGATGGGGCCTTAAAGCATTTCACAAACGATCTTAAGGATAAAACGGTGCGACAGATCATGAGTCGAAATATCGTGAGCGCGAAACTGAATGATCATCTGATGGTAATCATCGACCGCATGGTTAAAAATAAATATCGCCGCCTGCCGGTTCTGGAAAATGGAAAACCTGTCGGCATTGTCTATATCTCCGATGTATATCACCAATTGTTCAAAGATCTTTAATATGCCCCAAAAGAAACATGGCCATCTAAACCTTCTTTATAATATCGGCGAGTTGTCCAACCTGATAACGGGAAGTGGGAACATTGAAAATTTTCTCCAAAAAACCGTTTCGCTTGTCTCAAAGCATCTCAAAGCGCACGTATGCTCCATATACCTTTATGAAGGAAGCTCTCAACAGCTCGTTTTAAAATCCACCACAGGCCTGAATTCTGATGCAGTCGGAAAAATTCGAATGAATCTGGGAGAAGGGCTTGCCGGATTATCCCTTGCCCGCCTTCAGCCGGTGAATGAAGGTGACGCATCCAAAAGCCCTCATTATAAATATTTTGCAGAAGCAGGCGAAGACCGATTCAACTCTTTTCTCGCAGTTCCAATCCATCGGGGAATTGAAAAAATCGGGGTGTTGGTTGTTCAGCATGAAAAAAATAATTTTTTCGACGAATTGGACATGCTGGTGCTGAGAACCCTGGCATCTCAACTGGCCGGTGCAATTGAAAATGCACAATCCCTGCTGGAGGTGCACCGGACTGAAAGTCAGCCCGCCATACATACGATTCCTGAAAGCCTGAGGTTTATCAAAGCTGAAGTCAGCTCATCCGGATATGCATTTGCGCCTGCGACGATTTTTGATAGAAGCCATGATGCGTTACTCGTTGAAGATCCGATAAAAAGCGCTTCGCTGACAATACAGGATTTTCACCGGGCAATCCAGGCAACAACCAGCCAGCTAAAATCACTTCAGAAACGCTTTGCCGCCCATCTTCCGGAAAGCGCCTCACTGATTTTTTCAGCTCATTTTATGATCTTGAAAGATCCGAGTTTTGTCGGAGGAATGGTTACGCTTATCGAAAATGGAGTAGCTCCTTCAGAAGCTGTCAGAGAAATGTATCGAAAGTATATTTCCATATTCTCATCAAGCACCCATGCCTATATCAGAGAAAAAGCAAATGATGTGGAAGATCTCGCGCTGCGTATTTTGAAAAACCTTTTTGTAAAAAGTCTGAATGAATCGGTTATCCGTAAAAAAAGAATCATCATCGCAAGAGATCTTTATCCTTCCGATATTCTGAAGTTTGCATCCGAAAAGGTAAAGGGAATTCTTTTAGTCAGCGGCAGCATCACATCACACATTGCCATATTATCCCGCTCCTTGCAGATTCCTCTCATGATCGCCGATCGTGCTGAATTGTTGAATCTTCCAGACGGAACCCCGATTCTTATGGATGCTGAAATCGGAAGTATTTATATCCATCCATCCAAAGAGGTTATCCATCAATTCGAAGCACGAAATAAAGCCCGGAAAAAAGCCGAGCCATTGAGCCTCAGAATGTCCTCGACCACCCACACCCGTGACGGCACGCAGGTACACCTTCAGGCCAATATAAACCTCTTAAGTGAAGTGGCGGTTGCGAAAAAACTCAAAGCCGAGGGTATCGGCCTGTACCGGACTGAATTTCCCTTTCTGATCCGCTCAATATTTCCATCTGAGGAAGAGCAGGTAGAAATTTACAAGCGCCTGATAAAAGATATGAACGACAAAAGTGTTACCATTCGAACGTTAGACATCGGTGGAGATAAAGTGCTTTCCTATTCAGACGCAACAGGAGAAGCCAACCCCCAGCTC
>CAZOEW010000005.1:0-8415 GCA_964578935.1 uncultured Desulfobacterales bacterium | reverse complement strand
GTGCCGATCAATACGCTTTTCCTTAAAGCACAGGGACATCTTTCAACAGCAGATCCGAGCTATTCTGCGAGCATCGGCTGAAACCGGAAAAGTCCGGATCATGTTTCCCATGATTTCATCTCTGGATGAATTTTTAGAGGCAAAAACAGTTGTTCAAGAATGCATAGACGATCTGGCGGAAAAAAAGCTGCCGCATCTTGGCAACCCGGAAGTCGGCATGATGGTTGAACTGCCCTCTGTACTGGAGATCATGGACGAATTTGTTCAGACAGCTGATTTTTTTTCGATCGGCACAAATGATTTTATACAGTTTATGCTGGCTGTTGATCGGACCAATATACGGGTGTCTGATTATTATCAACCCTGGCATCCATCCGTATTACGGGGACTGTCAAAAATAGTCACCGCTGTTTTAAAAGGAGGAAAAGAGGTTTCCGTCTGCGGAGAGATGGCTCGTGACCTCGGCTTTATACCCTTTTTAATCGGTATTGGTGTTCGTACCCTAAGTTTGGACCCTCAATTTTTACCTTCTGTCCAGCATCGGATTTCAGAACTGAACCTGATCGATGCTGAAAACTTTGCCTCGGATCTGATGTCACAGGCAACGATCAAAGGTGTCAAAAAAATTGTAAAAGCCGCCTGCTTAAAACCATCGGCTATACATCGTTCGGCATATTGACGGCGGTTTGAATTTTCAGGTCATGTTTATCGATTTTTGCAAGCAAGGTCGGCCTGGACAACCCGAGCAGTTTTGCAGCCTGGGTACGATTTCCTTTGGTAATATTCAAAGCCTCACCCGTGATGATGCTCTCAAAGTGTCCAATCAGCTTATCAAACAACTTGTCGCTGGGTGATGTCGTTATTTTTTTTCGGATCCATCGCTTCAGGATATCATTGATATCTTCTCCTTCCAATTCACCGGTATTTTTAAAAAAATCTGGCCCCTTATGAGACGCTAGGGTAATTCCTTCATAGCACAAGGGGCCTCCCCGGCTGAATATCAGAGATTTTTGAATTGTATTGGACAGTTCCCTTACATTTCCCGGCCATTCATTTTCCTGCAGAAGTCTTTTCCCTGTTTCAGAAATCCCTGGATTCGGGATGCCCATCTCATGACAGAACTGTTTCAAAAAATACTCCGCGAGAAGCGGTACATCTTCTTTTCTTTCTCTGAGGGGGGGAAGATACAGGCTGACTACTTTCAGCCTGTAATAAAGGTCCTCTCTGAATCGGCCTTTGTTTACCGCATCTTCCAAATCACGATTTGTGGCGGCTATAATCCGGACATTCACCGGGATCGGCTGCCTGCCGCCCAATCGTTCGATACTCCTTTCCTGGAGAAGTCTTAATATTTTCGCCTGGATGTTAAAAGGCATATCGCCGATTTCATCCAGAAAAACAGTTCCGTGATCCGCCTGCTCAATCTTTCCAATCTTTCGGCTTACGGCTCCCGTGAAGGACCCTTTTTCATAGCCGAAGAGTTCACTTTCAAGCAGCGTTTCCGGTATGGCGACACAATTGATTACCAGAAAGGACTTGTTCGAACGTTTGCTGTATTGATAAAGTGCACGGGCCACGAGCTCTTTGCCCGTGCCTGACTCACCGCGGATTAGAACCGTTGCATCCGTCGGAGCGACTCTTCCAATCGCCTTGTATATCTCCTGCATTGGAAAACTTTGACCGACGATGGCCTCCTCGTTTGAAACTTTTGGAGGTGGATCCAGCTTCACGTTATCGCGCATAAACCGGCCTGCCTGGAGCGCTTTCTCGATCAATTCAAAAATATCCAGAATTTCAAACGGTTTCAGGATGTAATCAAAGGCCCCCATTTTTGTCGCTTCAATGGCGGTTTCGGTCGTGCCGAAAGCAGTCATGATGATAACCGGAAGCTTTGGCTCGATTTTATGCATGATCTGAAAAGCTTCAAGACCGCTCATTCCCGGCATCCGAACATCCATAATTACCAGGTCCGGCGGATCTTTCTCGACAATGGCGACACCGCTCTCACCGGATGCGGCAACCTGCAGAATATGCCCGTCTTCCGATAAAATTTTGTTAAAACTTTTCCGTAGTTGGGGATCATCATCCACAATCAAAATTTTAGCCATCACTATTCTCCTTCATCGGCAGCACAATGCAGAAGGTCGCTCCTTCTCCCTCTCGGGAAGCAACCAAAATCTCTCCGCCATGGTCCTCAATAATTCGTCTTGCAATGCTGAGTCCCAAACCGGAACCCTCCTCCTTGACACTGAAAAATGGTTCAAAAATCTTTTCCAGAATTTCATCGGGAATCCCCGGGCCGCTGTCTTCAATTCGAATTTTTATCGCAGTGCCAAGAAATTCATGCTGTTCCAGCTCCTCAAAAATTTTGATGGTTCCGCCCTCTCCCATTGCTTCGCAGGCATTGATCATGAGGTTTACCAGAACCTCCTTCAACTGATCCGAATCAAGCGGTATCAAAGGCAAGCGCTTTGTTCTTCTCATCTGAACACTGGTTTTGTAAGTCTCGAAACGATGCTTCAGCAGCTGGATGGTCATATCAATAACATCGGAGGGACTAACCATCTGAAACCGCAATTTTGGAGGCCGGGCAAATTCAAGAAAATTTCTTAAAATGGTATCGATATGTCTGATCTCCTCAGAGATAACCTCCAGGTCATCTTTCTGAACAGGGGTAAGCTGAAGACTTCTTTCCAGAGAAAACATTCGCATTTTTACGGATGTCAGGGGATTTCGGACACTATGGGCCATACCGGCAGCCAGTTTCCCCACCGTGGCCAGTTTTTCTGATTGCGCAAGGTGTTCCTGGCTTTTCTCCAGATTGAGGCGAGCCTGGTCAATGTCAACAGCCATGTCATTGACCACGCGGCTTAAATTTTTTATTTCATTGCCGATCTGAAGCGGTGTTTTCTTGTTGTCCGTCTTTAACAGAATCTCCCGGATCGGCCCCATAACCTGTTTGATGATAACAAAAGTGAGTACAACCGTTAAAGTCAAGACACCGAGGATCTCCACCAAAACGAAGAAAAAAACATTTCGGGCTGAGTTCCGTAAAACACGGCGTTGCGCCTCAATGCTTTTTTCATGCATTCGCTTGAAATTTTCAGCCAATTCAAAAATAGCAAAAAACTGTTTTCTGACATCCCAGTGCTTTCTGACACCTTCTTCATGGTTTCCTTCCTTATACAGACTGATAACGGCATCCCGATCAAAGGCGTACTGAAGGTACTTCGATTCGATCTTGTTGATAATCGGTACGGCTTTCTTGATGAAGTTCGCGTTTCTGGCTTTTTCCAGCCATTGTTTGAAATCATTTTCACGCACTTTCAGTTGATCGAGCCAGTCAGGTGAACCTGTCAGAAAATAATAGGTGAGAAGTCCTTTCTGCATCACCAGAGCCGTTTCAAGCTGCTGGGCAGCCAAGAGCGCGGAAATGTTCTGATCGATGAGGAATTTATATCGGTTTTGCGTTTGGAAACCATACCACAAGGTCAGAAAAGAGCCTGTCAGGTTGATAATGGCCAGTATGGCAATCAAAACAAGGAGTCTCGCTCGAAGGCTGATCTGGTTAAACATGATATGCTGTCCTGTTCAAACTGTTTGCTGAATCGATACCGAACGGAAAATTTTCTTCATCGCAAGTATTGCAAATAACAAGCCACAATTCAAATCATATCGTGTATTTTTTCCTTTACGCAATGTAAAAAAATTCGACATTGGGAAGGCGCTTCCTGAAAGGGACGAAAAATGAATTTTTCAATTTTTATTTTATTATTTCAAATCGTTAAATTATTATATCCCCTGTCATTGTTTCTATGGCACACCCCTTGCTCGAATCGTGGTAAACACCAACCAGTAACCGGGAATCTACGTGAATACAAATTATACCATATTAATTGCCGACAGGAACCCACGTGTTCGTGAACTGCTCAAAAGGGAACTCTCTTCAGAAGGGTATTGCATCCAGCTTGCCAAAAATACCCAGGAGGTTATTGAGCAGGTATTCAGCCATGAGACGCTTAACCTGTTGATTATTGATCTGGACTTGCCGGATATGGAAAGATTGTCCCTGATGGATGCTTTGGAGGAACGCATTCCAACTCTGCCGGTTATCATGATGACCTTTCATAACAATCGCAACGAATCTTTGGATGGCTGGACCAAAAAGATCATCGTGGAAAAAGATGGGAATAGTGTGGAAAAGCTTAAAAAAATCATCCATGAGATGGCAAATGCTGAAAACGTGACTTATACAGGGTGAATCCTGCGATGCAGGTGGTTATCATGCCATAAGAAGCAATAAAAAGGTCGTGGCCATACACGCAACCATCGGTATGGAGTGTATCCCGGGCAGCTTCCTTGTCAATACCCCAAGGGCAATACCTTTTTCTTTTTATTCCTTATCAACCTCTTTTCATGATTTTATGACAACCTGACCCCTGTCCGGCAAAACCACAATGGTTCGGGTTGAGTAGCGATTTGACAACCTGTAAAATTAACTGACATATGGCCGGCTTTTTTCCAATCGAATCTGTCCCATTACATTTTTCTCAACTGCTGTAGTGCCTGTTCAGCCGCAATCGAAATCGGTTCTAAACTGGGCTCCGATGAAATATCCGGGTTGCAGGCGGATGTAAATGTCGTGAGATCTGAAATGGTTTTGCCTCCAAGGATAAACGCGCTGACCGCGTCAATTTCTCTGGCCGGTGCAATTTCATGACTCACAATTTGGCCTCCGATAATTTTTTGTGTTTTCCTGTCAAAGACAAGTTTAATTCTCCAAGGTTTCATTCCGGGAATCATTCCGTGTTTGCTTCTGGAGTCGACCACCGAGCAGACGGTTTCAAAGCCTTCTTTTGCTGCTGCCTCCTCCGTCAACCCGGTTGCGGAAACGACAAGATCGAACATCCGGCAGCCGCCGGCATTGATCACACCGGGAAATTCAATATCATAACCGGCGAGTCTTTTCGCGGCCAGACGGCCCTGCATAACCGCCGGTCCCCTGAGGCGTCCGGGATCGGGTTTTCGGGTAATATAATTTACCTTCTCAACACAGTCTCCTCCCGCAAGAATATCAGGGTCGGATGTTTCCTGGAATCCATTCACCATGATGCCGTATTTTCCGATCTCCAGGCCGATATCTTGAGCAAGTTCGATATTGGGACGAACTCCAACGTTTATAAAGACCATGTCCGCATCGAGCTTTTTCCCTGATCCAAGTTCTACGCCGGCGACAGTCCCGTCCCTTCCCAGGATCTTTTTGACCATTTCACCTGTTATCACGTTAACGCCTTTGTCCGCGAGGTATTCTCGTACCGGATCAGCCATATCCTTATCCAGCATCAGGGGAAGGGGACGGTCAAACAGCTCCACAACGGTTATGTCATAATCATTCGATCTGACGGACATGAGAAGCGAAGCGATTTCCATTGTGATAAAACCCGCGCCGACAAAAATTAACTTTTGTGGTCTATCATCCGACAGGTAGGCCTTAATTCTTTCCGCATCGGCAAGACCGCGCAAGCACATAACTCCCTTAAGATCATTTCCCTCAAGAGATGGAATAAGCGAACTAGAACCTGTAGACAGAAACAGCTTGTCATAGCTGAAATACCTCCCATCTGATACAAGCACCCTCTTTTTATCCGCTTCTATTTTTGTTACCTCACCCACAAAAACATGAATCCCCGCGTCTTCAAGTTTCTTGTCAGGGACCACAATCGAATCCGCGGTGACCAGACCGGCCACAACATGGGGAAGCGCTCACCTGACAATAAAAAATTTCTCTTTTCGTATTACCGTAACATCAACATCCGGCATTAGTTTTTTTGCCATCATTGCAGCAGGCCCCCCTGCGCCACTGCATCCGATAATCACCAATTTTTCGCCTTTTTTCACAACGCCTCCTTAACGCATTAAAAAATTTTCACCCTTCAAAAAAAGGCCTAAGGGCAACAGTTACAGCGCTCCATTCGCAGCTGCCGGCGATTCTAACAAACAGTAAAATCAAAAGCGGTAAACTGCTCCGGCTTCAAGCACCCTGGTCTCCGCGTTCAGCCCTCTTTTCATGCGATCCAGGGCATAGTCACACGTATCATGAGCCGAAAGATACACTTCCTTTGGGCCGGCAGTGTTGATGGCGCTGATGGTCCGGTCCAAATCTTTGTCGTTAATCCTTTCCCAGGGAGGTTTGCCTGTTCCGATAAACGTCTGAAACTTGATGCCCGCGCGGTTACCCCTTCCGTCAGTAACAGGAAAGTGAAGCCCGCCACCCAAAGCATAGATTGGTTCATTGGACAGACGTCTCACCATTTCTAAAACTACTTCAATGGTGGGATGACCACATCCGGTAAAAACGACTAGACCCTTATCCTTGATTCGGGCCAAGAGTGCCTGTTCTTCCGTAAAACCCATTATGAACAAACGCCGAGCCAGAGGACCGCTTGAAGCAATGCCGGCTGCCAGAAGTTGAGGTTTTTCCACCAACCGGGCATTGAACCCTTCAGCCTCGGCCCTGTCGGGCAGGTAACAATCCTTTATCTCCGCAGGCATAAGATTTTCAGGAACAGTCACTTTCCGCGATCGCTGGGCAGGTATCCCTCCCATGTGATCGCAGTGAAGATGCGAGATTGTCAAAGCATCCACCTGATTCAAGTCGATTCCCAATCTGGCGGCATTGTGAGACAAAGCCGGCCGGGTCGGGCCAAACCCGACATCATACATCATCGAACCCAGATCCGTCTTGAACAGATAAGACACACCTGCATCGCCTATAAATCCCTCTCTGGCTTTCCATTCCACCACCACCGTCAGCTCCAGGAAATCGAGTTCCGGAATTTCAAGGAGTTCGGCTTGATTCATACGATTCCGGTTGATTGTGGCAACATCCTCTCTGTCTTTCTGAAATTGCCGATTTTTGACAAACAACCAGGGAACGATCAACGGAGAAGCCACAGCCAAAAGCGGCCACCATGCAGGCGATAAACGAAAAGCCATTGTCAGGCCTCCTTTGAAGCAGTTAAAATTTCATTCCATCCTGTATGGTCACATCATCAATCAATTTTCACCTAATGATAATCATGTGTGCCGGAGATAACCTGAATTCCTGTTTTCCCTTCAATCATTTTTGCCATCTCTTCTGCATTGGAATACGGACAGTCGGGCTTCGCGTTTGCGAGACAGGAACTTAAATAAATCAAATCAGGTTTTATTTCAGATAATTTCATTGCCATTCCGATATTTGCGACTGTCGATCGACCCGGGCACTGACATTTTATAAAAGCCACAACAGAAGAAGGTTCTTCAACTTTACCTTCACCCAGGGCGGCCGCCTTGAGGCAACGCCATTCTCCCGGGCATCCGTATCCACTATCCATATAGGCACCGCAACCGATAATTGCTACTTTTTTCAATTTGACCTCCTTTTTTGATAACCATTAAAATTGGATACTGCTGTCAGCTGTATTCCGATTCAACCATAACCCTCCGGGAAATACGCAAATCATCCCATTTCCCGGTTACACGTCATAACTGATCCGCTTAGATGACACGGGCAAGGCCGGAATCCGTTGAAACTTTTTTATGGCTCCTGCTTGATTTTATGGGCACTTGACAAGGCCAGGTAAAATGCTCCCAATGCCAGCTCCGCGCAATGGATTTCTTTAGATGGTAATGTTTCCAGATAATTTACCACGTTTTCCGTAGTAATCTGCCAGGCTTCTTCAATGGTTTTTCCTTCTGCGAGAAAAATGACGGTATTCGCGCATGCATTGGTGTTCATACAGCCTTCGGCAACATATGAAGCAGACAGGATGCGGCCATCGCGAAGCGATACAAACATCTCTATCGTATCCCCGCAGATTCCTGTTCTTTTTCCATACCCGTCCGGCTTTTCGATCCGCTCCTGCTTGTCGGTACGCAATGCCATCTCCAGATAACGGGTGGAATGATCCTGCCAGAAATCAAATTGTTTATTCTTCATTATGTTCGGTTTTCCCTTTGGTACATCAGACCGCGTGAAAGATTTTACGTATCGCCTTTCTATCGACATGGCCTCAGTTCCAATTTCGGAAGAGAAAAAAAGGTTATCGCGATTTACTCATATGAGAGTTATATCGAAATCAGGGCGTAAGTTTACACTTGATTTTTTCCGCAACAACTTCCGGGGCCGGCACAACCCGCCTCACCAGGGGAAGACCCGCAGCACGCCGTATCTCCCTGACCGGGCATGCTGAACTTTGCCGGACCGGACATGGATGAATGTGCGGAAAGAAGTTTTTTCAGGCTGGAACTTCCACACGCTTTGCACTGCAATGGATCTGAAGAATCAAAAACCAGAATTTCGCTGGATTTCCCGCAGTCCAGGCATAAATAGTCAAAAAGCGGCATCTGTCACTCCTTTTTCAATCTGATCCC
>CAZOEW010000004.1:22945-45290 GCA_964578935.1 uncultured Desulfobacterales bacterium | reverse complement strand
GATTTGTATGAAACTCAGTCAGCAGAAAGAAGAGATAATGATTTGTTCGCTGAGGCCGAAGCGGATGTAATACAATCGATTCTTAAACGCCATGAAGGCAATCGAATAAAGACTGCAGGAGAACTTGGAATCTCCCGAAACACGCTCTGGCGGAAGATGAAACGGCTGGGAATTAATGGATAATGAATCAGAGGATGTAATTCCTTCCAGATGACCAAAAACAGGCTTTACCCGGAGATCACGTGCGAGCTGAAAAAACGCATAAATCAATATTCTCATCGTATCGATGGGATATGCTATTCCGGTTCGATAATCTCCAGCCTTTTTATTTTTCGGCGAAGGGTGTTTTTATCGATGCCAAGCTCCTTCGCGGTCGCAACTTTTTTCCAGTTGTTGCGATCCAATGCCTGCTGAATGGTTTCTCTCTCGATATCCTTCAGCGTCATGCCTTTCAGGGGAAGAAAGGGTTCAACACGGGGCTGAATTTGTTCGGGAAGATGGTGTAACCCCAGCAAGTCATCCCTGCATAAGACAAACGCGTGTTCAATGCTGTTTTCAAGCTCCCTGACATTACCGGGCCAGTCATACAGCATGAACGCAGCCATGGCTCCCTGGGTGAGCCCAAGAATTTTCCGATGGGTTGTGTAGTTCTGTCTTTTAATGAAATGATCAACCAGCAGAGGGATATCCTCTTTTCGTTCTCTCAGAGAAGGAAGCGATATCTTGATCACATTGATTCGATAAAACAGATCTTCTCTGAATATATTTTTTTCCACAAGCGCTTCCAGATTTCTATGGGTTGCAGCGATCACCCTGGCGTTTGTTTCAATGGATTGTGTTGCGCCAAGCGGTTCATATTTTTTTTCCTGCAACACCCGCAGCAGGCGGACCTGCGCGGCCTGGGAGATATCTCCGATCTCATCTAAAAAAATGGTTCCATTCCGAGCGAGCGCAAACCGCCCGGGCTTATCCTGTTTTGCATCCGTAAACGCTCCTTTTTTGTATCCAAACAATTCAGACTCAAGAAGCGTATCGGGCAAGGCCCCACAGTTCACGGCCACAAAAGGTCCGTTTTTTTTTGAACTGTTTCTATGAATCGCTCTGGCCACCAGCTCTTTGCCGGTCCCGGTGGCGCCTTCGATCAGGATAATGCTGTCACTTTCCGCAATTTGCGGCAGAATTGAAAAATAGCGAAGCATCGTGGGGTTTTTGCTGACAATATCTTCAAAGGAATGTTCTTTCAAATATGCTTTCCGAAGTTCGGTAAAGGGCGTCAGATCTCTGAAAATTTCCACTCCTCCGATGATGCTTCCATCACCGGCTTTCAGCAAGGCCGTGTTAACGCTTATTGGAATAATCTTTTTATCGGCACGTGTGATGTACACCGGTATATTTGAAAATGACCGCCCGGTTTTGGTTGATTGCTGGAGTTTGCAATTCTCTCCGCACTGGTTGGTCTGAAATACTTCATGACAGGATTTCCCAATCGCATCCTTTCGGCTGACTCCGGTTATCTTCTCCGCAGCTCGGTTAAAGGACATGATTTTCAGTTCCGGGGTGACGGTAAACACCCCTTCTTCAATGCTTTCCAGGATGACTTGATAATTCTTGAGTACGGAGTGCATGGTTCTATCCCCCTTTGGAAAGAGTCAGGGTGCATTTTGTTCCTTTATACCATAACACATGGGGTCGAATTGTTCCATATCTAAATAAAAATTCAAGTGAAATCGTCGGTAAAAATACAGAACAATATGATAAAAATATTAAAATTAAGGATGTTATGCTGAAACTCGCGTTTCCGGCATCATATTTGCTCAATCTATTTACAAATTCTGGAAAGGTAACCCAAATTAAGGTTCAACCATGCTTTCACAAAATTTTCCAAAGGAGGTGAAAAAAAATGTTTGAAAAAATCCTTTTCGCGACAACTGCATCCCCGACCTGTGATAACGCGGCAAATGTCGCTTTTGATCTGGCAAAAAAATATAACTCCAAACTTTTCACATTTCATGTATTCGGCATTCCAACACATGGCGCAAGCCCTTTTATTACAGATGTTCGCACCGGAGACGAAGAGGTTTTAGGTGAGGATTATACGGCATGGGTCAAGGAGGAAATGAAAAACACCTATGAAAAGCAGTTAAAAGAAGCGAAAGACTGCCTCGTGGAGTGTACTGTCGGAGTGCCTCATCGGGAAATCCTGAGAAAGGCCAGAACGGAAAGCGTAGATCTGATTGTGATGGGTGCCCATACACGCCAGGAAGATCCCGGCGCGACAAGATATCGAAGCATTGTGGGAAACACCATGCAGAAGGTAGCCAAGAGCGCGCGCTGCCCGGTTTTAATCATCAGCCGGCCATGCAGCACCTGCTTCTGGTATTTCAATGCGATTATTTTTGGAACCGATTTTTCAAAGGCCTCGTATTCCGCCTTTTTATTCGCGTTCAAGGTTGCCAGAGAAATCGGGTGCAAACTGTATCTTTTCCATGCAGTAGATCTTACAGAAGCCAAAATCGGAAGAGAACAGGATCAGCATTCAATCGAAAATCAAATCGAAGAAGCCAGAAAAAAAATGAACCAGATTTATGTTCCGGAAATGAAGGGCTTTGACAACTATCAGATTGAAGTCTGGGAGGGAATTCCTCATATCGAAATACTCAAATTCGCACGGGAAAAAAGTGGCGACCTGATTGTCATGTCCCACCATACCCGGGAGGTTGATCCGGAAAAGGCTCTTCTGGGGAGTACGGTTGAGCAGGTGGTGTTGCGCTCAGCCTGTCCGGTGGCCAGTGTAAATCAACCGGACAAGGTTGGAATAGAATAAACCCTCTCATGGTATTCGTGACCATCATTCTATTTGGAGTTGACAGATGAACCAACAAGACAACTGGGACTGGGACCTCGGTGAAAAACGAATTTCCGTAACCGAATGGAAAGATGCATACAACTGGGTCGAAGAGTTCCAGGTCAGTGTTGATGGTGAAAAAATCGCCGCGATTGTAAACATGGACACAGAAGGCTTCAATGTGCGCATGAACGGGAATTTATGGGATTCCGGTTTTGAAAAAATATGGCATCTTTGTTTTTTGCCGAATGGGCAGCTGGCTGCTCTTGTATCCGCTGACAGTGAATGGACGGTTGCCGTAGACGGCGTCGTATGGAAGAATCGGTTTGATTACCTCTGGAATCTTCAATACAGCCATAACGGAAACCACCTTGCCGCAGCCTTTCAGTCTGAAATGAAATATGGCATGGTGCGGGATGATGTTCCATGGGAGAAAACTTACTGCAACATAACGGAAATGGCTTTAAGCCCGGATGGAAACAGAACTGCGGCATCGGTTCAAACCGTTTCGATGAATGAAGGTGAAATTGATAAATTTGCAGCCGGAGCTTATACAGCCGCATTGGATGGCAGAGCCTGGGACCGGAAGTTTGTCAATGTATGGAAAATCGTGTTCAGCCCGGATGCGAAATCCCTTGCAGCCGAAATACGGCTCAACCGATCGAAGTATACCATTGCGGTGGATGGAATCCCCTGGAATCAAACCTTCAATGCGGTCTGGGAGCCTTGTTTCAATCCGTTAACCGGATCGGTCACGGCCCCTGTCCGTATCGGAAACCTGTGGGGTCTTGCAGAAAACGGGAATATCATATGGGATAAACGATTTGTTCAACTGTGGCACCATCTTTTCAGTCCGGATGGTAAAAAAATCGCAGCCGTTGTGGCTGCAGATTTCGGGAAATGGACCCTTGCCATCGATGGCAAGCCATGGCGGATTCAATTCAATGAACTGGTTATCGAACCTGTTTTCAGTCCGGATAGCAAACAGATCGCTGTGATTATCAAGGACAGCGGAAAGTGGTCCATTGCCGTGGACGGCAAGGTTTGGGAAAACCGGTTTGACATGATATGGCGGCCGGTTTTCAGCCCGGACTCCCGCTCTATTGCTGTTAAAGCGGAACTGGAAGGAAAATACACCTATCTCCTCAATGATCGCTTATGGAAAAATAGGTATAAAGCCGCGTGGGATCCGATTTTCAGTCCATCCGGCGATAAAATTCTTTTACGATATCTGGAAGATGGCAACTATTGTAGAAAGATTGTTTCGATCCATGATTTCCTGTGATAGAAGGAAGTGAAACCATGCATGATTTGTATAGCTTTATTACTGGGCCGCTTGCTGTTTTTTCCTTTACTGTTTTCTTTGGCGGGATCCTGATTAAAATTTTCCGGCTTATCTTTCTGGTTTACCGAAAAGAAAAGTTCCTGTTCAGTTATATCAGCCTGCGATACAGCCTCCGTTCACTCATTCACTGGATGACTCCTTTTGCGGCAAAAAACATGAGGCAACATCCCTATATGACGATTGTCACCTTTATATTTCATATCTGCATTTTCCTGGTTCCGATTTTTTTACTCTCCCATATCATACTTCTGGAAGAAGCCCTGAATATCAAATGGTGGGCTTTGCCTGATCCGGCAGCTGATATCATGACGGTTCTTGTTATGGGGGCCTGCATATTTTTTCTGATTCGCAGAATCATATCCCCTGAAGTTCGATATCTCACCTCGATGTCCGATTATTTCCTACTGGTCATTGCCGCGCTTCCTTTTTTTACAGGCTTTTATGCTTTTCATCAATGGCCGGGATATTCATATGCCCTGATCCTTCACATCCTGTCCGGTGAATTGTTGCTGATTGCCATTCCCTTTACCCGGCTCAGTCATATGATTCTCGGGATTTTTACAAGAATCTATACCGGATCTGAATTTGGAGGTGTCAAACATGCCAGGGACTGGTAGACGCAACGTTCAACCGAGAACCAAAAATCAAACGAAGGACCAAGGAGGTCAGCAATGGCTGAACCTGCAGCGAAAATAAAACAACAGACTGAAAGTCCGCCGGAAAGTCCAATTCAGGATGCAGGGATTGATAACGGAATCGCAACGCTTTCAGAAAACAGAATCGAAGAAACGATTCGCATGGTATTGAAACAGGAGACCGCTGCCCGCTTCAATGCCTATATTGAAACCTGCGTTCATTGCGGGCTGTGTTCAGAGGCCTGTCATTTTTATTTGTCGCGAGACAAAGACCCTTCGTTTTCACCTGCCGGAAAAGTCAAACAGACCCTGTGGGAAATCATAAAGCGAAAATACAAAGTGGATGGTGATTTTATTAAAAAGATCTCCCGGATTTCCCATACCGAGTGCAATCTCTGCAAACGATGCACCATGTACTGCCCGTTCGGTATCGATATCGCCTATATGATGCTGGTGGTGAGAAGAATATGCCACAAACTTGAGGTTACTCCGCTGTACATCCAAGATACGGTCAACAGCCATTCGGTTACCATGAACCAGATGTGGGTCAAGGAAGATGAATGGGTGGATACACTTCAGTGGCAGGAAGAGGATGCAAGGGAAGAGATACCGGATCTACGGATTCCACTGGACAAAGAGGGCGCGGAGATCATGTATTCGGTGATTGCACCGGAACCGAAATTTCAGGCTGAATTGATCTATCAGGCTGCTATCCTGATGAAAACCGCCGGAGTTGACTGGACCATTCCGACCACTCCTGGCTGGGATAACAGTGATATGGCCATGTATACCGGAGATAATGAAATCATGGGGCGACTCAAACGAAAGCATTTTGAAACAGCCATGAGGCTCCGGGTAAAAAAAATCGTGATGGGAGAGTGCGGTCATGCCTTTCGATCGGTTTATGATATGGGTAACCGATGGCTGGGATGGCGAATGCCTCCGATACCCATTGTTCACGCCATTGAATTTTATTATGACCTGATTCGGGAAGGAAAAATAAAAATTCATAAAAAATATCAAGAGCCGGTTACACTGCATGATCCGTGCAATCTTTCAAGGGGGGGAGGCCTCCATGAAAAGGCCAGATATGTTGTCAATGCCACATGTGAAAATTTTATCGAAATGCATCCGAATCGGGAGCATAACTATTGTTGCGCGGCCGGCGGAGGTGTCATCAATTGCGGCCCTCCTTATAAACAGAATCGAATGAAGGGAAACCGTGTAAAGGCAAACCAGATTTCAGAAACGAAAGTAAAAACAGTCATCGCGCCTTGCCATAATTGTCATAGCGGCCTGGAAGATATCAGCCGATACTATGATCTGGGGGTGGAGGTTAAATTTCTCATTAACATTTTATATGAAGTAATGGAAAAGCCGGTTTAAAGCAATTGAAGCATGTAACGCTTCGAAGAGTTCGGCATGAAAAGGAGATTGCGCAATGCGAAAAATCATATTCATATTCTGTATATTGACGGGTTTCATCATACAGATGGAAACCGTGGTTTATGCACAAGAGGATATGACCCGGATTGACAATACGGTTTTCCAAAAACCGGTTCGGACGCCATCTGTCTTTCCCCATGACACGCATAATGAAAAGGCTGAAATTGAAGACTGCAACACCTGCCACCACATCTATATGGATGGCAAACTGGTTGAAGATGAATCATCAGAAGACCAGCGTTGCTCGGATTGCCACACCCTTGAGTCAACCGGGGAGTCACTGCCTTTGAGGAAAGCGTTTCACAAGAATTGCAAGACGTGTCATATGACCAGAAAGTCCGGCCCGATCATGTGCGGTGAATGCCACAAAAAAAACAGGAAATAACTCTTGCTTTAGAGAACAGGATATTCTTGACAGGTATTATG
The DNA here is from genome assembly GCA_964578935.1 of uncultured Desulfobacterales bacterium. Lineage (GTDB taxonomy): Bacteria > Desulfobacterota > Desulfobacteria > Desulfobacterales > SURF-7 > JAQYVL01. The sequence continues at coordinate 38,593 of CAZOEW010000004.1, read as the reverse complement.
AATCAATCAGACCAAAACAGTGAGATAAAAAAATGCCTAAAAAAATATTAATTATTGATGATGACCCGATTGTGGTCAAGTATCTTACAAACCTGTTTCAGAACAATGGATATGAAACCACTGCCGCATCAAGCGGTATCGAAGGCACTGAAGAAGTGAAAAAAAACAAACCGGATCTTATTACCCTGGATCTTCAAATGCCCGATCAATGGGGACCCCGATTCTATCGAATGTTAAGAAAAAATAAGGAGTTTACCGAGATCCCGGTCATCGTGATCACAGGGTTGTCCGGTGGTCAACACTCAATCCCAAAAGCGGTTGGCTATCTGAGCAAACCGTTTGATCCTGATGAACTCATGAAAATTGTCAGGAAAACGATCGGGGAACCTGATGAATAATGAGATTGAGCATAGGGCAAATAATGTTAACGAAAATTAAAAATCTGCGCCACAGCCTGGTTTTCAAAATCATTCTCTCCGTAGGCATCATCCTGCTGCTGATTATTTCGGCCTGGGCATCTATTAATATTCACCACTATAAAAACAAGATCATGGATGCTATCGTTAAAAATTGCGATCAACTGAGCAAGACGATACAGCTTGGTACCCATTATTCAATGATGTTTAATGCCCGGGATGACATCAATCAGATTGTTACCAATATTGGAAAGCTAGAAGGTCTTGAGCATATCCGTATCTATAATAAGAGCGGTCAGATTAAATTCTCCAATATCCCATCCGAAGTCGGCCTTACTACCGGGATAAAGGCAGAAGCCTGTGATATTTGCCATAGAGCAGACCCTCCACTTGCATTTCTTGAGCTCTCAAAAAGAAAACGTGTTTTTACTTCTCCTGAAAACCAGCGACTGATCGGCATCATCAGTCCCATTCTAAATGAACCCGGTTGTTCCGCAAGTGAGTGTCACGCTCACCCTGAGGGGAAAAAAGTACTGGGTGCGCTGGATGTTGTTATTTCCCTGGACGAAACGGACAAGGAGATGGCATCCTATGAAAAATGGCTGATTATCCCTACAATTTTTGTATTTATTCTTACATCAACTTTTATTTTCTTTGTATTGTCGAAGCTATTGATCGCTCCGATTAAAAAGCTGATCCAGGGAACGAGAAAAATTGCAAAGGGTGAATACAATGCGCTTGCTGATTTTCAGCAAGATGATGAAATCGGCCACCTGGCAGGCGAAATCAACAAAATGGGTATGGAAATCGGAAACAAACAACTTGAGTTGAATCGGCAGAAAGATGAATATAAAAACCTGTTTGAGCTTGTTCCCTGTATTATCAGCGTTCAAGATCGAGATTACAGGCTGATAAATTATAATCAGGAGTTTTCCAGACTTTTCGATCCCAAACCAAATGATTTCTGCTACTCTGCATACAAGGGAAGAAAGGAGAAATGCCGGTATTGCCCTGTTGAACAGACATTCCGGGACGGCAAGTCCCATTACAGCGAGGAAACCGGAATCAATAAAGATGGAACGATTTCCCATTGGATCGTGAAAACAGCCCCCATGAAGAATGCGGCCGGAGAGATCATTGGTGCCATGGAGATCAACCTGGATATCTCGCATGCAAAACAGCTTGAGGACCGATTAAAACAATCCGAAAAAAAATATTATGCGATTTTTAATAACATCCCGAATCCCGTCTTTTTATTGGATCAAGACACCCTTGAAATATTGGATTGTAATGAAAGTGTCACAACGGTTTACGGTTTTGGGAAAGAAGAGGTTCTCAAAAAATCTTTTCTAAGTTTTTTTGCCGAAGAAGAGAAAAAAAGGTATGTCATTGATATCAAAAATCGCACCGAAATCAACAGAGCCAAACACATAAACAAAAGAGGGGAAATTCTTTTTGTGAATATGTTGATTTCGCCGTCGGATTTCTCGGATCGAAAGGTATTTCTGGTTACCACAAGCGATGTCACAAAACACCTTGAAACGGAAGCCCAATTGATTCAAGCCAGTAAGATGGCTACGCTGGGAGAAATGGCTACCGGTGTGGCCCATGAGTTAAACCAACCCCTTTCTGTGATTAAAACAGCCAGCAGTTTTTTTATAAAAAAAATACGAAAAAAGGAGCCGATAAGGGAGGATATCCTTTTGACCATGGCAGAAGAAATGGATTCCCATGTGGATCGAGCCGCAAGCATCATCAATCATCTGCGCCAGTTTGGACGAAAACCGGATATTGCTCTTGAAAAAATTCAGATTAACACCGCAATTAAAAGTGCATTTGAAATGTTTCGGAGGCAGTTGCAACTCCGGGAGATTGCGGTGAGCTGGGATCTTGAAAAAAACCTTCCCCTGATCATGGCGGAACAAGGCCGTCTTGAACAGGTGTTCATCAATTTTATTATCAATGCGCGGGACGCGATTGAAGAGAAGTGGAGATCCGGGAAAGCGGATATTGGAGAGGAAAAGAAGATCTCCTTGAAAACCTATTCTAAACATAATAAGGTGTTCATAGAACTTTCCGACACAGGCATTGGGATACCCAGGGAAATCCTGCACAAAATTTTCGAACCGTTTTTTACTACGAAAAAGGTCGGGGAGGGGACAGGTATCGGTCTTTCCATCAGTTATAATATCATTAAAGATTTTCAAGGTGATATTCACGCCCATTCCCGGAAAGATAAGGGAACAACATTTACCATTACGTTTCCCGGAAGTGATATCATTTGATAAAATGGATACCAACATACCCATAGTATTGGTCGATGATGAAGAAGGCATCCGCAACGTCCTGGGGATCGCATTGGCTGACAGGGGTTATCACGTCTATACGGCTGAAAATGGTGAAAGAGCGATCGATGTAATCCGAGAGATTCAGCCTCCTATTGTTCTCACGGATATTAAAATGCCCGGGATGGGTGGCATCGACCTTCTTTGTCTCATCAAGAAGGAATTTCCGGATATCGAGGTCATTATGATTACCGGTCATGGAGATCTTGATCTCGCAATCAAGAGCCTGAAATTTGAAGCAACGGATTTTATAACCAAACCCATTCTTGATGACGCGCTGGAAATCGCCCTGAAACGAGCTCACGAGCGAATCTTAATGCGCCGGCAACTGAAATTCTACACCGAAGGGCTTGAGGATCTTGTTCGGGAAAAAACAGCTAAGCTGCTTGATTCCGAGAGAATGGCAGCCATCGGTCAAACTGTTGCCGGATTGTCTCATGCCATAAAAGATCTTGCCGGCAGCCTTAAAGGCGGAGCGTTTGTTCTTGAAAAGGGTATCGAACATGAAGATATGGGATATCTGAAACAGGGATGGACAATGATCCGAAGCGGAGTGGATAAGATTGCCAGGCTTTCAATGGATCTTTTAAATTATGCAAAAACTTCGGAAATAAACTGCCAGCATTGCCATCCCAATCAGCCGGCCGAAGAGGTGATTGAGTTGATGGCTTTTCGGGCGGAAGAAGAAAATGTCCGGATTGAATTTTTACCTGCCGGGGATTTACAACCATTTGAATTTGATCCGGAAGGAATGCACCAGTGCCTGTTAAATCTGATCACAAATGCCTTTGATGCGTTGCGAACCATCGAGGATGGCCGGAATGAAAAAATCGTTACCATCCGAACCATCAAACGCAAAGACTGGGGGGTTGAATATCAGGTGGAGGACAATGGTTGCGGCATGGAGCCGGAAACCCTGAACAAAATATTCCGTTCCTTTTTCACAACAAAAGGCACGGGAGGAACCGGCATTGGCCTCATGATGACCAAAAATATTATCGATAAGCATCAAGGGGAGATTCAGGTCTCCTCTAAACAAGGCGTTGGATCGACATTCATCATCAGACTTCCAAGGGCCGGAGCAAACGGTTATTGAAATCGCTTATCTTTTATAGAAGGCCATGACAGTTCATGAACCAGATCATTCTGGAAAAAAACGGATCTATCGTTCACAAAGGGCAGGCCATCGGACAAGACCCGCTCTCCTTTCTCAGCTTTCAGGTTAAACTGGCTGATGCATATACGCTCCGGAGCTTTTTCCAGATGTTTGAAAAATATCCGGTGCTTGCCAGGTTGAATTCTTTTTCCGTATCGTTTTTGGAACAATATCGGAAATGCCCTGAAAAAAATTGTATATGCCCCGGCATGGATTGTCTGGAGATCGGTAAAACAATTGAAATGACGGGGTTCCCGGGAGAGCCCGGCATGGAGATCTATCGAACGTTCAATGGCGTAGAACACGGAAGGGCATGTGATATCAAATCGTTTTGGCTCGACAACCTGTTGGATATGTCTGTTCACCTGGGGAAACTGAAACATGTTATTTTTGGCGATCAGATTGAACGATTTGACTTTCATACGGTTTACAATCTGTTTGAACTGATCGATGGCATATTATGGGGGCTTAGCTTTCACAATATGCCGGCAGAATGCAGGATAACGCTATGATTAAAAGGCAACAGTGTTTTGGAAGCCATTGAAAAAACAATAAAAATTCTGTTTATTGAAGATGAGATGCACATGCGTTTTTTCCTGAAGACCCTACTGGAAACCAGCGGATTTTTCCCGATACTGGCAAAAAACGGAAAAGAAGGCATCTGCATGGCCAGGAAAGAATCACCGGATTTGATTCTCCTGGATGTGATGATGCCGGAAAAAGGTGGTGCGTTGACGTACCAGACTTTACAGGAAGAACTCGGGATGATTCCGGTCATCATTCTTTCCGGTATTTCAAAAAAAACATTTTACCATTATTTAGATATGTTGAATGCGCAAAAACAGACAAAAATACCATACCCGGAGGCGTATGTTCAAAAGCCTCCGGAACCGGATCATTTGTTGCGCATGATTCAAAAAGTTTTAAAGCGGGATGCACCGTAACACATTTTTATGGAACACAGTTGGATTGTGCCGTCAACTCAAGTGGCGTGAAAATGATTACCTGGAAAAATTGAAATGATTGATACGGAAAATCATACAGAATCATCCCCGGGTCCGGCATTCGAGACAATCCTTCTCGTGGATGATGAGAAAAGTATCCGAACGGTATTGTCCATCTCGCTTCAGGACAGCGGATATCATGTCCTTACAGCCAAAAATGGCCAGGAAGCTCTTCGCATTTTTCAGGAAAATAAACCTTCAATCGTTCTGACGGATATTAAAATGCCGGGCATTACAGGCACAGAGCTTTTACGGAAAATTAAAAGCCAAAGCCCGGATACGGAAGTGATCATGATTTCAGGTCATGGCGATATGGATCTGGCCATTGAAAGCCTGAAGCATGATGCAACCGATTTCATCACAAAACCGATCAACGATGCCGCTCTTGAAATCGCGCTGAAAAGAGCCAATGAACGAATTGCGATGCGCAGGCAGCTGAAAGCGTATACGGAAAACCTTGAAGCACTGGTAAGGGAAAAGTCTGCCAAACTTGTAGAAGCTGAAAGGGCTATCGCGGTCAGCAGAACAATTGAAGGGCTCTCTTCTGCAATCTGGGAAATGGCCGGCGATATGGAAGGGGGAATAAAGTATTTTAACGAGATGCCCTGTAATGTCTCTATCCACGACAAAGAGATGAAGATCATCTCCACCAACAAGCTTTTCCTGGAAAAATTTGGAGATAAAGTTGGGCATGATAGCTGGGAAATTTATGGGAAAGAATCCATAACCCGTGATGAATGTCCGGCAGGTCAAACCTTACTGACCGGCAAAGGTCAGCGAAGCAGAGAGATTATAAAAACCCGCGATGGCGTTGAGACCCCTGTGATCGTATATACAACGCCGATCCGGGGAAAAAAGGGAGACATCGAACTTGTTCTTGAAATTTCTGCCGATATTATGGAATTGAAACATCTGCAGGAAAGGCTTCAACAAACGGAACAAAACTATCGGCAGCTTTTTGATGAGGTTCCTTGTTATATTACGGTTCAAGACAAAAATTTTAATATCATTGCTGCAAACAAAAGATTCAAGAAGGATTTCGGTGATACAAAAAATGCATATTGCTACAATGCATACAAAAAACAATCCGATCCTTGCCGGAACTGCCCTGTCGCCGAAACGTTCAAGGACGGCAAACCGCATCATTCAGAAATGGTGGTGACAGCCAAAAACGGGGAACAATATAATCTTCTTGTTTCAACCGCATCCATATCCAATTCTCTTGGTGAGGTAAACCAGGTCATGGAAATGGCCACGGATATAACACAGATTCGCAAACTGCAGGATCATCTTTCGTCATTGGGATTAAAAATCGGAACCATTTCACATGGCATCAAGGGGCTTTTGACAGGCCTCGATGGGGGTATGTATACCCTTGATACTGGTTTTTCAAAAGAAAACAAAGAGAAGATCGAGGAAGGGTGGGAAATCACCAAGCTGATGGTTAAACGTATCCGAAGCATGATACTGGATATCCTCTATTATGCAAAGGAAAGAGATCTTCAATGGGAGTATATCGATGCCTTGAGTTTTGCACGGGATGTCGCGTTTACGGTTGAACCGATGATGAAGCAATATGATATTGAATTTATATGTGACTTTCACCCTCATGCCAGCTCGTTTGAAATCGATGCGGGTGTTGTGCGTTCGGCATTGGTCAGCATGCTTGAAAATGCGGTGGATGCCTGCAAAGAAAATAAAACGGCAAAAAAGAAAATCGTGACTTTCCGTCTTAAGCAGGAGGCACAACAGACAGTTTTCGTGATTTCCGATAATGGAATCGGGATGGATAAAGAAACAAAAGAAAAGTTGTTCACCCTTTTCTTTTCATCAAAAGAAAACCGAGGTACAGGGCTTGGCCTTTTTATCGCGGATAAAATCATCCAACAGCATGGTGGGAAGATTACCGTGGAATCCGAGCTGAATATTGGATCAACCTTTACGATAACCCTCCCGCAAAAAATTCCCAATCATTTAAAAACGAAAAGTTCGTTCAGCAGATCGTAACCGATCGATAAAATTCATCGATGAACTGTTGATAAATACCACGATGTCTATTTCTTTTACAGGTCGAAAAATAACCTGATAGTCCAAATCACTTTCCAATCGCACAGTTTTGGTGATTTTTTAAAAATATATTAATTATCAAATAGTTATATCGATAATCCTTTTCTGGCAGGTAATTTGCAGTAACAAACGGCGAGGACCGGCCTGATATGAGGATCTCTCCATTTGAATTGATTTTAACTTGCGCGTGAGGAGAAATCCTTCATGGCCGGACAAAACGCGAAGACGAATTAATAAGGCATCCGGCATGATACACTCAACTCGTTTCAAACTGATTATCTGCTTCCTGATGGTCTCTTTTCTTGTCGGCGGCGTATCGTTGTTCATAGGAGGGCACTTACTATACAACGCAGTGCTTCATGAAGCCAAAAACCAGGTTCGATTAGGACTCAGCGCCGCGCATGACGTCTACAACACACAAACCAAATATATCAAAGTCGCCTTAAACATCACGACACTTGGTTTGGGGTTTCGCACATCGCTTATGGAACACAATATACCGGATTTGACAAATCGTATGAAAAGCCTGGCAAAGCATGCGAATCTGGATTTTGTAGGAATTACCTCAAGCAGCGGGAATACGGTCTGCAGGATCGGCATCAATCCCATTCCACAGGCAAATAGCCCGAAAACACAACTTGAAAATACCATTGCCCGGTATGCGATAAGCTATAGGCAGGAGGCCGCCGGTACCGTTGTTCTTTCCAAAGAATTTATCGCTGCCGAGAATCCCCAGCTTGCCGAGCGAATTCCGTTTTATCCGTTAACTGCTGAGAATCCGGACAGGTCAACCGGTTCCCAGCCCATGGTCTGCCTGGCGATTGCCGCGGCAATTCCGATCTTCGGAGACAATGAGTCTGGAGATCTGGCGGGTGTGCTGTATGGCGGGATCGTTCTCAACCAGAGTACGGATATTGTTGATTCAGCCCGGAAGTCTTTCTTTTTTGATGAAATTCGACAGGAGACCAATAAGCCCGCCGCAACCATTTTTTTGGATACGATACCCATTGCCTCCAATATGATTGATAAAAATGGCTTGCGGGCAATCGGAACACCCGCCTCTGATGAAATAAAGGAAAACGTTCTGTTCCGAGGAGAGATCTGGACAACACGCCAGGATTATTTTGATAATCGCTATCTTGCAGCTTATGAGCCGATTGAGGATATCGTGGGCAGAAGAGTGGGCATGCTTTCCATTGCTGTTTTGGAATCCAATTATTCCAAGGTTCAAAAAAATTTTTTCCTCTTCTTCATGGCTGCCATCGCAATTGGAGCGGTTATCGCCATCGGGATGGGGTATGTTCTGGCGTATCAGATTATGAAACCGATGCATCGTTTAATAAAAGCGAGCCGGGAAGTATCCGAGGGAAGCTTGTCTCCAAACATCGGCCCCATATCAAACGACAAGGAAATCGCCGTGCTTCAAAAAACGTTTAAAGACATGGTCGAATCCATGAAGCGGCGGCGAATGGAGAGCAAAACCAAAATCATTCAATCCGAAAAACAGGCAAGCGTAGGCCGGCTGGCGGCAGGCGTTGCGCATGAAATCAATAATCCTCTGACCGGTGTATTAACTTACACCCATATGTTGTTAAGACGTAAAGATATCCCGGATGATATTCGATCTGATTTGAAGGTTGTCGCTGAATCGACTGAACGGGTAAGAAAAATTGTAAAGGGATTGCTCGACTTTTCGCGTCAGACAAAGCTCGATCCTGAACCCACGGAAATCAACCGGCTGGTCGATTCAACCGTTAAGATGGTAGAGAATCAGGCATTAATTAAAGGTGTAAACATTACATTTCATCCAGGAGAAAATCTTCCCATGCTGGTTATTGATCGAAGTCAAATCCAGAGCGTATTGCTTAACATGATCCTCAACGCATTTGATGCCACGAAACCGTCGGATCATATTACGATCAGAACCTCTGAGGCATTATCCGCAAGCGATAAAAATCATCGCGGCGTAGAAATTACAATAGCCGATACAGGCTGCGGCATACCTGCTGAAAATCTTGACAAACTGTTTGATCCCTTTTTTTCAACCAAAGAGGTCGGCCAGGGGACCGGACTCGGATTATCCGTTTCCTTTGGCATCGTCAAAGAACACAATGGGAATATAAGGCTGCAGAGCGAGGTTGGCAAAGGAACGACATTCTTTGTCTGGCTGCCTGTAGAAAAACAGGATGAAAAGAATGAGAATTTTAATCGTTGATGATGAAGGCATTGTTCTGGACAGTTGCAAGCGTGTGCTTGAACCGGAAGGCTTTGAGGTGCACCTTGTTAAATCTGCCGATGAAGCGTTCATCGAAATTGACAGGGAAGTTCCATCGTTACTCTTGATCGATGTAAAAATGCCTGTTCACGATGGGTTATATATTATGCAGGAATTAAAAAAACGCGGGCAACGTGTTCCTGTCATCTTGATGAGTGGATTCAGCACAAAGGAAACAATTGAAGAATCATACCAAATGGGTGCGAGTCACTTTCTGCCGAAACCGTTTACTCCGGATGAACTGATTGAAACGGTTCGTCTGGTCATGAAGAAGGAGTCAGAAAATGAAAAAAAGAAGAGCACTTGTGATCGATGATGAACAGATCGTCTTGGAAAGTGTTCGCAAAATACTCTCTGCCGAAAACTATGAAGTAGAAACGACGCTTAAAGGAGAGAAAGGCATTAAAATGGCGATCAAAAATGCATACGATGTCGTATTGACCGACATCCGCATGCCGAATGTCGGAGGATTGATCGTTCTCAGAGACATCAAGCGGCACAAGCCATCTATGCCGGTTGTAATTATCACCGGGTATGCGAGCGTTCGTTCAGCTGTTCAAGCCATGAAACTCGGCGCTTCAGATTACATAGAAAAACCATTTACGCCTGAGCAGCTTGCCAAATCCGTCGCCGCAGCCATTGAGCTGGAAAAAACACTGGAGCCGGAAGAGCAGGCGATTGTTCATAAAGAAGAGGTGATCAAGGTTCTTGAACGGGCCGCGGCAGAGGATGAGTTCAAAAGAGACTTGCTCAATCATGGATCTGACGCTCTCGCTGAATACGAATTAACCAGACCGGAAATGCTTGCGATTATCACAGGCGATATCAAGTGGATTGAAGAACAGATCGGCCCCCTTGCACAGCATCAAAAAAGCTGGCTTGAAGCGCGATTGAGTGCGGAAATCTGGTAATCCTTGTGGATGAATGAAAACGTAACGTTTCGATGGTTGCAATCATTCTCTCAGAAGGTGAATGAGGAGATCTATCATGAAAAAAAAAGTATTGGTGATCGACGATGAAAAGATTGTTTTGGACAGTGTCAGCAAAATATTACAAAATGAAAATTTTGATGTCCATACGACGTTACACGGAAAGGCAGGGATTCATCTCGCGATCAACGAGCCCTTTGATATTGTTTTAACCGATATTCGAATGCCGCATGTTGACGGGCTTCAGGTGCTTCGTGACATCAAACGGATTAAACCCTCTGTTCCTGTTTTAATTATAACTGGTTATGCGACCATAACCTCTGCTGTCCAGGCGATGAAACTCGGCGCGGCCAATTATATTGAAAAGCCTTTCACTCCCGACGAACTGATCAGAATCGTCTCATCAACGATCGATGATGCTGCGAATCTGCCGCATGAGGATTCAACTTTAATTCATAAAAAAGAAATCTTAAAAATATTGAAACGGGGGGGTTCTGATCGCGAGTTTGCCGAACAGGTGTTTGCGAGGGGTGCCGACGCGCTTGAAAAGTACAATCTGACGAATCATGAAAAACTGGCGATTATAACCGCGGATATCGATTGGATTGAGGATCAGACCGGAACACTCAATCCGGATCATAAGCAATGGTTGATCGATGCCGGAAAAAACTTCAAAAAAACGGAGTAAATCAATGTCCCAAAGGATGTTAATCATTGATGATGAAGAAATCGTGTTGAATTCCTGCCGAAAAATATTCAGCGACGAGGGATTTGATGTGGTGATTACGTCAAGTCCTCATGAAGGGCTTAAACTCGCATCGGATTCGAAGTTTGACGTGATTCTTTGTGATTGGAAAATGCCGGGTTTTGATGGGCTGGATGTTGTTGAAGAAATCAACCGGCGTTCTTCTGAAGCCTCCGTCGTGATGATCAGCGGATATCCAACCGTAGGCCGTGCGACAGAAGCCATGAAGCGCGGGGCAATGGATTATGTTTCCAAGCCGTTTACCCCCGAAGAAATCATTACCGTCGTCAGAAAGGCAATTCAACGAAAAATCACGGAAGAAAAACAGGTTCTTGGACGTTTTGAAAAAATTATCGGGTCAATGCGGTTTCCGATTCCGGGGTTCGAGGATAAGGCGCCGAAAACCATAGCGGAAGCCGTCGCATCCACCATAGGGGTCGGAAAGGTAACCTCTCCCTGGCTGTCGGTTGCCGTACTGGGAATGCTGGCCGGGGCATACATTGGCTTTGGCGGGTTGCTCTCAACAAGTGTGACATTTGACATGCCGCCCATAGCGGGTGCAGGCTTGACCAAGATCATGGCGGGATTTGCCTTCAGCCTCGGCCTCATGCTGGTCGTCATTGCCGGGGCGGAACTGTTTACCGGCAATAATCTGATGATTTCGAGCGTCCTGGCAAGGGAAATCACATTTATTGATATGCTGAAACGATGGGGATTGGTGTATGTGACCAATTTTATCGGATCCCTCTTGCTTGCGATAATTTTTTTGTTTTCCGGATTATGGAAGACCGGGGACGGGGCTCTTGGCGTTACCGCCGTAAACATTGCAATCAATAAAGTGAATCTTGGATTTAACGAAGCCCTTTTTCGAGGCATCGGCTGTAACTGGCTGGTATGCCTTGCGGTATGGATGGCACTGGCCGCACGTCAGACTGTCGGTAAAATCTTTGCCATCCTTTTCCCCATTATGGGCTTTGTCGCCATCGGGTTCGAACATTGTATCGCAAACATGTATTTTATCCCGGCCGGGATATTCATCAAAAACTGGGCGCAGTTGCCTGTTATCCAGAGCCTTACCTCTGATTCACTGACCTGGATGACTTTTTTCTGGAAAAATCTGCTTCCGGTAACCATCGGTAATATTATCGGCGGGGGCGTATTTGTCGGAATGAGTTACTGGGGGGCCTATTTAAGCCCGAAATCAGCGAAAAATACCTGACACCAGGGAGATCATATATGCCTGAAGTCTATATCAACGGCAAATCCTACGCGGTAGACGAGAACGGATTTCTGATTGATTTCAATCAATGGGATAAACCATTTGCTGAAGATCTGGCAAAGCGGCTTTCTATCTCAGGAGGGTTGACCCCCAAGCATTGGGAGGTGATCTATTTTATCCGCGACTGGTACATTCAAAAAGGGCTCTGTCCCCTTGTCTATCAGACCTGCAAAATGAACCAGCTTCAAATCGGCCGATTGAAAGAATTGTTTCCGACCGGATACCGGCGAGGAGCCTGCATGCTGGCGGGTATCAATTATCAATATACCTACCACGTGAATACGGACGAGCTATCCGTCCCCGCGGAAAAACATACGGATGAACGTTCCTTTGAAGAAAAGCCGCAAAAGCCCGAGCCGCCTGAAAAGCATTATGTGGTTGATGTATGCGGTTTTCTAATCGATCCGAACACTTGGGACGAGCAATTCGCGATTCACAAAGCCTATGAACTCAAATTACCGGATATGTTGACGGAAAAGCATTGGGAGATCATCTATTTTCTTCGAAACCACTTTGCCCAGAAAGGGACTGTGCCAACCGTATATGACACATGCGCGTTCTTTCAGATGGAAATCGATGAACTGGCAAAGCTGTTTCCGGATGGCTACCATCGTGGCGCTTCGAAAATAGCTGGTTTGAGGGTATAAAACATAAGGGTACATCCAGGAGACAAAGGGGATACGTCGATGCTTCCACAAACACGCACCGATTTGCACTGGCATCATAGCCAAATCAAGCGGTCCGACAGAGAGTGTTTAAATGGTCATAAAGGTGTTACGTTATGGTTCACCGGCCTTTCGGCTTCGGGTAAATCGACCTTGGCTGTCGCCCTGGAAAGCGCCCTGCATGAACGCAAATGCCGTACATATGTTCTGGATGGGGATAATATTCGGCACGGACTGAACAGGGATCTGGGTTTTTCGCCCGCAGATCGGATGGAAAACATCCGGCGAATCGGCGAAGTCGCCTCTCTTCTGCGTGACTGCGGCGTCATCAACATGGTCGCGTTTATTTCACCGTATCGCTTGGATCGTCAAACCGCAAGGGATCTCAGCAATAGCGATGGGACTTTCATAGAAGTATATGTGGATTGCCCGGTTGACATATGTGAAACACGCGATCCAAAAGGCATGTACAAAAAGGCGCGCGATGGCGTTATCAAAAATTTTACCGGTATCAGCGCACCTTACGAGCCGCCGGAAAATCCTGAAATTCATTTGCGAACAGATCATCACCCCGTATCCGAATGTCTTGATATCATGCTGTCTTATCTTGAAAACAGAGAATATGTAAATCCAGACGGAACGCGACAGGCTGATGGCCGATGGCCTGGGAAACCCTGACTCAAAGACTGCATGAAACACCCCGGGTTCAGATTTGTCAAACCCCCTGCGCCTATCGCGCGCGAGGGGGTTTGATTTCACGCAGTCCCTTTCAGTATCGTTTAATTCATGATGAGAAAATTTTCACGGGTATATCCTTTTTTGCGGGCGATGATGTCCAGATGCAGTGTTACCAGATTCTCGATATCTGCATCAATATCCTGACTCGTGGGACGAAGATCGATCACCTTTAAATAGGTACGGCAGTTATCGCAGATTTCAATTCGATGCCTGGAATTTTCTTCCGGCCTTAAATAAGAAAGATATGCTGGATCTTCTGTCCTGCAGTTGTGGCATTTTATGCGCGGAAAAGACCATTTGGAATAGCATGACCCGCAAACCAGATATTTTTTTCCTTCTTCTCCCTGTAGAATCCCTATCATGGGCTGATTCCCGCATATCGGGCAATATCCGAATGTCCAGTCCTTTAATTCCGGTCTGTCCGTTACAGTTGACGCATGAACTTCAAGTACCGGATGTATGGTTTCCATCAAAAAAAAAGTGAGCGCATCCGGATAATCGGCATGCTTTTCTCCCCGCAATGTTTCTTGAATCGCTGCTTTAAATTCGTTCTCATCAGCGGCAAGAGCTGTCAATTTTTCCATGTCTTTTTCAGCCAGGCTGTCGACAATGAAAAGCAACTTCAAAAAATAACGGTTCATCAGAGAATAATCGACCTGTAAATTCTGTGTGTCGATCAAGGGGAATCCTTCTTTTATCTTGGTTATGAGAATGTTATCACTGACGGCGACGGGTGTCAGGGTCTTTTGCAGCCGGTCGATATAATCCTCTCTGATATCTAAAATCCTTTTATAAAATGAAAGCATTTCCGAGTAGATCGGATTTTCGGATTTTAATTTAAGAACTGTCTCCTTATCCCTCAAAAATTTTCTGCTCATCGGGTATCTCCTTTATACGCCACGCTTATACAGGTATCTCACGGCCAATCAGTTTTTTGGACAGCTGTTTTAAAAATGTATTCCTGGCGATTCGATAGAGCCTGTTATCTGCTGCTTTGGCGATGGGGTAGCGTTCCTGTTTTTCCGGTAAAATCCAAAACGTATTGTATTCTTCTCCGGGGTAAAGGTTTGCATCTTTACCCAGCAGCTTAATTCGCTCATAAGCCAGTTTCAGCATATCTTCTTTTGTTCCGAAGTTTAAGGCACCTGTTGAACAGGTTGCGACACAGGCGGGTTTGAGACCGTTTGTTATGCGGTCTATGCACATGGTGCATTTATAGATTCTGTTCGTCTCTTCGTCGAGTCTGGGAATATCATACGGGCATTCGGAAACAATACTATCATAGTCAAGCTGGGATGTTTTTTCCGTAAAAATGACCGCGCCGGTGTCATCCCTGATAATCGCTCCGGGCACACTGTCTGCTGCATCCTTGCAGGGTGCATCTTCGCAATGGCGGCACCTGTCGTTAAAAAAGGACCATTCGATCTTCTCGCCGGGCATTCGAGTCTCCATAAAAACGATCCGGTTCCAGGTGGTTGCAGAAAGATCAGGCGGGTTTTCATGGCTTCCCCTGTTTTCCGTCTGTTCCGCCTTGAGCCTGTTCCAGCTCTTGCATGCCACCTGGCAGGCCCTGCACGCCGTGCATCTTGAGATGTCTATACAGATAGAGAATTCCATTTTCTTTCTCCTATAGTTTGATGATATCGACCATAAACACCTTGCTTTCGGGAATCATGGTGTTTGCATCCCCGATGTTCGGTGTCACGAGGTTCGCGCTGTCGCCGAAGGTGAAATTTTCCGGTTTTTTGTCGTTCGAATGATATATTCTTTCGGCTGTTGTCGCCCATCCGTAATGATAGGGTATCCCCACCTGATGAATTGTTTTCCCGGTGATGTTAAAAGGCTGCCATCTTACGGTGACAAGGGCAATGGCATCAACCGATCCTCTTGCCGATGTGACCCGAACTTTTTCACCGTTCTTTATGCTTTTTTGATCTGCCAGTTCCGTGCTCATCTCCACAAACATTCCGGGTTCCAGTTCCACCAGCCAGGGTTGCCAGCGCGTCATGACACCGGTCTGCCAGTGTTC
>CAZOEW010000004.1:20965-22845 GCA_964578935.1 uncultured Desulfobacterales bacterium | reverse complement strand
GGCCAGCACCAGGCCCATCCGGAAAACAGACCGATGCCGGATGGATCTTCCTTGTTTCTTCTGGCTGACATGTTTCCATCTTCCGTATAGGAATTACAATAGAGCCAGTTTCCGGATGAAGTGGAGCCGTCGTCGCGCAAAAGGGTGAAATTGGGAACAAGTGAACGCTTGTTGTAAAGCTTTCCGTTGATGATTTTATCTTCCAGAAAATATCCGTTAATCTCCCTGGCCACCATGTGAGGATCGATGTGGGTGACCTGGCCTTTGGCATTTTTGGGTCCGTATTCCCATCGCAGCTTTAAAATGGGATCGGCAAATACTCCCGGTTCTTTTTCATAAAGCGTTTTCAGCCGCATGAACAAGGCGTTGATAATATCCCCGTCCGGCAAGGCTTCGCCGGGTGGATCTATTGCCTTGTATCGCCATTGCATCCACCGTCCGCTGTTCGTAATACTTCCTTCTTTTTCATAGGATGCCGCGCATGGAAGCATAAACACTTCGGTTTTGATTTTTTTGGGGTCCATGCCCGGGCCACGCCAGAATGATCCGGTTTCATTATCAAACAGATTGACGTTCACCATCCAGTCCAGCTGGGTCAATGCCTGGCGGCTCTTGTTTGCGTTGGCGCCGCTGCAGGCCGGATTTTGCCCCCAGGAAAAAAAGCCGGTAAATTTTTTCTGATACAACTGGTCAAAAATGGTCAGCCAGGAATAATCAACGCCGTCGTCCAGTTTCGGCAGATAATGATACGCCTTGTCAAGCGGCACATCTTTCCCGTAAAATTCCCTGATCAGGCTGGTGCTGTATTTGGGGTAATTCTGCCACCAGTTGGCGCTGCGGGGGTCGCCTGAAGTGGGCGTGTTTTCGTTATTGTAGGCAATGAAAGTCTGCTGGGATGCCTTGGGAGCTTTCAGGTATCCCGGCAAAATATGAAAAAGAAGACCATGATCGGTTGACCCCTGTACATTGGCTTCGCCCCGGAGCGCATTGATGCCGCCGCCGGCCATGCCCATGTTTCCCAGCAGAAGCTGAATGACACTCATGGCCCTGATGTTCTGCGTACCGACGGTATGCTGGGTCCAGCCCATGGCATAAAGGACGGTTCCGGATTTGTTCGGTGCGCCCGATTCGGCAAAGGTTGAATACACTTTTATCAGGCTGTCTTGCGGGGTTCCGGTAATGGATGACACGATTCCCGGCGTATACCGAGAAAAATGTTTCTTCAGCAGCTGAAACACACAGTTGGGATCCTTGAGTGTTTTGTCTTTTTTGATGACTCCTGTTTCATCTTTCTGATAAGACCATGTCGATCTATTGTACTGCCCGTCCACGTACCCTTCTTTTGTTTTTACAGCCTCAAGCCCTGAAAACACACCGTTGTTTTCTCCGGGAAGCCGGATATCCGGATTGATTAAAAAGGAAGCATTCGTAAATTCCCGGACATATTCTTCAAAATAGAGATTATTGTCCAGAATATATTTGATCATCCCCCCGAGAAAAGCGATATCGGTCCCCGACCGAAGGGGGGCATAGATATGGGCTTTCCTGGAAGTTCTTGTGTATCTTGGATCCACGCTGATCAGAACAGCCCCTTTTTCCACAGCCTTCTGGATCCATTTATAGGAAATGGGATGATTTTTGACTGGATTGCTCCCCATAGCCAGAATATAATCACTGTTTCTGATGTCAATCCAGTGATTGGTCATTGCACCGCGTCCGAACGACTCTCCCAGAGCCGCTACTGTTGCGGAATGTCAGATACGAGCCTGATGTTCGACATATACCAGTCCCAGGGAACGCAGCAGTTTCTGATACAGATAGCATTCTTCATTATCAAGGGCGGCACTCCCCAGCGATGCGATGCCCATGGTACGATTGAC
>CAZOEW010000004.1:0-20865 GCA_964578935.1 uncultured Desulfobacterales bacterium | reverse complement strand
CAATTAATGACCATATCAAAATCTTTCGGATTGATTTCTTTAATCTGGTACACCACCTTAAAGAAGTCATGTTGCTCCCTGTCTATCATTTTCAGCATTTTGTCCGCTTCGGCTTCCTTGATGTCATATGTTCCTGCGATTTGTTTTACCCGGCGATTTCTTCCGCAGATAAACCGGACTGAAAGCGTCCTTTCCCGCGGCAATAACAGGTGGGCGCCTCTTCCGATAAAAATGGTCGGGCTCAGATTTGCGATGGCAATGATGGCACTGAATAACAGGTTAATGTTATCGGATGTTACAAACGGTTTTTCACTCCCGATCATCATTAAATACTGTGTAATGAAATCAGGATATTGTTCATTAAAAAACTTGATCGCCTTACTGCCCAGGGATGTTTTGTCCGTCACATATTCCAGGATTTCCCGGTCAACGACACGGTAGTTGATTTTTTTTGCCAGAATGTCGGCGATATTCATTACCCCGCATCCAATCGGCCGTGAAAAGCAAATTGTAGGAGGCATTTGTGGCTGCGGCTGCTTTTTCACACGCCGATTTTCCCATTCTCGAATGCAGTGGTCGGTCATTTCGGTGATATTTTTTCGCCGTCTTCCATACGACCATGGAACCAGTGTCACGGCAGGTTTTTCTTTTTTCAAATTCATTTCATCCCTCTGATCGGTATATCTGTTTCAGAATCGCATCGCAGTCCGGTCCGATGATTTCCATCAATTCTTCAAAAATCTTCGTAAAGTTCAATACGCCAACGACATTGTTCTCTCTCATCACCAGAAGTTCCCTGACCTGAATTTTAAACATCGTATAAAGCGCCCAGTTGATGCCGTCATCTTCTTTTAAAACAGCATGGACCGGCGCCATGCAATCTCTGATGGTTTTGATCGCTTCTGTTTTCACCAAATCGAAAAAACTTTTATTCAGCCATTCGAAGCGTTCCTGAATTTCAAGGATCTCTTCCGATACTTCCCTGACCCGGGAAGAGAGGATGGTGTTTATGGCTCGCAGTTCATCTTTTTTTGAATTTTCAGGCACCAGTGCTCGAATAAAATGGTACATGGACAATTTCCCTATAATCCTGTTCTCCGCGTCGGTTACGAAAATCGATTTATTGAACCGGGCTTCCGAGTGCGGCTTACATTGCATATAATGATTTTTCAACATGATCAGCACTTCACATAAAGGCGCTTCCGAATCGATGGTTTCATATTTCGAAAGCGGGACCATAAGATCTTTCACTTTTTTTTCATCTGCCATGTCAATCCCTCCATCTTAATGAAGAGCCGAATCATTTTTATTACCTGGGAAACCTCCGGATTGGCTGCTTATTTCAGCTCCGATTTTCCGAAGCAGGTCGATGCCCCGGCCGCCACTGACTCTCATGCTGGCCCTGTCGGCGATGAAGAGGCGATGGAACCGTTTTGTTTTTTTTATTCCATACGTGCCTGTTTCTATTCTCCAATTCGATATTGCAGGCAGCGTGATATTCCGCGTTGAAAGCAACCCGTAATTCAAATCTATCCCCTGGGCCGTGAACCGCACGGTACTGAATCCAAACAAGGGGCTGTTGAAAAAAAACAGAATTGCCGGAATCCAGCAGGAAACGACAATCACGTGTTTGATTTTTCTGTTTATTAAAAAATAGATCAATAAGACAAACAACCCGCCCAGCAGGGCAAGTTCAATGGCATTTTGGATGAAAAGCGATTTAATGGTGTATACCTGAGGTTCATCCATGTGCATTTCATCCTCTGCTCTTTCTCTTTTCCTTCCGGACTATGCGGGTCTGAATATAATCAGCCATGCATGAGCGATCAAAACACTTATGATCATGTATGGGAAAGCCAGTTTCATGAAATGAAGAAAACTGATTTTATACCCTCTTGATTCGGCTATTCCGATGGTGACCACATTTGCCGATGCGCCGATCATGGTGCCGTTGCCTCCGAAACAGGCCCCAAGCGCCAATGCCCACCAAAGGGTGTTTTCAGCCTCGGGGATGGCGATACTCAGGTAGGCCACAATGGGCATCATGGTTGCCGTGAATGGAATATTATCGACAAACGCCGACATGATTGCCGCGACCCATATGATCAGGCTGCAGGCAATCATGAAATTGCCTCTGGAAAGGTCCAATATCCAATCAGCGATCAGCGCTAAAAGACCGCTTGATTCCACCGCTCCGACGAGCATAAACAGAAAGATGAAAAACATCAGCGTGGTCCACTCAATATCTTTCTCTATCAGTTTTATGAGATCCACTTTTTTTGTGAGTACCGCGATGGTCAATAAAATCGATGCGCCGAAAAGGGCCGCGACACTCACCTCCATATGCCAGTAGCCATGGCTGAGGAACAGAAAGATGACAAAACCCAGGACAGCGAGTCCATAGGTTAAGAGGGCCGGATCCGTGATCCGGTATTTTTTTTTCATTTCCTGTATATACTTTTCAAGATCCTGAACTTTTGCGCTGCGGTAGTCTTTTCCCCACACCAGCTTGGCATAACCGATAAGAACCGCCATGGACAGGATGCAGATACCGGTTAGCGCGTTGACGAAATCCAGAAAGCTCAGTCCCGCATACGAACCAATCATGATATTGGGAGGATCGCCGATCAGAGTAGCTGTACCGCCGATATTGGACGCAAGAATAAGAGGTATCAGCAACACTAAAGGGCTTATCGAGAGGGAAAGGCAAATTTCAATGGCAACACTGGTGAGCAGAAGCATGGTTGTTACATTGTCAAGAAAGGCTGATGTTGCGGCCGTAAAGATCATGAGGTAGACAGCCAGTATGAACACATTCCCCTTGGCCATTTTATAGGAGATATAGGCGCACCATTGAAACACACCGGTATTTTTGAGAATGCCGACAATCACCATCATGCCCATGAGAAGAAAAATAACATTCATGTCGATCGAATTAATGGCGGCTTCATAGGAGTATATACGAAATTCTGAATCGATCGTGCCAATGGTATACGAGACAGCAAGAAGGATGGCGGCACCGAGCATGGCGGCAATGGTTCGGTGAAGCATTTCAAAACTGATTAAGGCATAAGCGATGAAAAAGATAATGGTTGAAATCCAGAATGCCGGTCCGATCAATCGCGGCATGACAATATCCGTGTTGAGATGATATGAGTTGTCCACCCGGGCGAATTGGGTTGCAGTGATGTTGATCGACTGGGGTATGAAAGAGGTTTTTCGAATCGTGAGGCGGAATTGGATTTCTTTGAGCTTGTCACTCGGCAACTGAAGGTGTGCGATAAATTTGCCATAGCGGGCGGTCTTCCCATGATACAGCAGATTCTGATCATCATACAGATAAACTTCCGCTTCATCAACAGGCTCGTCGTGTGTATCGGTAACACTGCCGGAAATATAAATGCTGTCTGTCTCCGGGGAAGCGTTTGCGGCACAATTCGACAACGGGTCATTCGAGGGAAACGCCTTTGCCGCAAATACCATTATCAAAACCAGCGTGAGGTGCAGAAACGTTAATTTTCGCATTTTTATTTCCCTATTTGGGTGAATCAGAAAAATGCAACTATCCGGTTACGCCTTTGATCGCTCCGAAAGCCTTCTGTTTAAGATAAGCTCAAACGCAAGGAGTGTGCCAGAGGCCGCTTTCATCAAGGGATTCATGATGCGCGGCTGTCATGTCCGGTTTTTAATACCGCAGGCTTTTCGGGCTGATTTCGATTGGAATGCGTGTCGCGATATTGTCTGATATATCGGTGTGTAACAGACCATGCGACTCAGTTGAAGAAAAACAGAGATGATCCGGTCAGGGCTGAAACATTTTCGGACTCAACTTCAATCTAAAAAAGAATATCCATCCAGGCGGATGACCGGCCTTCAGACAAAAAAACATTTGACAGTCTGTTAAAATAGCTGACACATGACCAGCCCATTTGGTGGAATTGTAACATCGCAATCGTCAAAACCATTCCAATTAAACGGCGATCAGGCGGCCTCGATGGACGCTGCCGGAAGACCACCTGAACGCTACAGCCTATATGGGAATCGCAGCGTTAATTTGACAATGCGATGCGCATGACGGTTTGATTTTTTTGTTGAAAAAATTTTATATATGTCGAAAAATAGTCCTAACGATATGATTTTTTTATAATATTTCAGATCGTTATCATGATGCGCCGATGATAAACCCCTACATGGCAAGCCCCGGACATCAGATGATCCTTCGATATCGTTACCGCGGCAAGCTGCAGAGAATCAAACCCGGATAGAGATTAAACTTTCAACGGATGATCCATGCAATCTCTGTCAATGGTTTCAACAATGAATCGGAACATGTTTCCGACAATGACGAGAGGTCAGAACTAAGAGACCTTCAGCACGTTATTGAGGGTCCCAAAACGGTTCAGACAGCGCTCGGGATTTGCAGGATCCTCCACCCAGGAGCCATCCACCAAAAATTTATACTCATATGTTCCCTCGGGAAGCATGGCTGTTTTTTCCCAGGAGCCATTTTTTCCTTTTTTCATGACGTGCTTTTTAGGTTCCCACTGGTTAAAATCCCCGACCAGCATTACCTCATTGGCGTCTGGTGAGTGGAATTCAAACTGAATTCTTTTTCTTTTGATTTTTTGTTCGAATTTTCTTTTTGACATGGAAGACCTCCTGATAAAAATTGTTCTTTTTATATCACCTTCCTGTTGCTCTTTTCATATCACCGTTCCGTCTCGCAGCGCAAGCTTGATTTTGCCGCTAACCTTCCAACAGATATTCGGAATATTCCCGAAACCCTTGTTGACAGTCCTGCATATGCATGTACTTTATGGCCAATGGAGTTGTTGACGGAGATTTCCAGGCTTTTATGGGATTATGATTTTTTCGCATGAAAAACGCCGTATTGACGAGAAAATTAATATCTCCTTGAACAGGCTGAAAATAAATATAATCGTCTTTCACCGCAACGGGCATTTTCAAACCGTATTTTTTTACCATCAACCAGGCTTCATACGGCTCCGGGTAATGATTGATATTCTTGTTTAAAAACGTTATGTTATGATTCTCGATCCCCTTCAGCTGAAAACTTTCAATCATGACATTTTTTCCCAAACAACGATCAAATGCAGCCATTCCACCTTTTTGAGACGCACTTGAATTGTTTTGAACGACTTCCATCAGCATTCGGTAGCCGTCCGCGCCTTTTTTTAACGCCATTGCAAGGCCCTGATAATCAATCGATCCGGTAAAATATCCCAAATCTTCAATGTTATAGGATATTTTATCCTCCATCTGTTTGACTATTTCACCGAATTCACAACTCGAAAGAAAAACTTTATTTCCATATCCATCAATTCTAAAGACTTGATTGGGCATGGTTTGTTGAATTGCGATATGGCCATGATTATGCAGCCTTCTGGGGCTGAGACGGTCGTAAACAACTTCGTCGCCATCCAGGCTGATACCATGATAAGCTTCCTGAATCATGAACAGAACATTTTTCCGCATGAATCCATAAAACCGATTTTTAATGAACTCTTCGATGATAACACTCGCGGTTTCTTCATTTAAAACCATCAGCATCTGCTGTTTTGAAAGGACCTCTTTTGGATCATAACCCCAGACTCTCGCAAGTTTAACGATATCGTAGGAAAATTGGAGCATGTGACGCACCCCGACAGAAAGGGGGAGGAGGTTTTCGGGATGACAGCCGGCGTACTCCAGAATATCTTTTCTGGTAACGGGCAGCCCCATTTCGCAGCTCATCAATTCAGAAATCTTATCCAGAGAAAGGTCTTGTTTAATATTAATCAAATATTTTGTTCCTAGGCCAAGACGCGTTGCTTCCCCAGCGGCCGCGTGCTCAGAAAACAGTTTCCCATCTAAAATGCATTGAAAGGCCCTGTTGTAATCCCTGCTCGTCAGATCAGACAGATCCAGCAGGGATTCCTTTTTTGGTTCTTCCAGAAAATCGATATTTTCATAGGCATTTATGTTTGAAAGATTTTTTTTTAAATCGGCGATCGTATCGTACGACACCAGCTTTTCTATCGCAAGCTCAAGGCAGTAATCAATATAGCTGTTATGGTCAAAAAACAATGGTTCGTTGATTTCTGTGACAGCATAAGCGTTTTGTGATCGCATATTCCCTCCATTGTTTCCCGCATTAATGGTCTAATGCGAAAGATACAAATAGTTGTTCTCCGCTGGATCAAGCTGAGCTTTATAGTCCCCGGTTATTTTCAACTCCTGAGGCTGGAGACTGATCCTTTTGAAGTTTTTTAAAAAAACACTTCGCCCGAACGGATGAACGGTTGAGATCCCGCACGTATGGATAAAAACTCTTCGAACTTTGTTGCATTTGTCCTTCAAAATATTGATCAGCTCGAAAGCGGAGGTGCCGTCAAAACTGCCGATAAGATTGAGGTGAACATTATCACTATTCCGATGAATTTGAATTCTGAAATCGGATGCCATGGATTGCTCTCCTTTTCACAAAAAAAAAGTTCAATGAATTTCCAGGGTAATCGGAATGAAAGTTCTCTCTATCCGACATCATGGTTTGCAGCGAGTGCTGCATTTTCACATTGCAGAGAGTGTGCCATTTTTACGCTGTATGGATTGGGTGAAGCGCAAAAAACATTTCAAACAATACGGTTTTTTTCGTCATAAGAAATAAAATTCCCTTATTCTATGCGGGTTAGAGACCCAATTGAAGTTGTCTTAAAAAAAAGTTTCGTTGATGAGCCTTCGACATTGCCTTCAGATTGAAATGAAGAAAATCGTAAATGACGCGCCTTGATTTTTATGTTTTGTAAAAAAAATTGACATCTAGTGCGCAAAATTTTGAATGCATGGAAGGCGGATGCAACGGTTATGAGGCAGGAAAAAACGTTTCTCTGATGCAGATAGCGGAAACACAACTCCTGCCAAAAAAAATTAGAATGATGGCATGCTTAATGCTTTTTAAAGAGTTGTCCGGCAATGAAGTCATTGAAAACCGGATCGTTACCAGAAGGTGCCATGGAGAGGAATGACTCAAAAAGGGTCGACAATATTATCCTGTTTTACAATTGAAGAAGGAGACAGAAAATTGAAAGCGCAGATTGATTTTAACATGGAGTGCAACACCTTTTCGGCAAAAAGAACGGAAGATATCGCTTTTCTATATTTTACAGAAAAATTTTTGATTCGTATTACGGATTTAAGCGTCAGGGATCGTGTGATCGACTATCTGGACTTGGTTTCAAAAAGCAAGCAGATAAAAGTTCTCGTGATTTACGGTTCGCCTGAAAAGCGGAGCTGTGATGAATATTTTGAATTTTATCGCTCCGTATCAAAATCGGAACTGGGCCTTGAAGCAATCCAAAGAATGTACAATGTAATTAATCAGATCATTCTGAAACTGATCACTCTTGATAAAATCGTCATCCATGTGAACAGCGGGAACATCATTTCTTCTTTCCTGAATATCAGTCTCGCATGTGATTACAGAATCATCGCCGACTCATCTGTTTTCATGAATCCTTGCATCGAACTTGGACTGCTTCCAAAAGGAGGAGGTGCATTTTTCCTTCCCAGAATGATTGGATCCGGGAAAGCCCTGGAAGTCCTTTTATCAGAAAGGGATATCGATGCGTATGAAGCACTTGAACTGGGGATTGTAAATAAAGTTGTACCCCTTGATGACCTTGAGGCAAAAGCGTTTGAAACCGCAACGTATTTCCGGAAAATCCCTTCAACTTCCTTAACCGGCATTAAAAGACTCCTGAACTATTCACTCAAAGATCTGAAAGACTACCTGGAATATGAAAACGAGGAGTTGTTAAAAGTCATTTGCTCTTCAAACGATTGGAAAAATTTCAAAAATCATTTCTAACCGGGCATCATCTGCGTACTGGAGGGAATAAATGAAACTCACCGATCATAACCGAATCATTCTATTGACCGTAATCCTGATAGTTGCTTTCATTCAACCGATATCCGGAGTCTACGCACAGGAACGGCTCCGGTATAGCTGTTCAGCGCAGGTTTATGAGGCTTTCAGTGTTGAAATGATCGATGAATTCAGCCGCCGGCAAGGTATTGAGGTTCTTACCCATATCTCCTCCTCCAATTCCGCTTTATACCGGCTCATGAACGATTTCAGCGACATCGCAGGGACAACTCAAAAGCTGCTGTTCAGGCATCGCGCTTACGGTTATGTCCAAACGCCCTTCTGCCGGGACATGCTGGCAATTATCGCAGGAGCATCCTGCAACGTGGATAAACTTACCTTGGAAGAGGTAAGAGAAATTTTCGGCAAAAAAATGATAAACTGGAAACCCTTAGGAGGTCCGGATCAACCGATTGTGGTTGTGATCCCTGGAAAGGAGACCGGGGCATATCATAATTTCTATCAGCAGGTTATGGAAAAAAAAGAAATTCAGTTCGATTACTCATCCAGCAGATCAACCATGACAATCAAAGCTGTAAAAAGTATACCCAATACAATCTCATTTATAGGATATGGTTCGGTCCATGGGAAAAAGGGTATTAAAGTGATTCCAATTGATGGGATGTCGCCGGAAAACAGTCGGTATCCATTTTATCAGACCTTTTCATATGTAACCAAAGGCAATCCTTCAGGCCTGTCAAGGCGGCTTATCGATTTTACCTTGTCTCGCGAGGGACTCGAAATCATAACCAGAAAAGGGATGCACCCGATTCAGGAATAAGTCATGTTCCGGACAATTCTTTTCCTGAAACATAAACAAGAATGGATAATCCGGCATACAAAACAGAAGGCGCATGGGAGAAACAAGAATGAAGGGAAAAAAGAATATGTAAAAAAAAACAATGAGTCGGACCTCCGGCAAAGCGCTTTTTACACCTTGTAAAAAACCCTGACATATCCACCGGAAAATTTTCTCCAACAACAAACCAGCCTCCTTAAAAGCAATCTTATTTCAAACAGTTGACAGCTCTTCGAAAGCAAACCCGGCTTGGCATGCAGCTTGCTTTTTACAGGTGCCCATAAGGCCTTCTCCATTGGGGAGAAATGCTTTCCGGCGCGTAATCGCCTGTTCCGCAAGACCGGCCGTTTGCATGGAGAGACAAAAAATTGGGTCAAAAGTCATACACCGCAATCAGAAAAAATATTTTTATCAGCATGATTCTGCTTCCGTTTGTCCTGTTCATCCTGATGTTAGGGATTGGTTTCTATCATTTCAAAACCTCCATAGAAACAGGCACCATATCGCATATGAAACGAATTGCGGAAGATCACTGCCAGATGATTGAAGGCTTTCTTGACGAACGAAAAAGTGACCTTGAATTTATCGCCAGCTCATACACCTTTCAGGAGCTTAGCGAGATTGAAACGCTTCGATTGGTTTTTGACCGCCTTCAAAAAGAATCCAGCGCATTCGTGGACCTGGGAATTTTCGATGACGACGGTATTCACACCGCCTACCATGGTCCATACCGGCTAGCCGGAAAGGTATACAAAAACACCCCCTGGTTCAAGGAAGTAATGCGGCATGGCTATTATATCAGCGATATTTTCCTTGGATATCGAAAAATACCTCATTTCGTTATCGCGATCGCAAAGGAGGATGGAAATAAAAAATGGGCCATTCGTGCAACCATTGACACGCATACTTTTTCCACACTTGTAAGCGAAGTACGCATTGGCAAAACCGGTGAAGCCTATATACTCAACAGTGATGGCATCTTTCAGACCCGAAGACGCTCCGGGGGCGAGTTGATGCAGAAAACCGCGGATCAGCTTGAGCCCCCTTTTGCCGATAGCCGGATCCACACTTTTATCAAAAAGGATAAAGAGGGAAAAAAATATCTGTATGCCACCGCATGGATAAAAGAAAAGTCATGGCTTTTGGCTGTCAGGCAGGAAACATCGGATGCCTTTCGAACCCTTCACACAACCATCTATCTGATGATTCTTATCATGGTGCTAGGCGGCATGACCATAATCACATCGGCATATTATTTAACGGATCGTATCATCCAGCGGATGGAAAAAAAGGATGCAGAAAAGGAGCAGTTAAGCAATCAACTCATCGGCGCCAGCCGTCTTGCCGAGCTCGGTGAAATGGCCGCAGGTTTTGCCCATGAAATCAACAATCCTCTCCAGATTATCAAGAGTGAACATACATACATCGAAACCCTTATGTCGGAGCTGAAAGAGACGGGAGAACTGAAAAAGTCTGAATCTCTTTCAGAAATTGAGGATTCTTTAGAGCAGATCCGGCTTCAGGTTTCACGCTCTTCTGAAATCACCCAGGCAATCCTGAAGTTCGGCCGTCAGGGAGCATCAATGGGTCAGGATGTGGACTTAAATCATTTCATACCTGAAATTATCGCAATGATCGAAAAAAAAGCGGCTGTCCATGGAATTTCAATCCTTCAGGATATACGTGGCGTAAAAGGAACAATCCACGGTGACCCCTCTCGTCTGCAGCAGGTCCTCGTGAACCTTTTCAACAATGCCATGGATGCCATTATGGAAAAACATGGGAGTTCCGGAGGTCGGCTTTCTGTAGAGGCCCTCCCACTGAATGACAAGACCGTTGAGATACGGGTTAAAGACAATGGATGCGGTATCCGTCCTGAAAACATAGAAAAAATTTTTTCTCCTTTTTTTACGACAAAACCGGTTGGAA
Source organism: uncultured Desulfobacterales bacterium (assembly GCA_964578935.1). Lineage (GTDB taxonomy): Bacteria > Desulfobacterota > Desulfobacteria > Desulfobacterales > SURF-7 > JAQYVL01. Next base: position 10,213 of record CAZOEW010000004.1, on the reverse strand, counting down.
AGGGGACCGGGCTGGGTCTTTCGGTATGTTACGGGATTATTGAAAGCATGGGCGGCGTCATGGATGTAAGCAGTGAAATGGGAGTCGGAACTGTTTTTTCCATACGTCTGCCTGTAAAAATTTAAATCAAGGTCGAGAGAAACCGTGGAGGAACGAAGATGGAAAAAATGAAATTGATGCTGGTGGATGATGAAACAAGGTTCCTTTCCACTACCAGCAAATTGCTTGCCAAAAAAGGGTATGATGTTCTTACCGCCTCAAGTGGGGCAGAAGCTCTGGAAAAAATCAGAGCCAACCCTGTTCATGTGGTTATTCTGGATGTCAAGATGCCCGGCATGGACGGCAACGACACCTTGAGGGAGATCAAGAGACAATATCCCATGGTCGAAGTGATCATGCTTACCGGACACGCAACCGTGGAATCCGCTATCGATGGTTTAAAGTCGGGAGCATCCGATTATCTGATGAAGCCGGCTGATATCACGGAAATTATTCAGAAGGCGGAAGAGGCGTTTATGCGAAGGCAAAACATCGAAGAAAAAATTCGTGTAGCCCGGTTGAGAAAGCTCAGCAAATCACCCAGATCGATTATTGATGACTTGAAATAAACAAAAAGATCTCGATATGCAATTCTCTTTATAAAGAAGCTTTACAAAAAAGGAGCTGGAAATGGCGGGAAAAAAAGGAAAAACTACTGGATATGACAAATACGTAAACTGGAAGCTGTTCATCTTTCCGGTTGTACTTTTTGCCCTCGTTCTGATGTTACCCACTCCGGAAGGAATCAAAGATGTTGGAACGGAGTACAGCATAGGACCCAAAGCGGTTATTGAGTTTATCACAAAGGAGCTGTTCAAGCAAAGGCCCTCGGATGCCGAACAGTGGCAGCTTCTCACCGCCCAGATCATGGAACAGAACATGAACATGGGCGCCCTGACAAAAGCCCGTTTTCTTAAACGCGATCTCAGCTGGTGCAGGAAATACAAAATCTCGGCCAGTTCCGAAAATTTTGAAAGATCCCTCCGGCATATCGAGAACACCATCTCGGATTCCGAATTTCAGGATCTCATGAAAGCGGCTTTGGAACTTCGGAAGGATAAACTTAACTATGAATCGCTTACAGGAAACGACAAAAAAGAGGCCGACAAAGGGGCCTGGCATATCCAGGTTGCCATTGCCATGGTCGTTTTCGTTGTCTTCTGCTTCCTGACTGAGTGCATCCCCCTGCCCGGAGTAGCGTTCTGTATCGGCCTGATTCTCGTTTTTACAGGCGTCGTCACCCACAAGGAGGTGGCCTTGCTTTACTGGGACGATGCATGCTGGTTTATCATGGGAAGCCTGATGTTTGCGGCTGCATTTGTCAAGACCGGCGTGGACAAAAGGGTCTGCCTGATGATTTTTCGAAAGCTGGCAGTACCCAATGTGCGCTGGATCACCCTCGTTTTTTTCGTCATCATCGCCCCGCTGTCCTCGTTTGTCTCCGATCATGCTCTAACAGCGATGTTTCTTCCCATCGGCATTTTACTCTACCAGAACAGCCTGACAAAAGAAATTCCCGAAGATCCCGAACTGGCAAAAATGATTATGATCGCCATCGCCATGGCCTGTAATATCGGAGGATTCGGTGCTCCTTCCGGCGGCGCCAGAAATGTCATCATGATGACCTATCTGAATGACATGTTCGGTTTTGACATTGGATATTTTCAGTGGGTCAGCTACGCGATGCCCTTTGTAATCTTCATGATTCCCATAACCTGGTTTGTTACCAACTGGCGTTTCCGGCCCAAGATTACCTCCCTGGCCCCGGCCATGGAGCAGCTGAAATTTGAAATCACGCGAATGGGCGGATGGAGCAGGCAGCAGATCATCTCCTTGATTATCTTTCTGATCATGGTTTTCGGCTGGTTTACGGAAAAAATTTTTTATGATATCGGCATCCTTCCGGTCCGTCTTGGCATCGGCGTAATTGCGATTGCCGGCGCGGTTGCCTATCTTTTATCCGGTGTAGTCAACTGGCGTGACTATCAGGAGAAAGTGGACTGGGGCGTAGTCTGGCTTTATGCCGGCGCCATTATCTTTGGAAGGACCCTGGATCAGACAGGCGCAGCTTACTGGATGGCAAGGTCATGTCTCGATGCGCTGGCCCCTTTGGGGATGGATTCCGGAATCCCGCTTATGTTGATCAACAACGGACTGACAGCTGTTCTGACCAACCTCATGGCAGACGGTCCGGCCGCCGCGGCAGTCGGCCCGATTTCACTCAACATTGCCGGCCTGGCGCACCCCGGAACCACTTTCCTTCCGTTTGTCGCCATGAGTACGGCATGTGCGTCATCCTTTGCGTATTGTCTGATCATCGGGACACCTCCAAATGCCATCGTTTATGCCAGCGGATATCTGGAGCCCAAAGACTATCTCCGGGTCGGAGTGATCATGTGGGTTGTCGCCAACATCGCCCTGGTATTGCTTACCGCGGGATACTGGATGTTCAGGGGATTTGGGAATCTTCCGGGATTCTGATCCCTGAGGGGAAAAAGGAGAAATCAAATGAGAAAAGAACTTCCTGTCATTCAAAAACAAAAAAAACGGTTCATCTTCGGTAACGGGAAAATCTATTTCAGTGCTCAATCGGAAAGAAAATTCTATCTTGTCCTGACAATCATTATGCTGTTGTCCGGCATACTCGCACAAGCTGGAATTTTAAACTGATGGAAACAAAAGCGATGAAAGAAGGAAACAAATTTACTCTCAGATTTTATACTCAGGCAGTAACCGGAATGCTGAAAGAGCCTCGAAGGTTCTTCAGCGAGATGCCCGAGAATATGGGGATGAAGAAGCCGCTGATTTTTCTTTTGGTTTCAGGTTTTTTGTCCGCTCTCGCCGGTATTATAACCGGTATGCCTGAAAACCCATTTTTTTCAGGTGGAATATATTTTACAAACGCCATCGGCATGGCATTTGTGGCAGTCGGTTTCGGCTATGTCATCATGACCATGCTGATTGGAAGGCAGGTACCCTTTGTAAAATTTTTCAGCGTATTTGCTTTTTCAACCGGAACCACCCTGCTCGCTTCATGGCTGCCGTTTTTTTTCTGGATTACCGAACCCTGGAAATGGTGGCTGATCGGTACTGGAATGACAAACAGATGCGGTTTCAGCAGACAGCATACCATTTTCATCATATGCCTGACGATCTGTATGATCGTCCTGTTTTTCTGGTCTGTTTTGCCTTTGTTGACGCCGCTCGGGAGCAAATCCCCGTAGTGGACGAACCGTGGGATCTTGATTGTACAATAACCGCGAGGAGACATAAAACATGAATGAAAAAATAAAAGTTTTGATGGTCGATGATGAAGAACGGTTTCGCTCCACCACCAGAAAGATTTTAGACAAAAAAGGATTTGAAACCATTCTGGCGGAGAGCGGTGAAGAGGCTATTGAAAAGCTGAATGAAAATCCGGATGTGGTGATTCTCGATATCAAGATGCCGGGAATGGATGGCCATCAGGCATTGAAAGAGATTAAAAAACGCATGCCCGATCTGCCGATAATCATGCTTACCGGTCACGGCGCCATGCCTTCTGCAAAGGAAGCCTTTTCGGAGGGCGCATTCGATTATCTGACCAAGCCCTGTGACATCGATCTTCTTTCCGCTAAAATCAAAGATGCCTGTCACCGTGTACAAGATCCGGTGCACCAGGAAGAAATACAAGTCATGGGCGCAATGATTCCCCTGAATGAGTACACGACATTGGACGGCGATCAGACGATAGAAGCGGCCATTTTTGCCCTGAAAACATCATTTACCTCCAACTTGTCAACCAACCGGATCATGGAAACAGGGCACCGCTCCATTCTTGTACTGGATAAAGGGAAGGAAGTTAAAGGAATACTGGCCATTACAGACCTCCTTCAGTGGATCATGCCGGCATACCTTTCTGCTTCAAAGCCCTCTACGGCGGACAGCATTCAGTATTCTCCAATGTTCTGGAGAGGAATGTTCAGCACAGAAGTCAAAAAAATGATCAACACAAAAATCAAAGATGTCATGTCCCCGGCGCCGAATACAATTGACGGCCAGGCAAGCCTCATGGAAGCCGCATACATGATGCTCACAAACAAAACCAGGCGTCTGGTGGTCATGATGTCTGGAAAAGTTGCCGGTGTTATCCGGGAGCAGGATCTGTTTTTTGAAATGGAAAAAATTTTAAGGAATTAATTTTTGAGGAGGATCAATGTCACATTCTGCAAAAATTGACGAGAGGTTTGACCAGCCCTGGACCTGGAAAAACACCCCGGGATACAAGCCCATACTGATTATTGCCGCGGCAGTGATATTCATAACCATTATTCTTCTGCCACCTCCCAAAGGCATGCTCGATATGGTCGGAGCAAAGGAACCTCCGGGATATCAGATGGGAAAGGACTGTGATACCATCACTGACGCCGTAAACAAAAAACTGCGGCCTGCGGCATTTGAACATCAGAAATTCGGCAAACCGATCCCGGCAAACCACGCTAATGAAACCCTTTTGACACGTGAAGAGGTTGCCCGTCTGGCAAAAGTGATGGTGGCCATCCTTTTTCTGGCAGCCTTTTTATGGGGAACGGAAGCCCTTCCCCTGGGAGGAACAGATGTCCTGGTGGGGGTGCTGATGTACCTGTTCTGTGTCCTGCCGATTAATGAAATTTCAAGGGCCTATATGACGGACGCGGTTTTTTTTATTTTCGGCATCCTGGCGGTGGCGGTTGGTGTCGCCAAAACCGGTCTGGATAAACGAATCGGACTGATTCTCCTCAGCCGGATCAAGAGTACCAAGGCCTTTGCCTTTTTTTTCATGCCCGCACTGGCCATTTCAGCTTCTTTCCTTTCCGAGCATGCCCTGGTGGCCCTCCTTATTCCAGTGCTTATGGGGATCTACAAGGTAACCTGTACGATGTACGGAGTCAAAAAAGACAGGGCCCTGGCTATTTTCCTGCTCCTTGGAGTCTGTTTTGCCGCCAATCACGGCGGTCCCGGATCTCCCGCTGCCGGCGGCAGGAACGCCATCATGGTCGGATACCTGATGGACTATGGCTCTCCGATCACCTTTCTGGAATGGATGAAGACCGGCATGCCCTTTGTTCCCCTGATGGCCGTTGTGATCGGCGCATATATGTATATTCGCTGCAAACCGAAATTCCTTGTAAAGGAAATGAATCCAAGCGAAGTGGTTAAAGCGGAGGTTGCCCGGATGCCTAAATTCGGCGGCAGGGAAGCCATGATGGCTGTGATTCTTGTTTTGCTGGTCGCAGCGTGGATTATCATCGGCGAGCATGCCGGCCTTGGTGGTCCGACTCTTTACGCGGTGATGGCCATGTTTTTATGCCGCATCATCAGATGGGAGGACATTCAGGACGGGGTGGCCTTTGATGTAGTCGGCCTGTATGCGGCTGCCTGCGCCATGGGGGTCGGCCTGAAATTTACCGGGGGCGCATTGTGGCTGGCCGATTCATTTGTAAGTCTTTTACCCGATTTTTTGACAAAAGGGGATGGCCTGGTGATCGGCGTCAGCCTGCTCACCGGAATTATGACCAATTTCATGAGCGATGGCGCGACAGTGGCCGCCCTTGGCCCGATTGTTCTCCCCATGGCCACCCTTGCCAACGTCAGTGTATGGAAAGTGGGACTGATCACCTCCTTTTCTTCATCATTCGCGAATTTCCTGGTGGTTGGCACACCCAACAATGCCATCTGTTTCGGCATGGGGCGCGACCCGGAAACCGGAGAAAGATTGCTGGATGTTATGGATTTTGTTAAATATGGTCTGCCGGTTACCATACTGGCCTGGCTGGTTCTCTGGTTCTGGACGGTATTCGGGTATTGGCGTTTTTTGTCATGGCCCTGACAAAACAGGACAGGCATGGGGGAAATAAACACCTCTTCTCCAGTCATCCGGGGGTTTACGATGAAAGACAATGTATACAGTAACCTTAGAAAAAAGATAATCGCGCTGACATTGCTTGTCTCTTTCACGCCTCTTCTGGTTCTTGGGCTGAGCATGTATTACCAGTTTGCAAAGCTCAGCCGGGAAAAAACCGAAGGTCAGATCCGGTACCGTGCCCAGGCCCAGGCCGAAGCCGTGGATCTGTTTTTGAAAGAACGTACCGCAATTTTAAGCGCCATGGCCGATACCCACCGGTTCCAGGAAATGGCAGATGAAAAAAGGCTTTCCTCCATATTTGAAATAATGAACACCAGGGCCGGCGCTTTTGTGGATCTGGGAGTTATCGATGACAAAGGAGACCATCTTGCCTATGTAGGCCCCTATAACCTGAAAGGCAGGAATTACTTTGAGCAGCAGTGGTTTGCGGAAGTGATCAGCAAAGGAGTATACATCAGCGATGTATATCTGGGTTTTAGAAAACTGCCTCATTTTATCATCGCTGTCCGCCGCCATGAAAACCAGAAGTCGTGGATTTTAAGGGCAACGATTGATCCGGAAGTCATGGGCAAAATCGTTCGGTCCGCCCAGATCGGAAAAACCGGGGACGCGTATCTGATCAACCGTGACGGCATCTACCAGACACAGCCCCGGTTTCAAGGGCAGATCCTTTCAAGGTCTGATCTGGATACAAATCTTTTCGGCGGCCGGGTAACGGTTGCCGAAGTAAACAAAGGGAGGGGAGAATCATTCCTTTACGCAGGAAGCTGGTTGAGGGATAACAAATGGCTTCTCATTATCCAGCAAAATCCTTCCGAGTTGATGGCAGAGATTTTTAAAATGCGTTATTCGGAAACCATCATCATCGCTGTTGGGCTCATCGCAATCATCCTGACGACAATATTTACAACCCGCCTCGCGATCGAGCAGTTGAAAAGGTCAGACAAAAGGATAAACAGACTCCATGCGCAGCTTATTCAGACCGACAAGCTGGCCGCACTTGGCAAAATGGCCGCCGGTGTCGCCCATGAAATCAACAATCCGCTTGCAGTCATCATACAGAAAACCGGCTGGATGGAGGACCTTTTGTTTGAAGAAGACTTTCAAAACAGTAAAAACCTTGAAGAGTTCAAAATTTCCATCCAAAAAATCGAGGAACATGTGGAACGGGCTCGGAAAGTGGTTCATAATATGCTCGGCTATGCCCGAAAAATGGAACCTCACCTGGAAGATATGGATGTCAATGACACCATGAATAAAACCATATCGCTGCTGGAGAACTATGCAAGAACCAATAACATTGAAATCCAGACGGATCTTTCCGAAGATCTGCCGATTATTGCCGGTGATCAGGCACAGCTTCAGCAGGTATTTTTAAACCTGATCAACAATGCCATTGACGCCATTGGAAAAAACGGTTTAATTGAAGTGAAAAGCAGGTGCAAAGGCTCAGAAATAATTGTCAGTATAAAAGATAATGGTCCGGGAATTCCGGAAGAGATTCAAAAAAAGATTTTTGATCCCTTTTTTACAACAAAAGAAACCGGAAAAGGAACAGGGCTCGGACTTTGGGTCACTTTTAATATTATTGAAAAAATGAATGGTACCATTCATGTCCAGAGCAAGGCAGGCCAAGGTTCGACTTTTATCGTTACGATTCCGATTGTAACGCCTGAAAAGAAATAAAAAACATGGAGGATCATATGGATTATTTCAGTATCCTGGTTGTTGATGATGAATTTGATTTCCTGGAAACCATCGTGAAACGACTGCAAAAAAGAAATATCAACACCATCGGTGTTGAAAGTGGTGAAAAAGCACTTGAAACCATGAAGGAAAGGCTGTTTGATGTTGTTCTTCTGGACATAAAAATGCCCGGAGGCATGGATGGAATCGAAACCCTGCGAGAGATGAAAAAATTACAGCCTCTTGCCGAAGTCATCCTGCTGACCGGCCATGCTTCCGTTGAAACAAGCATTGAAGGGATGAAGCTGGGCGCCTTTGACTACCTGTTAAAACCTATCAAACTGGAAGAGTTGATCGTCAAGTTAGGCGAAGCCTTTGAAAAAAAAAGCACCCATGATGAAAAAATAAAAAAAGCGAAAATCAAAGAGCTGATCCGTTTTCCAGGTCGCGTTTTTCATCAGGAAAAAGAAGATAAAAAATAGTATACCGCAAAAAAAACTTGGCACGGCATTGGGCGACATCGTCAGAGGGATCCATCACAATCTCCCTGACGGTGGGGGCCGGTCGCTCTCCCGGTTATAATTGTCGTTCTTCAACAACCAACTATAATCGAAAGGGGGTTAACCATGGCCGCCCACCTCGAGAGTTGGACATGTTCTACTGCTGCGTTATAATAATCTCTTTTTGTAGCATGTTAGATGCAGCTTCTTGTTCAGTTAAATTTCTTCTACAGTAATCGCGTCCTGCTCGCACACTTCTATACAACTTTCGCAGCCAACGCATTCTGCCTCGTTGACAACAACAGATTTTTCATCCTGGATTTCATAAACATCGACAGGACAAATTTCCACGCATTCCCCGCAACCAATACACTTTTGCGCATTTACTTCAGGTTTAAATGACATTTGTTGACCCTCTTCATGAATTGTTATTTAATGTTCAATCAAGCTGCCATTTCCCGGCGCTGAGTTTCGCCCCTGTTCATTGACCTCATTTTCGCCAGTGCCTTTTGCGCAGCATGAATCAATGGATGCACTGTCGTTGCCGATGTCAGGAGCGGATGGGTTGCAATTTGCATCATATCCAATTCGCGCACCGTGACTTTCTTTTGAATCGCCAGAGCAACCATATTGATCAATTCCCCCACTGATGGTCCGCCTGATATCTGGCCGCCCAGTATAATGCCTGATCGGTCAGCGAAAACCAGCTTAACTCTCATTTCTCTGGCTCCGGGAAGCACTCCCGGATGACGATCCGGAGCAACAGCAGTAGCCGTAACGCTTCGAAACCCTTCTTTTTTACACGTTCGGCATGTCAATCCGGCGCTCGCAAAAGATTTGCCGCCGATCTGAGTTGAAAAAGCGGCAATCGTGCCCTGAATCTGACGAAGGACACGGATACCGTATATATTTGTCCCCGCAATGCGCGCTTCTGCTGTTGCCGTTGAAGCCAGCCATATGGGAACCGCTTTTCGTGTAAAAAAATCTCGCTTTATCGCGCAGTCACCTACGGCAAATACATTCTCGGCATTTGTTCGCATATAGTCATCAACCCAGATGGAGCCATTTTCATCCATTCTCAAGCCGGCCTGCTCTGCCAGTCTGGTAGACGGCTTTGCCCCCACGCTAATTAAAACCATGTCTGCCTGAATGGTATCACCGCGCTCAAGGCTGACGGACGCTACGCTTTTGTTACCGTTAATAGACACAACCCGGCTATTGGTGTGAACGTGGATTCCATTACTTTTCAACTCATTTGATATTAATTCACAAAAATCATCATCAAAAGCGGTGTAAAGCAACTCAGGCATAATCTCAATTACGTGTATTTCCACATCAGAAATTTTTGACAACTCATCTGCAAATTCCGCCCCGATAAAACCACCCCCAACCACCACAACTCTTTTCACTTGTTGAACTTTCTCTCGTAAAGCGATCATTGCCGATAAGCTCTTTTGGATGGAAAAAACACCTTCCTTATCAACACCTGGTATTGGCGGCAAGACCATGTCAGTCCCGGTTGCCAATATTAAGCGTTCATAAAAAAAAACCGCCCCTGATTTCAAAGTGATTGACTGTTCTTTTATATCCAGGGAAACCACCTTTCCGATGTTGATTTCGATTCCGGCTTGCTCAAGTGGCTGATTCCCAGCAATGTTTTGTTTGGGATCAGACAACGTATGCATCATATACGGTATTGCACAGGGAATCACGCCATCTCCAATTTCCTTAATCAACAATACCGATTTTCCCGGATAGACATTTTTGGCTGTAAGAGCCGTAATCATTCCAGCGGGGCCGCCGCCAACGACAATAACATTAAAATTCATTTTGTTCTCCTTACTGATTAATTCGTTTCACTTCTCTTGCCCTGATATTTTCAACAGTTGTGCCTGTTCCTTCAATAGTGATTTCAGACGATCCAAAGAAATCGGATGAGCCTGCATCGGTATCCCCATCCAGTCACAGTACTCGAGAAACTCTTCCGGTTTCTCCTCCATATAACGATCCAGATACATCAACCCATCAAGAACGATTGCCCCGCCCGTATGCCGCGGAAAATTTTCATTGGCGACCCCTTTGTCCCAGCCTTTGAACACCTGTT
>CAZOEW010000003.1:0-48137 GCA_964578935.1 uncultured Desulfobacterales bacterium | reverse complement strand
CCTCATCCAGAATTCGTTCAATAAAATTTTTCGATACCAGTTTTGATATAAAATTCATCAATTTCCCGCCCGCTTCCTTTTCAATCGAATGCGCCCACTTGTCAGAAACTTTTGCCATTTCTGCAACCTTATTAATGATCTCATCATCAAGAAAAGCATATCCAAGTTTTTTGGAAACCAATTTTCCAAGGGTTTGCCCACCGGCACCGAATTGCCTGGATATGGTAATGACAGCCATTGAGATTCCTCCGGGTTGTGTAAAATTTTTCTAAATGACAGGGTGCTGCTAACCGTGAATGCGGAACCTTGCCTAACGAATATGTGCTCCCTGTGCTTCGATCTGAGTCATGATTTCTGTAGGAATAAACATATATTAAAAATGAATCTCCGGTCAAGAACGTTTTAGGATTGATGTATGGTTTATTGGACTGCGTCTGTTCACACACGGCAGCGATAAAAGAATGCCGCAACCCTTTTTCAGTCAAGTATTTTTTTTATCTCAGGGTGTTGAATTATTTTCTGCAGTTTTAACTGGCAATTTTCAAGTTCTTCATGGCTATTAAACAAAAAATTCAGTGTGTATGCCGAGCCTTCAAAAAACTTTGGCGGGATCAATTTTGTTGAATGATCCAGATCCAGCTTTTTAATACAGGCTGAAAAATCAGATTCCGCGTTTGTGATTGCGGGAAATCGGCGCTTCTTTAATAACATCCGAATCTTGTCTGCTTTCTGATTCCTGTCCAAATCCTGATGCGCCATTATCTCTTTGAAACTTTTTTCCTCTAAAATTTCAGGCACATTGATTCTGTCACGGTGAGAAATTTCATGCAGAAGCGTAACCATTTCCCGTTGTTTGTTCAGGCTCAATTTCAACTCATTGAGAACTCTTGCAATGGCCATTTGATGGGGTTCATTTAAATCTTCGAGTAAAAGGGCTGTTGAAAACGAAAGTGTATCCGCAAGGATGTATTCTTTTATTTCTTCATCGAGTTTTGAAACGCGTTTCAATTTTTCAATGATTGAAATGTTCCCCGGCAGAGAAAGCTCTTTTGCAGCCGAAGCCAGATCATCTGACGAATTGTAAAAGGTTGAAAGAATCTGTATGGCCCTTGCCTGTTCTATCAGATTTAATGGACGTTGAAATGAATTGTCGGATATAGCAATTTTCGCGCAAAAAAGAGAATGTTGCTGTGATTCAACTACCCGTGCAGTTACTGTTTTCTCCCCGAGAATCGAAATTGCCTTAATACGTCTAAACCCGCTGACAATGATGTAGGCGCTTCCGTGTCTGACCAGCACAGGCGGATTGATCAGTCCAATATCACGGATCGACTGGCTGAGGTCATCTACGGATTTGGCAGTTGTAATTCGAAAAAAATGGTTATCGGAATGGATCGCGTCAAGTTCAACATTCTCAGAATTAAATTGCATGATCTTTACCGGTCAGAAGCGTTAAGGCTTCGATATATTTTTTTTGCGTATTCACGATCACTTCATCCGGCAATTCAGGTCCTGGAGGGGTTTTATCCCAGTTTATGGAGAGCAGGTAATCTCTTAAATATTGTTTGTCAAAACTTTTCTGCGCGCCACCGGGATGATATGATTCCTTTGGCCAGAAACGTGACGAGTCAGGAGTGAGAACCTCATCGATCAGAATCAGTTCATTACCATAAAATCCGAATTCAAACTTTGTATCCGCAATGATAATCCCTTTATCCAAAGCGGTTTCAGCCCCTTTATTATAGATTGAGATGCTCAGATCCCTTATTTTCCTTGCGTTTTCCGACCCGATTCGTTTTTCAGTCTCTTGAAAGTCAATGTTGATATCATGCCGGCCGACTTCTTCCTTGGTCGATGGTGTGAAAATGGGTTCGGGCAGTCTGTCTGATTCCTGAAGATTTTCAGGAAGCTTTATACCGCACACGGTGTTGTCTTTCCGGTAAGATTCCCACCCGGAACCGGAGATAAAACCTCTTACAACGCACTCGACCGGAAGCGGATCGGCTTTCTTTACCAGCATGCTTCTTCCTTCCAGTATCTCGGAATACTTGCGGCATTCCGGCGGATACTCTGAAACACGGCTTGTTACAACATGGTTTTTGATAATAGGACTTAGAATACCGAACCAGTAAAGTGATATCTGGGTCAGAACTTTTCCTTTTCCCGGAATCGGATTGGGCATGACGACATCAAAAGCCGAGATTCTGTCTGTCGCGACCATTAAAAAATATTCACCAAGGTCATAAAGGTCTCTTACTTTTCCTCTTTTTACCATGTTTAAATCGGAGAAATTGGTTTCTACTACTGCGGATCTCATGTTTCGTCCTCTCTTTTGTATCGGGTGTTGACGATTATGTATCTCTGAATGCGGTATGAGAAGTTAAATGAAGATGATTTTCTTGGGACGGTTTCTGTTTGGCTGCAGGCTGATCGTAAAGCATGCTCCCGCTGGCCGACAGCAACGACTATCCTTTTTTCTGTAATTCCCGGAAGGCGATAATATATCGATTTAATATTTTTAGTGATTTTTCAGTTATTCCCTGAAATTGTATACCGGATTCGAATTTTCCTTCTTTACCGTCCCGGTAGTAAATCACTTTACCTTTAATATCCACCATCTCATTTTCCAATCCGATGGAAAGGGAGACAATATAGCGTTTATCAATAAAGATATGCGTTTCCAGAAGAATTCCGCCCTGGCTGACATTCAATGTCCTCCCCATACCCTGAATAACTTCCTCATTGTTTTCGTCAAGACATACATAATTTAAAAGATTAAGGGAGCCGATTCGATCGTGTTTTCTTTGCTGTTTTTCTGTGACCATATAAGTATCTCGAAATATCTACCCCTTATGATTGCTATTGTTTTCTTGACTCGGAGAGTTTCATCGTGATTGCTGATATAATCGATGCATTATTCTCAATCATGTTTTTAACCGTCGTGGAAAGATTTTCATATTCTTTTTGAAGCTCTTCCATATTCAGAGGTTTTAGTTTTAAATCTTCAGATGCATATACCGATGCTGAATAGGGTTCGTGTCCCATATTTAAAAAAGGAATTTTCCCGATAAAATCATTTTCTTCAATCCTTGCCAGCAAGGTCTGTCCGCTGTCTGTTTTTCTGGCAATGTAGGCGGAACCCAGATCAATGAAAAAAGCATCATCCTTGTCTTCTCCCTGTTTTATGATCGGTTCTTTGCCTTTTAATGGGTCATCCGAGATTGATTTTTTGATGATAAGATCGGCCAGGCGATTGGAACACTGCTTCAGCCTTTTTTCAATACTTACAATCACCCTGCTTAAACTGCGGGAAAATTTTGCGTTTTCCTGAGATAATCGTTGAGAGTCAAGAACACCCAGTTGTACTTCACCTACCGTTACCACCGTATACGTCCTGACCGTATTTTTAATCTGGTAGGCAGCGATGCTGCCGATAAAAGAACCGGGGCCTAATCGGAGTATGGGAACCGGACCTTTTGGTGTTTCCTTTCGTATTTCAAGTGTTCCGGCAAGAACAACCCAGCTCCAGTCACCATGTTTTCCCTGCTGTATAATCGTTTCACCATCCCGGTAATCTTCTTCATCCGCCACATACATATAGTCAACCAGGGGACCCTTGACAATCGGCAATGTAGAGCCATCTCCTGCTTTATTGTCATATTGTATGGGAGATTGTTTGGCAATGATACCTTCGTCAAGCATCTTCATGCCTTCAAGAACAATTTCCATCCTGTTTTTTGTGATCACCACATCTTTTTCAACAGCCCGCAGTGAAAACTCAAACTCCCCCTCCGTCCATCCAAAAAGTGGAAATATCGCATCCAGGCCGGTTAGCGGACCGCAAGTCGCATCAATTGGATTCCCGTTTAAAAAATAGATAATTCCGGGATTCTCAGCGTATCTGCTTAAGATGCGCAAAACACCCGTACTTAAATTGGTTCCAAGAAGCTGAAACACCTCGCTTAAATTGATAAAACTAAGACTGCCGGCAATGGCAAAGTTTTTTTTCATAGAAATTTATTTTTGAGCCCAGTTAAACTGTTTTTGAAGTGAATGCAATGTCAGTTTAAGACACTCCTGCAATGTTTTACCAACGCCTTCTCCTGTAACAGCACTTGCCGGACACGAGGTTACTTTAAGCTGTCTGTTCAGATCCTTTTCCATCTTCTCAAGAGACATAATCGGCATTCCCGCGTCGGCAAGATCCCTTTTATTATATTGCAATACAAGAGGAATTTTAAAAATATTCAAACCATAATCCTTTAAATTCTGTTGCAGATCTTTTAGGGATAGCATGTTTTTTTCTCGTCTGACATCAAGGGAGTCTGCTACAAAAACGATCCCATCCACACCTCTCAGAACCAGTTTTCTTGTCGAGGTGTAATGAACCTGTCCGGGTACTGTAAAAAGTTGAACCCGTACATCACAGCCCTTTATTTTACCAAGATCCATGGGAAGAAAGTCAAAAAATAGCGTCCGATCTCCTTCTGTATTGATGGATACCATTTCACCTTCTACCTGTTTTTTATAAGCCCTGAAAATATATTCAAGATTGGTTGTTTTACCACATCTTCCCGGCCCATAATAAACGATTTTACATTCGATTTCACGCTTTTTTAAGTTAAAAACAGCCATATACTATTCCAATTTCCATGAATTGCAACATCGACTTTTATTATATAACCCAGGATCGCTAAAGGCTTTCAATTTTGATGTCCAGGCTGTAATCACCTTTTTTGGGTCCAGATTTAATCTGTGTCATTGCGGAAACAAGACCTGCACCCCGAAAAATCGCAACCGGTGAGTAGAAATGAACATCGTCAAGCCTGACGCCAACCTTCATATTTTCAATCAGTGCTTCATCTTTGCTTGAGATTATCAGGCTGATAATATTTCCGGATTGGAAACTTACATCCAGTTCGATCTGCTCTCCCTTGTATGGACCATTGTCAAATGTAATCGCAACGGCGCTGATATCAAGGAACTCTTCCCCGCTTTCAAATTCATCCCTTGAATCGGCTTTTCCTTCAGGCTCTTCCGATGCGGCCGGCTCTTTTCTGAGGCCCTTTTTCTCCAATATATCATCAAAAAAAACAGTAAGCTTTTCCAGTTGAGCCGCGTTAAACATGCTGTCTTTTTCCCATTTTTCCATCTGGTCTGTTGCATTTTCGATATTTCCCATTTCCAGATGACAGCGAAGAATATTTTTTGCCGCAGAAAATTTTTGAGATTTTACGTTAAGAAGTTTTCTAAACTCTGCAAGTGCACCATCAAATTGTCCGAATTTGGCCAGTGCGATTGCGCCCTCAAGCGCCGCGTCACTTTCACTTTTATCTTTACTTGAAAAAGAAAACAGCTTTTTAATCAGTTCATTGACATGTTCAGACATCTCAGGAGTAGTTGGCGCGTTCTCAATAGCGGCTACTTCTTTATCCAGAGAGTCTATTTTTTTTGATAGGCCGTTCAGTAATTTTTGTTTATTGGGAAGTTGAGCGCTTTCCCTTATCAACTCTTCAACAAGCTGGTATTTTTTTTTCGCTTCTCCCATAAGTCCCTGCGAGCGATAAAGTTCGGCTTGTTGTAAAAGCGATTTGATCTTCTTGGTCATCTTGTAACCTCAAACGCTATCAAAATGGTTACCCGGGTTATATGGATCAGGGTATTATCTTGTTAATGCCGAAAATCGGCAGAGTATTGAAAAATTAATGTAACCATTTGGAAAAAAAGCTGATTTTTAAACCAGACCACCTTTCGATTTTTTTTCATTTGATATGTATATTTATTTTTAGCAGTTATGTCAATATTTGAAACCCTTAAATAGTAATAATCCTTTACTTTTTAGTATTTTTTTTGTGAATTGTACGTGATGGCCGGATAATGGAAGGGGATTACCGGCAAAAAATATTCTGATAAAAGCGGTTACCATGATTTTTAACCATATTCAAAGTTTTATGCCATTTTTTTAAAAAAATAATCGAATATCCGAAATCAGATTCTCAAGGAAAATATTTGTATTTTGCTCATCATTTCTGTTATCAGTTAATCCTTGATCGATGGCACTGCCGGACATATCGAGATGACACCCTCATATCGCAAACAATCCGGCTGAAACGTCAGATAAAATTTAGAATAACGATCTGAATTTAAACTATATTTGAATTAAAGGAGAATAAAATGAAAAAAGTGACGGTTGTCGGTGCAGGTAACGTAGGGGCAACAGCAGCCCAGCGTCTTGCGGAGAAAGAATTGGCTGATGTTGTCCTGGTCGATATCATCGAAGGAATTCCTCAGGGGAAAACGCTGGATCTTACCGAAGCGGCACCCATTGAAAAACATGATTCCCATCTTATTGGAACGAATACGTATGAGGCATCAAAAGACTCAGACATCGTGATCATTACAGCCGGCATACCCCGCAAACCAGGAATGAGCAGGGATGATTTGATCAGCACGAATGCCGGGATTATGAAAAATGTAACCGGGCAGATCGCCAAAGCCTCACCGGAGGCCATCCTGATCATCGTAAGCAATCCTCTCGATGCGATGTGTCATGTCGCTTACGATACAAGCGGATTCCCTAAAAACAGAGTTATCGGGATGGCCGGTGTTCTGGATTCAGCACGATTCAGGGCTTTTATATCCATGGAACTTGGTGTTTCCGTTGAAAACACGCATGCATTTGTTTTAGGAGGCCATGGGGATACAATGGTCCCGCTGCCCCGATATTCCACCGTGGCTGGAATCCCGATTACCGAAATGCTTTCAGAAGATCGTATTGCCGCACTGGTTGAGCGCACCAGAAATGGCGGAGCTGAAATTGTATCCCTTTTGAAAACCGGCAGTGCCTATTATGCGCCTGCTTCCGCTGCTGTTGAAATGGCGGAGGCCATTTTAAAAGACAAAAAGAAAATTTTACCCTGCGCCGCATATCTGGAGGGTGAATATGGTATTCACGGGCTGTTTATCGGTGTTCCGGTGAAGCTGGGGAAAAACGGCATTGAAGAGATCATTCAGATTACCCTTACGAAAGAGGAAGAAAACGCGTTGAAGGGTTCTGCGGATGCAGTTCAGGATCTGGTTGAAACACTGAAGAAACTTCGATGATCCGTTTCGGCTCATAAACAGATTTTTAAAATTACTGACAGAGAGGTTGAAAACCTTTATTTCTCATCCTTCCCGTTCAGATATTTCAATACACTAAGAGCGGCTTTTTCATTTATTCCGGGCAGCGCGACCAGATCCGTTATCTCGGCTGCCCGGATTTTATGAACGCTTTTAAAATGGGCAAGCAATATCTTTTTTCGTTTCGGACCGATTCCCGGAATACCGTCGATCTCGGATCTGAACAACTTTTTTTTTCTTTGTTTCCGATGAAACGAGATTGCAAAACGGTGAGCCTCATCACGGATCTGCTGAAGAAAAAGCAGAATGCCATCCTCCCGGTTCAACTTGATCGGGTTGGCTCTTCCGGGTTGATATATTTTGTCTTCCTTTTCTCCTTTTGAAACATCCTTTTTGGCAATTCCGATAAGAGCAAATTTGTTTTCCATGCCAAGCTCTTTTAAAACTGACAGCGCAATACCCAACTGCCCTTTTCCCCCGTCTACCATCAACAGATCAGGATCAGGCTGAACACCTTTTACGGGATTAAAGCGCCTTTCGAGAACTTCTTTCATTGAAGCGTAATCATCGGGTCCATAGACGGACTTTATGATAAATTTTCTGTAAGAGGCTTTGTCCGGAAGCCCATTAGAAAATACGACCATGCCGGCAACCGGTGACGCACCTGAAATATTTGAGTTGTCAAAGCATTCAATTCGATTCAAGGCTCTATCCAGCTTTAACTTATGCTGAAGACGTAAAAGCAGTTCATTCCTTGAGTTTTGTGAAGTTATCCGATCCAGAAGCTCTTTTTCCGCGTTCATGAATGCCATTTTGAGCAGCTTTGCTTTATTACCCCGTTTCGGAGAAACAATGGAGACCCTCTCTCCCTTGATCTCTTTCAGCCACTCTTCAACCATGTTTCGATTTTCCAGGGAATCCGGAATAAAAATTTCTTTCGGTATAAAACGGTTTTTTCCATAGTACTGCCGGATGAAGGTTTCAACCTTTTCCTCTCCAGATGCCATGGTTATCGGTATTTTAAAGTGATTTGTTCCGATCAGATATCCGCCTCTTACAACCATAAGCGTCAGAATGGACAGCTCCGGCGACTCCGCTATCGAAATTACATCCCGATCCTTTAAATCGGTTGAAACGACAACTTGTTTTTCAAGCGTTTTCTCAAGCGCAAAAATTTTATCTCTCAAAAAAGCCGCCTTTTCATATTCCCTTTGGTCCGCCAGGCGCATCATTTCTTTTTTTATCTGACTGATCAAGTCGGGGGTTTTCCCATTTAAAAACAGAACCACCTCCTTGACCATTTTATGATAGGTTTTCCGGGGGACATCATGGAAACAAGGGGCAAGGCAGAGATTCATCTGATAATTAAGACAGGGCCTTGTTCTTTTCTTCAACTCCCTGGTTTTGCATTTTCGAAGTTTAAAGGTCCTGTTGATCAGTTTTATTGTCTGGCTTACAGCACCGGAAGAGGAATACGGCCCAAAATAGAGGGAGGTGTTGTTCTCAATTTTTCTGACAATCGATAGAAACGGATAATTGGAATCGACGTCAATACAGATAGAGGGATAGCGCTTATCATCCTTTAAGATAATGTTGTATCGTGGCCGAAAATGTTTGATGAGATTCGATTCGAGTATGAGAGCTTCTTTTTCGGATTCGGTGACAATGGTCTCGAACTCTGAAATCCGATCAACCAGAACGCTTGTTTTTTTGTCGGCTTGTGCGGATCGGCTGAAATAAGAAGCCATTCTTTTTTTCAGGTTCAGCGCCTTCCCGACATAGATTACACTGCCGCCGGAATCCTTCATTAAATATACACCGGGCTTATCGGAAACCCCTTTCCATTTTTCGTATAGTTTGGACTGCATGGCGTATTCAACACATCCCGATTTATAGCTCAAAGACCATTCGTTTCTTCAGAGCATCTATTTTGTCACGAATTTCCGCTGCCTTTTCAAAGTTCAACTCTTTTGCTTCCCGTTTCATTTCCTTTTCCATTGCGAGTATAATCCC
Source organism: uncultured Desulfobacterales bacterium (assembly GCA_964578935.1). Taxonomy (GTDB): domain Bacteria; phylum Desulfobacterota; class Desulfobacteria; order Desulfobacterales; family SURF-7; genus JAQYVL01. The sequence goes on along the minus strand of CAZOEW010000003.1, from coordinate 39,002 downwards.
ATCCAGATCGTCTGATGATCTATATTTGGAAAGCGTTTCGGAGATTGTGTCAACCATTTCCGGATCACCGGCATACGTTTCCGCGGGCAGGAAGGTAGAAGTTATCGCTTTCTGGATCGTTTTTGGCGTAATGTTGTTTTCACGGTTATATGCGGTTTGGATTTTTCGTCTTCGGTTCGTTTCTTCAATCGCTTTTTCCATTGAACCTGTCATTCTGTCGGCATACATGATCACCATGCCTTTTGCATTTCTTGCCGCCCTTCCACAGGTTTGAATAAGAGATCTTCCTGAGCGTAAAAAACCTTCCTTGTCGGCATCCAGTATGGCGACAAGAGAAACCTCCGGAATATCCAGTCCTTCACGAAGCAGATTAATTCCGATAAGCACGGAAAATTCTCCTAACCGAAGGTCTTTTATAATTTCTATCCGTTCCATTGTCTTGATATCGGAGTGAAGATATCGAACCGGAATCCCTAAACCCGCATAATAATCCGTCAAATCCTCCGCCGTTCTTTTGGTAAGCGTCGTGACCAGGACCCGCTGATCCTGTTCGCACCTGATTCGAATCTCTTCAAGCAGATCATCCACCTGATTTTCCGCAGGCCTTACCTCGATTACAGGGTCCATGAGCCCGGTAGGCCTTGCAATCTGTTCCACAAGGCTTGTTTTTCCCATTTCCATTTCATAATCGGCAGGAGTCGCGGACACAAAAATCATCTGCGGTATTCTGCTATGAAACTCTTCGTATTTCAAGGGACGGTTATCCAGAGCCGAAGGCAGTCTGAATCCATACGAGACAAGCGTTTCTTTTCTTGACCTGTCACCCTTGTACATGGCGTGAAGCTGTGGAATTGTAATGTGACTTTCATCAATGAAAGTCAAAAAAGATTCAGGATAATAATCGATAAGCGTCGGCGGAGGCTGACCTTCTTCTCTTCCTGTCAGATGTCTGGAATAATTTTCGATGCCGTTGCAGTAACCGATTTCCTGCATCATTTCCAGATCAAAATTTGTACGTTCTTCAATTCTCTGTGCTTCAATCAGTTTATTTTCTTTCCTGAAACAATCAATTCGCAGCTTCAGCTCTTCAATGATGGATTGTATCGCCCGTTTTCGGGTCTGACGCAGCGTGACATAATGGCTTGCAGGAAAAATGGTCGTCCTGGAAAGACGCCGAAGCATATTTCCCCTCAACGGATCGATTTCGGAAATGCTTTCAATTTCATCACCAAAAAACTCAACACGAATTGCCTTATCGCCCTCATATGCGGGAAATATTTCAACACGGTCTCCCCTGACACGAAAGACTCCCCGGTGAAAATCGATATCGTTCCGTTCATACTGTATTCCGACAAGTTCTTTTAACAGATGGTCCCGTATCATTTCCTTCCCGTTTTCAATATCAATGCGCATTGCAAGATAATCTTCAGGCGCACCGAGGCCGTAGATGCATGAAACACTTGCAACAACAATAACATCCGATCGTGTCAACACGCTTCTCGTAGCGGAATGACGAAGTTTGTCGATCATCTCATTGATGGAAGAATCTTTCTGGATATAGGTATCGCTTGCCGGAATATATGCCTCAGGCTGGTAATAGTCATAATAGCTTACAAAATATTCAACCGCGTTTTCCGGGAAAAGCAGTCGAAACTCATTATACAGCTGGGCAGCCAGCGTCTTGTTGGGTGCAATCACAAGAGCTGGAAGATTAAGCCGCTCAATCACATTGGCCATTGTGAAGGTTTTTCCGGACCCGGTAACACCAAGAAGCACCTGGTGTGATTTGCCGATTGACAACCCCTTGACCAGGGCTTCGATTGCGTTCGGCTGATCACCTTTTGGCTCAAAGGTTGAAACAAGTTTAAAAGAAGGCATAGGTGCTCAAAAATTTCTGAAACAGTTTTACGGTATCCTAAGGGAATTGTACGACACGTTCATTTTCCACCGGGAGTCATATGACATCCGAAATCATATTACAGGAAGGTTTTACGGCAGCCGGATCAGGGTTTACTGATTTTCCATACAGTGCCTTCAGGTCGATCTTCAAGAATTATGTTCATCTCCTCCAGTTCCTTCCGAATTTTATCCGCTTTTTCCCAGTTTTTTGCTGTCCTGGCTGATTCGCGCTCCTGAATCATCTCTTCAATCCTGTCAGACTGAACTGACGCTTGATCCATTGCAGAGGATTTTTTATTTTTAAAATACTGATGCGGATTTTCAAGCAGTATTCCCAGGATGTTTCCTATTTTTTCAATCTCTTTTTTAACAGATGGCAGCTGCCGGAATCTGTCTGAATCACTATTGTTTTCATCCAGAACGCGATTGGTGTGCCGGATCGTTTCAAACAAAACACCGATTCCTTTTGCCGTATTGAAATCATCATTCATCGCTTCACAGAATTTTTCCCAGAAACCTCCGGTTTCTTCCGGTAATGTACCATTTTCTGGAAACGGGCAGTTTCCCAGCCTGTCAAGTGCAGCGTATATTTTATCCAGCCCTGTTGTTGCCTCATCCATCGATTTTTCGGAAAAGTCGATGGGGCTTCGATAGTGATTTGACAACAAAAAGAGCCGAATTGCTTCTGGATGATACGATTTCAAAACATCTCGAATCAGCATAAAATTTCCAAGCGACTTGGACATTTTTTCCTGATCGATGTTAACGAAACCATTATGAACCCAATAAGTTGCGAATTGTTTCTCAAATGCTGCTTCAGATTGCGCGATTTCGTTTTCATGGTGCGGGAAAATAAGATCTTTACCCCCGCCATGGATATCAAAGCTTTCACCGAGGAATTTTGAACTCATTGCAGAGCATTCAATATGCCAGCCGGGCCTTCCCATGCCCCATGGACTTTTCCATGAGGGTTCACCGGGTTTTGCGGACTTCCAGAGCGCAAAATCAAATGGATTTTTTTTTCTTTGATCAATATCAACCCTTGCGCCGGCCTCCATATCTTCGAGCTTCCGGCCTGAAAGTTTTCCATATTGCGGAAAGGAGTCCACGGCAAAGTAAACGTCACCGTCAATTTCATAGGCATTGTTTTTATCGATTAATTTTTTGACAAAATCAATTATGTTATCAATATGTTCTGTTGCATATGGCTCGTGGGTTGGATGTTCAATATACAATGCATCCATATCTTCATAAAATTCTTTGACATATTTCTCGGAAACTTCATGAGATTCAATCCCGAGCTGGTTGGCGCGATTGATGATTTTATCATCCACGTCCGTAAAATTTCGGACATAGGTAACTTCAAATTTTTGTGATCGCAAATAGCGGACGATTACATCAAAAACGATTGCAGACCGTGCATGTCCGATATGGCATGAGTCATAAACGGTTGGTCCGCAAACATACATGCCGACCTTCCCTTCCACAAGCGGGACAAACTTCTCCTTCTTTCCGGTAAGCGTATTATATAGCGTTATTGCCATGATATTTTCCAATTATACTTATAGGTTATTGAGATAAAGCCCTCCGGTAAAAACCACAAACTTATGCTTTCCGTGAAAGGAGAGAAATACAACTCGCGCCTATTCCTTCTCCGGTTCCAACGAAACCAAGCTTTTCGGTTGTCGTCGACTTGATGTTCACCTGTGTCGACTGAATCTGAAGTGCTCCGGCGATATTGTCCTTCATTTTTTCATAATAAGGTGAAATTTTCGGTGCTTCAGCAAAAATAGTCGCATCCAGATTGATTACATAGAATCCTTCTTTCCGGATTAAATTACCGGTTTCGGCGAGAAGGTCAATACTGTAGCAATCCTTATACGCCTCGTCACTGTCCGGAAAATGATTTCCGATGTCCCCCATGCAGGCAGCTCCCAGAAGGGCGTCGCAGACCGCATGGACCAGCACATCCGCGTCAGAATGTCCTAACAGCCCTTTTTCAAATGGAATCGTCTCTCCGCCCAGAACAAGTTTCCGCCCGGAAACCAGACGGTGTATATCACATCCCATACCAACACGCATGAAATTCACCTCTTCTCTTTTAAGTTAACACGGTACGTTATCACAAATGAATTTTACCGTAAAGGATTTGGATTGCCGCGATATCAGAATGTGACTCGAAGAAAAAAACTGCTGCAGAAAAAATTTCAGCCGGGAAAATGCAATGAAAACCGGTGCAGCACCATTATTGTTCCGGCAAATGATTGTGATAACGATTCAGTGCGACCTGTCCGGACAATGATTTATCGAAAACGTCTGCTTGTAATTTTCATCTGCGCTGTATCCCAGATCAGGCATAATCCGCGTGTCAATGAACCGCATGTCACCACGCATGGAAACCTCTCAAGCAGATTGATTTCGCGGTCTAAGGCAATTTCTTCCGTAATAATCCTGTCGTGTTCTCTAAAGGAGATTGTTGGCTTGTGGCTGTGCCCTCTGAAAAGTATCTTTTCCGCTCTGTCATTGAAGAAACGTCTGATCTCCTTTTCTCCCATATCCCATATCATGCATGACAATCCGAGTTCCGCATAAAAAGGAAGCGAATGGGTCAAAACGGCCCTGTCGTATTCAATCACATGAGGAAGATTCCCCAGATAGGTTACCGTGTGACCTGAAATAACGTTTCCATTGCCCTCCAGACAGCCGCTTAGAATCAGGTGGTCGTTATTTCCCTTTATTGCGGAAACTTCATTTTTCTCAAGAATCTTTATGCATTCATCAGCGGTTTCAGGATAAGATGAGTCGCATATGTCGCCGAGATGAAAAACAGGCCGGCATCCCATTGCCGACAACAATCCGATTCCATCAGAAATGGACTCAACCTGTCCATGGCTGTCGGCGATTATCCCCACAAGCTTTTTTTGCAGAATTGTTTTTTTTTGAATATCCTTACGACCTCTTTGTATGAAACGGATCATCTCTACCGCGGGGCATCAGGCCCTGTATCATTTGAGATGGCCGTTAAATGACCCCGTTTTCGGCAAAAGTTTTAATCTGTTCATCTGTATATCCAAATTCTTTGAGAACACTTTTCGTACTTTGACCAAAACTGTCCGGCATGCTTCGAATGGAACCCGGAGTATTACTCAGCTTTATCGGGATACCGATTGTCGTTTTCTGGTTGCCCTTTCCGTCATCGACCTCGACAAACATTTCACGCGCTCGCATCTGGGGATCCTGAATCGCCTCGGAAACACTTTTCACGGGTGCCCAGCATATGTCATGTTCCCCCAGCATGGCCTCCCATTCTGAAAGTGTTTTCGTTTTAAATGCATTTCGTATAAAATCGAGAATCTCCTGACGTCTTTTTTCATCGTATTGGAGCGGAATATACTCGGGTACCTCCAGCATCTCACAAAGAACTTTCCAGAATCGATTTTCAACCGCTCCAATGGAAAGGTATTTCCCATCAGCGGTTTCATAGGTGTTGTAACAGGCATATCGATGAGAAAGAAAACCATCCGCCCTTTCAGGAAATTGGCCTGTAAGCTGCTGAAAAAAAAGTGCTACCGGTAAAAAACTTGCCATTGCGTCGGTCATTGAAATATCGATATATTGTCCTTTTCCGGTTCTTTCGCGGGATTGCAGTGCCAGAAGTATTCCAATGGCTGCGCTCATGCCTCCGCCGGCAATGTCTGCAATCTGAACACCCGGAATCGATGGAGGAAGGTTCTTTTCGCCGATAAGATTGAGCACTCCGGCTATACTCAAATAATTTACGTCATGCCCGGCTCTGTCCCGATAGGGGCCTGTCTGCCCGTAACCGGTGATCGAGCAGTATATGATCTCCGGGTTTATCGTTTTCACCGATTCATAGTCAACACCAAGTCTATCCACAACACCGGGGCGAAATTGCTCGATCAGCACATCTGCTTTTTCTGCAAGCTGAAAAAATATCCGCTTTCCTTCTTCTGTTTTGAGGTTAAGGGAAATGTGCTGCTTGTTTCTGTTTATCAAATTTAAAAAAAGACCATCCCCTAAAAATTTTTTATCCTCTACCGCGATCACACGTGCGCCATGATCTGCGAGAATCATGGAACAATATGGGCCTGGAAGCAGACGGGAGAGATCAAGAACGGTTAATCCTTCTAAAGCGCCGGTTTTTGACATTTTTTTCCTCCTGATGTAACTATAGGAAAACCACCTGGGTTACCTTTTCATACTTTAAAATCAGATCCTTGATTTTCAGTCGCAGATCTTCTTCTCGAATCGGAACAACATCCGTAATAAAGCCGCCGTTTTCATCTTTTTTTTTCTTCCAGCTTTGTATCGTTCCCTGGACAACTGCGTATGTGCATCCCCCTGCTCCGCAGCATGTTGAGTCAAAAAGAGCATATCCGGTAAGATACAGAATCTCTTTCTGATCAATGGAAAGTTTTTTCTCATGGGTTAATACGTAACGCCCACCAATCGCGTTTACCTCTCGGTTGAGTTCATTGTGAAAATATTCTTTTACTTCCTCATTCCGCATAATTGCTATAATCCCATGAACTTCGCGATGATTCCTTTCATAATCTCATTGGTACCTGCGAAAATAGACATTACCCTTACATCCCGGAATCCTTTGACAGCCGGACATTTTTCCAGTGTTCCGAACTCACCATACAGGTCAAGACACCTTTCGGCTGTCTTTCTGGCAAGATCGGTAGCCCAATATTTTGCCATGGAAGTTTCGATTACAACCTGCTTTTTTTCCATATGATCGGCGATCACCTTATTCAGGAAGGTCCGCCCCAGTCTCACTTCTGTTTCCATTTCAACGATGGCGAATTGAAGCGCCTGTGACCTGGTGACCTTGCGGCCGGCTTCTTTTGCATTGCGGCAGAATTCGACGGCGGCTTCCAATATCCTTTCCGCTGCAACGATGCCCATTACCGCACATACAAGGCGCTCCTGTTGAAGTTTTTCCATGAGCATGACAAAACCCGACCCCTTCTCACCGATCCGGTTTTTTTTGGGTATCCTGCATTTATTAAAAAACAATTCCGAAGTATCCTGGCTCCAGAGGCCCATCTTGTCGAGTTGCCGACCTTTTTCAAAGCCCGGGGTATCTGCTTCGACAAGATACAGTGAGATCGCGTGGTGAGGATTTTCATTCATCGGATCCCTGCCGGCAACAATAACGAGATCGGAGTTAATTCCATTGGAAATAAAAGTTTTTGATCCTTCGATGATGATTTCGTCCCCTTCCTCGGTCGCGGTCGTCTTCATCGAAGCCAGATCGCTGCCGGCATCCGGCTCGGTCATGGCAACGGCTGTAATGATATCTCCGGATACGCACCCGGGCAGGTATTTCTGTTTCAGCTCATCCGATGCATAGGAATCAATATAGGGAACAATAATATCGCTGTGAAGCGATGCTGCCAGTCCGGATTCACCAATCCTGGAAAGTTCTTCAATCACAATAACGGAATACAGAAAATCTCCACTCATTCCCCCATATTCCTTTGAAATACCGGTGCAAAGAAACCCTTCTCTTCCCATTTTCCGCCATGCTTCTTTGGGAACCATCTTGTTTTTTTCCCATTTTTGCACGTGAGGTTTGATTTCACTTTCCAGAAAAGCCCGCAGTCTTTTTTGAAAATGGATATGATCTTCTGAATAATGTACAATTTCCATCGGTATCGTTCCCGCAAATTGTTTGTCGTCATCACCAGGCGATCCATCGACTGGTGAACAATCTATCAGTTGCTTCCATCAACTGATGGATTCAGCATTAAACGGTATTCAAAATCAAGTCAAGACCGTTTTTAAGTGCTCTGCCGGCAAGTCGCATAAACAAGGCCTTGCCGTTACCGTCAATCAGAGCCGATGGGTGGAAGCCTGAAACCGCATCAACATTTCTGATTTCCGAACCGATCGATTTCAGAAAGACAGCCATTCCGGCTGGAGTCTTTTATCGTATGTTCGAATGATTGTTTTCAGGCGGCAAGCCCATCCGGGAGGAAAAAACCGTATTTCATGGATTCAGCTGCCCATCCAGACATGAGGCATGATTTCTTTCCGATAGATATTGAATTTTTCAGGATCATTGATCTCCTCGCGAAGAATATCCAGCAGATTTGGAATCGTCGAGAGATCAGGATGGTCCGTCGCTGTCCATTCTTTCAATGAATCCATAAAGATGATTCCGGCAATGGGTCCGATGATCTTTGTAAGAGAAATCTGCAGTTCCTGCAGCACGTTTGCCATGGAACCGGAGGCCATTAACCGTTCGGAAACGATCGCAGGATTGTTGCTGTCAGGGGGTGATGAAAGATGGTTTCCGCTTGTTCCCGGTTGAAGAGCATCTTCTCTCCTGTTATTCATAATCAGAGACGTTAGCTCGTTCATTGCCGGCTGTAACACCATCGGCAACAGGCTCAGTTTCGCATCCGGAACAGACAGAATGAGCAGGTAGGCATGATCCTTGATTTCGCAAATGGTTATGGTGGATTGTTCATAAACCAGAGACATCTCTGACGCGTCCTGAAACCTTTTCAGGCCGGATGTGTATATTTCAACAATCGTTTCAGCTATGGCTGTAAGTCCGGGTTCTGTAAAATCATCCGGCATGTTTTTTGCCAATACACCACCGTTGACATGAAAAACATACGCTCCGATGATGTCCTGTTTCAAGTTGAGTTCATGCAGGACATTTTCCATACGGCGGGTTACTTCAGGGCTGTTGTCCAATAAGACCATGATTCGCTTTTTCTTTTGAATTTCTCTTTTTCAGTTTGTTCATAAAACGGTTTACCTTAAAATCCGGAGTGACGGCGATGATGATCCAGGTGCTTCCAAAACAGAATAAAACATATCGATTCTCTTTTTCTCTGATGATCAGATGTTGAAAATGTCCTCTTTTTACTTGCGTTTCCAGCGATTGAGCCAATTCATGACAAACAGCCGGGTTGATCTGTTCAAAAGAGCCGGACGTTGAAGACCCGGCATACCGATAATCATTTTTGCTGAAAATACCATATTCCATAATTCCAGGCAGTTTTTTTAAGATTCTCGATAATGGCGCGACATAAGCCGGAGTTGCTTCTTTTGAAAACAGTTCTTCTTCGGTGTCGATTTCGGTTTCGCTTTCTTCCGTTGCGCTCGTCAATTCCGATAACTGGATCTCATCGATCTTTTTGATAAAATCCTGGGTACGAGCGTAATGCTCTGAATAAAATGAATTTCCAGTTGCATCCGGTTCATCCTGTTTTTCAGGGGCATTGGTTTTTTTGTTCAAACCCGCTTTCCTGACTTCCCGGGAACGCTCTTTTTCCCGGTCCCTGTTCCGGTCCTTTACCTCTCTTCGTCTAAGCCCCTCCATGAGAACATCTACCAGCGGCTCATGAATCACTTTGGGTGTTTGCGGAACGGCATTGTGAATCTCAATGTTCGATTTTTTCCAGCTGATAATTTCATATGCGGCTTCTTGGTTTCTCAAGTCATCGGTTTTGGCTGAAATCAGATCTCCGTCTAAAAAAAACAGTTCACCTTTTTTGTCGGCTGACTGGATGACAAGCGTGCAGGTCTTTATTTCCGTCGCGATCTGTCGTAAAAAAGAAGGCAGGCTGATTCTGTCGGCCGGATCCTCGGAAACCGATTCCAGCTCCTCCAGGATGGACTTTGTCAGAAGTTTTACATTAAGCGGTTTTTCAAAATACCTGCATTTGTCAACGTTTTCCACTTTGTTTTTCACTTCCGGAGTGCCAAAGGCGGTCATCACAAAAACAGGCATCTCACTGTAATTTCTTCGGATAAAACTCAAAAACTTGAAGCCGTCGGCCCCGGCGATATGCAAATCGGTAATGAACAGATTGATTTTATGCCGGCTCAGAATCGTTAACGCTTCATCTTCATTGCCTGCCGCCATAACCTCGAACTGGTCCGAACTGGGCGTTAACACACGGGTGAGCGTTCCCCGTGCAACAGAATCCTCATCGGCAATAAGAATCTTTTTCAAGGGCAAATTCAATCAATGTTCCCGGGTTGGCTGTGAACTCTTTTATTTTAAAGGTATCCCGACTGTGTTTGCCGATAGTTTTAATTTAAATGCCTTTTGGGTGTCAAGGGAAAAAACCGTGTCATTCCATCGGCGACATGACTCTTTGTCGCATATTCGCTCCGGCAACCTCTTTCTTTTCAATCTCTGTTCATGATCTTTTTTCAGGCATCACGTTAAGCGGCAGGATCACTCCTCACGGTCTTTGCTTTCAGTTATAAACAGATGCACTCCCATCAGCAGAAAGACAATATCCCGCAAAAGAAGATGCACGGAAGACCATTCATACCCGATCATATCAGAGGAAAAACAGCCGCAGTCGAATTCATGTCCCCGGATAAGGTTAATGGAAATTGCCGCGATAAACACGGCAAGCATGATATTGATGATAAGCGCCGCAGATCTCTTGTAGATGCCGATCACCAGAAAAAGACCTGCAAAAAATTCAAGGGATGGAAGAAGTATTGCCGTGACATTAATCAGTTCACTGGGAAAAAGGCCATAGCCGTAGATAATCTGAGCAAATTTGCCCGGATAAATCATTTTATGAACCGATGCATACATGAATGTAATCCCGAGAACCAGCCGGGAAAACAGTTGAATCTTCCGGTTCCAGACCAGAGCAGGTATCCTTTTATTCAATGGGATATCCCTCCTTCTCCCACATGGGATATCCATCAATAAACACCCGGGTTTCTGAAAACCCTGTATCAATCAGCAGTTGTGCGAGTTCGTGGCTGTCTCTGCATTCTCTTCCTGAACAGTACGTTACAATTGGTATGGATGGAGGATAGTCTGACAGAAAATCTTCTATCCGCTCATTAAACTTTGAGGTCGGAAAGGATACCGCCCCCTTGATGTGGCCCTTTTCATATTCGGTATACGGTCTTGCATCAACAAATAGGGTCCTGCCGGCATCAAAAAGTTGTTTTACGGTTTTTACATCCATGATCTCCCGCTCCCGGACAACAGCGTCATTTTTTGCGTTTGCGGTGATGACGCCGGATGCAGTGTCCCATGATCCGATGTAAGAGATCCCGTTGGGTGAAAAATGATTCATTGAGAAACCGGCTATAATCGACAGCCCGAGGATTACAGACAACTCTTTTAACATTTTATTTTGTTTTTCCATCCGCGTCCTCATTTTTCGTCTTTTTTGTTTTTAAACTTTATAATGATTTCGTCTTTGCCGGTCATCCCCAGTTCCTGCCGGGCAACATTTTCAATGTACGCTGGATCATGTTTTAACCGTTCGATTTCACGGTACAGTTTTAAATTTTCCGCTTCAATCTTTTTATTTTCATCGATTAACGCCTGTTCTTCCTGTTTCATCCGGTGAAAAGCCATGTAACCGTTTTTACTGAAAACAATTACAGCAAACAATAAAACAAAGAGGGTCGACGCGATAAGCAAAATAACTTTCTTACGTATATTCAATCTGTTAAGCCTCCCTTTCGCATCATTGCCAGAACATACCGAAATTCGGAACTTTTAACAATTATTGAAAGTACGGTATATGCGACCAGTCCGACAAGAACACTGCCGACAAGGCCGAATGCGAGTTCTGTCTGGTTTTGATGTTCTGCCGGAACCATATATCCGGCAGCATACCAGACAGCAATACCCATCACAAGAGCTGCAAATGCTGATTTTCCGGCAGAAAAAAATATCTTGCGCCATCCAAGGGCGCCGAGTTTGATTCTTAACATCAAAACAAGCAATGCCAGGTTGAGGATAGAGGCCAGTGATGTCGCAAGTGCGAGTCCGCTATGGGCCATGGGCTTCATCAGAATGACCGAGAGAATGATATTTGAGATAATCGATATAATGGCTATTGTTACGGGCACTTTAGAATCATGAAGCGCATAGAAAACGCGTACGACTACACTTACGGAAGCCGTTGCCCAGATGCCGACGCAGTAATACAAAAGCGCTTCAGATGTCATTCTTACCGCTTCATGGTCAAAGGCTCCTCTCTGAAACAATATGGAAACAATGGGTTCTCTCAGAACAATTAATCCGGCCATGGAAGGAAGCATGACATATAAAATCAGTTTGAGTGCATACGAGAAAGTGCTTTTAAGACCGGCAAAATCTTTATCGGAAGCCTGTCTTGAAAGGCTTGGCAGCACTGCGGTTGCAATCGACAATGCAAAAATTCCAAGCGGAAATTGAACAAGCCGGTCCGCATAATAGAGATAAGAAATACTCCCCTCCGGAAGCAACGAACCGAGAAAGGTTCCGATCAGTATGTTGATCTGATACACACCGGCTCCGATAATGGCCGGCAGCATCAGGTTCCCGATCTTTTTCAATCCGGGATGAATCAAAACGGTGCGTTTGAAAAATGAAAATCCTTTCCGGATTAAAAACGGCACCTGGAGAAAAAGCTGCAGAACGCCTCCGGCAAGAACACCCGCAGCCAGTGCAATTACATGGATCGTTGGATCGGATGACACATATGAACCGATAAAAATTGAGGCAATCATCGCCAGATTCAATAAAACAGGAGCGAGCGCCGGAGCGGCAAAATGATCGAGAGCATTTAAAATCCCCATGCAAAGAGCGACAAGACTGATAAACAGTGCATAGGGTAAGACAATACGCGTCAAAAGAACGGTTAATTCGAATTTTTCGGGCGAATCTGTAAAACCGTATGCGATTCCCTGTATGATTGCCGGGCTCAAAACAACACCCAGTATAATAACGGAAGAGAGAATAATCAGCAGCACCAGAAAAGCCGATCGTGCCAGAATGAACGCCTCCTCTTTTCCCCCATTTTTTAAATATTCGGTAAAAACCGGAATAAATGCAATAATCAGAGTACCTTCCGCGAAAAGCCTGCGCAACAGGTTAGGTATCCGGAAGGCGGCAATAAACGCATCCGAATGAAACCCGGCGCCGAAGAAAGCGGCAAAGACAATATCCCTTGCAAATCCAAATATCCGGCTGAGAAGCGTTGCGGAACCGACAATGCCGGCCGCTTTTGTAACTTTATCTTTTTCAGACATCAACCCGATTATATCCCATTTTACCCGAATAAAAATCAAATAGCGTTCCGGTCTCCTGGCTCCCGCATCCTCACAGCCGCCCTCGAACATTTTTTAAACGGTTCCTGAAAAAAGTTTCAGCTGTTCGCTCCAGTACCGATTCATCGTACATATTTTTAAAATCCTATAGCACTGTTTTCCAGGGATTGAAATCCTCAGAATACAATTAAAAATCCAACCGGGGACACCCAACGCGAAACACCTCTTTTCAGCCATCGCTTATAACCGGTTAATAGGTTAATCGGCGATGGAAATCTTCCGGAAGCACCCGTGGCGACCCTGCACGGGAGATGCTGAAAAAGCTGCCGGCCACATGGAAAACAGGCTGCTCAAAATTTATTATTTAATTAAAAAAACAAATAGTTGTATCCTAACCGATAAAAAAGTTTGACACCCGATGGTTTATCATATACAGGTATTGAAGTGACAATAGCCTCGCCGTGATCGTGATCCGATTTTTCGTAACATGTACTCATCTTTGCGATATTCGGAATCAGATTTTATTTCAAAAAGCAACGATAGAACATTTTGGTCGCAGTGAATCGCAACAACAGGCGCCATAATGCTGAAAACAAAGACCCAGAACTCCGATTTGCGGCCGGGGTGCAGTTTCAATATCAGGGACCCTGAAACCATGAAAACCTTTTGAACTGGATTCAAGAAGATGATTCACAAAGTCTTTGCGTTTAATGATATGGCAACCTTTATTTGTCCCAAATGTGAGAACGTCAAAACAATTGATGTGGGCAGATTTATTAAAATCGCGGCAACCGTCAAGGTAAACTGCAAATGCCCCTGTGGTCATTCCTTTCAGGCCTATCTGGAAAGGCGCAATTATCAACGGAAAGAGATTACCCTTCCCGGAATCTACAGCAGAAAGATCGATGGTGAAGAAGTTGAAAAGGGACAAATTGTTGTTACCGACCTTTCACGTTCCGGGATGCGGTTCAAGCCCCACATACAACCCGCCTTTAAAATCGGTGATCAACTTTACATTGTTTTCAATTTAAACGATCAGGACAAATCCTTGATTCAAAAAAAGGCCGTGGTTATGAATATCAGCGATGAAATGCATGTCGGCCTGGAATTCTGTCAAAAAGAAACCTACGGAAAAATCGGCGCATACCTTTTCGGATAAGGGGCTCACGCCTGCACGCGATTACGGAAAACGGCTGCATGACAGGCAGATGATCATCTGTTTGAGGGGATCGTTACCGGTCTGCCCCGGTCCGATTCTTTGTTAACTTTCGAAGATCGATCTCGGAAAACATATAGCTGGAATTGCAGTGGTGGCACCTCAGTTCCAAGGGGAAGGGCCCGGTACGGCAGATATCGTCAAGATCATCCGGCGGAAGCAGCAGCAGATAATCTTTCATTCGTTCTTTACCGCAGTGACACATGAATTCTACGCGGTGATTTGCCAGAAATTTTGGAGAACAGGCCTTAAAAGATTCAACAATAAGCGTTTCAGCCTTCTTTTTTTCAGCAAAATATTCTCCGATCGACGGAAGTCCCAAAACAATTTCCTCCAGGCTTCTAATCGCTTCATCATCGGCAACCGGCATCACCTGCAACAGCAATCCGCCCGCTCCTGAAACATTTCCTTCCGAGTCGAATTTGATGCTGAGATTTACCGCTGTCGGAATCTGCTCTGACTTCGAAAAATAATAGGTCAGATCCTTTGCAAGACTGCCATATTGCAGCTCAACCTGTCCTTTAAACGGTTGTTTTGAATCCTCAAGATATTTAATCAGAGAAATAAATCCAGCTCCAAAAAAAGGTGACAGGTTGAAATCCTCCAATGGCTTATCAACAGGAATCGGAATGTTTTTAAGATATCCCCTTACTTCTCCAAAAGAATTTGCTTCAACGATCAGGCCTTTTATGGGGCCTGAGCATTCTATCTGAAGGCAAATCCGATCATTCCCCTTCAGGCCGGATGCGATCAATGCTCCCGCGATATAAGCATGGCCAAGCACCAGAGTTTCAAGTATGCCCAATTCATGATTGGATCTCATCTCATTGATCATTTTTGTTGTATTCACAACCGCGCCACGGACAGAATCGTCGCACATGATAAAATTGGTTAATCTGTCATTGGCACCGGCAATGTATTGGTCTTTAAGTGTCCTGCCGAAAATGTTTTTCTTTTTCATTTCCCCCCATCAATCCCTGATGATATTATGGAATGCGGACCCGGGATTTTTTCTGTTTTTTTCGCTTTTCAGAAAGTCAGATATACCAGTTGCATCTGTTTTTTCAATCAAAATAAAAAACCCCTTTCTTTGAAAAACTATTTTTTATGGATGGGAATCTGCTTGCCGATAAGTGTCGATCGCGGTATGACATTTCCAAAATGAAAAAATTTTTTTCGAAAGTCATGATTGAATATTTTTCGACCTGATTTTTGAGAACATCGTGTAAAAATCTTAAAAAAAAGAAAGCGCACATGGAGAAAAAAATCATGCCGGAACACACAGAAAAAACAGGGAAACTCCTGATTACGGGAGCAAGCGGTTTTTTGGGGTGGAACCTGTGCAGGATCGCCTCAAAAACCCGGCAGGTTATCGGTATCTTTTTCAGACATCCCGTTGCGATAAAAGATGTTCAGACGATAAAAGCGGATTTGACGGATTCAAAAAACTTCCAAAAACTGTTCCGCGAGATCCAGCCCGATGCGGTAATTCACACGGCCGCGGCTTCTCGACCCGATTACTGTGAACTTCATCCATCGGAATCCAGCAAGATCAATATCCATTCTTCGAACCATATCGCAGAACGATGTGCAGCGCTATCCATACCCTTTGTCTTTATATCTTCAGACCTCGTATTTGACGGGCGAAATCCTCCCTATTCCGAAAAAAGCCCGGTAAACCCGATCAATCTGTATGGCGAACAAAAAGTCCAGGCAGAAGAAAAAATTTTTGAAACCTACCCGGAAAGCATTGTCTGCAGACTGCCGCTGATGTTTGGGTATTCCAAAGGCGGGAATCAGAGTTTTACATCCGGGATGATCCGTTCATTGCGAAAAGGGTCACGGATTCGACTGTTTACCGATGAGTTCAGAACTCCGGTGGATGCGGAAAGCGCCGCCCAAGGACTCTTGCTCTCCCTTGAAAAAGTAAAGGGTATCATTCATCTGGGGGGGCACAAGCGGGTCTCCCGATATGACATGGGAGTGATACTTCAAAAACTGCTCCATGTGTCCCCTTCCCTGATCCAGCCGATATCCCAGAAAGAGATGTCCATGGGGGCTGCCCGACCGTCTGACATTTCCCTTGACAGTTCAAGGGCTTTTTCGATGGGGTATTCTCCCCTGGGAATCGAGGAAGGGATTCGGCAGATGCTTCAGGCGATGAACACAGCACGTTAAATTGGCGCCGGGACTAAACCTCCATTTCAGACAACGCATCTTTCAGCCCGGAGACACGGGTAACCCTCTTTGAAACCGCATGGATAAAAATCTGTTCATCACCCCAGATGAGGACATGTTTTTGTGATCTGGTTATCCCGGTGTAGATCAGCTCTCTTGTCAGAACCGGAGATTCACGATCCGGAAGGAGCAGAATAACATTCTCAAATTCCGAGCCCTGGCTTTTATGAACCGTCATGGCAAAAACCGTTTCATGCAGGCCGATCCTCGTGGGATGAAATTTTCTCAGACCGCCGCGGTTATCCGGAAAAAAAACGCGAACCTCCTGATCAATCGGATCAACCATGCAAATGCCCACATCACCGTTAAAAAGCCGGAGGTTGTAATCATTTTCAACAATCATTACCGGTCGGCCTTCATACCAGATGTTTTCGCTGCGAATGAGCTTGTTTTCCGTCAAAATCTCTTCGATCATTCTGTTTACCGCAAAAACACCGAAAGGGCCTTCCTTCAGCGCGCAAAGAATTCGGAACTTGCCGAAAGCATCGATCTTATCCTGAGGAGTGCCTGCAATCAGGTAATCTCTGAATCCCGGTATGACGATGTTTTTGATTTGATCTTTCAGCCCCCTTTTCGCCCGAACTTGTTCAATACGAATATCTGAATATTGCGGATCCTTTAAATGGATCAAGGCAAGAGGGCCGTTGCCTTCATTAACGGCGGAACTGACTTTGCCGATCCCGCTTTTATCTCCAAACCGGTAATTGGTGAGAAGTTGAATCATGCAATTTTTAATTCGATTTTTCGGTGGTTCCACATCCGGCCTCATGATTGTTTCACTCGAAACCCGGTCGATTATCCGATAAAAATCATTTGAGAATTCATTCATTGCCGCTGCGTCACAGATATCGGCAAAAACAGATCCTGCTTCGACAGAAGCAAGCTGGTCCTTGTCTCCCACCAGAATCAGTTTTGCATCGTCCGGCATTGCTCGGACCAGCTTGGCAAGAAGCGCAAGATCGACCATGGAGGACTCGTCTACAATAACGACATCAACATCCAGCAAATTCTGTTCGTTGTACCGGAAATAAGGAGATCCCGAAATGGTTCCAAGGAGCCTGTGGATTGTCGATGCCTCGGTGGGCATCAGAGCCTTAACCTCATCGGAGCAGTTCAGCTCCCCCAGGGCTTCCCGGATTGAATCCTGTAATTTTACGGCTGCCTTTCCGGTCGGAACCGCAAGAGCCATCTTCAACGGCTGTGAATGATTCATCTCAAGAAGCAGGGCCATCAGTTTGACGATCGTCGTTGTTTTGCCGGTTCCCGGTCCTCCGGACAGGACACAAAATTTTCTGGTTGCAGCCAGAATTGCGGCGATTTTCTGCCAGTCAGGCGCTTTCCCGCGCGGTACTTCGCCGAACAGCCGGTTCAGGCTTTTCTGTAAACCGGATGGTTCGGGATACTCATGATCAACAACACGGTTTTTGATAAACCGCACCAGATCTTTCTGATACTCAAAATATCGATGCAGGTAGAGTTTTGATGAACCATCCAGGATAAGCGGTTTGAAGTCGCAGGAAGTGCCCACGACCGGACTGGTTTTCAACCTTTCAATCCACGTCTCCTTACCCGGATAATATAAATCATATTCCGGCAAAAGCGGTCGATTCGCAATACCCTCAACATCAAGGCAGATATTCCCCTGCCGGGTGCTGCTGCTCACAGAGGCCGCTGCCAGGAATATTCCGGTATCGTTCCTGCCGTCCAGCTTTTGCATAAGCTCCGCAAAATGAACATCCAGATCGGAAAAGGTTCCTTTCCGGATTAACATTTCGATTCGTTTTCTATCCACTTTTCCCCTTCCCGAAATGAATCAGAAGGTTTGACAGGCTTTCAATTAGTTCAGGAGAAGGTCTGTTCATGTATATTCCGGAACGATCTTCCACCGGTGAGCCAAAGGCACGCATAAAGACGTAATAGAACCCTCCGAAATGTTCCGCATAGGTGTATCCTGGAAAACGTTTTGACAGATACTGGTTCAGTGCAACCGTATAGAGATATGCCTGAAGGATATAAAGGTCCTTTTCCATGGTTTCCGCAAGCGCGTCGAAACCATAGTCCTCTCTTCGTTTTCCGAGATAGTTGGATTTCCAGTCCAGCAGAAAGAAAACATCTTCATACCGGAACACCAGGTCGATAAATCCTTTCATGAATCCGCTCAATACACCAAAATCCAGTCTTCCGATACGCTCCGCAAAAAGCCTTGAACCACTGGAATCCGCGTGTTCCAAAAGTATATTTTTCAGTTTTTCCGGTGTAACCGATTGAGTCGGAAAACAAAATTCAAATTCCGTGATCCGGTCTTTTTTTTGAATTCGAGACAATTGAAATCCGGAACGGTTACAATCAAGCGGTGCATTCAGAATATTCCGGATCATTCCACTTACAACCGAGGTCCACTTCAGATCAAATCCATAACAGACAAGTTTTTCCGATACACATTTTTGAATTGTGGCCGGGTTCTGATCTTCAAAGTCGAGATGCTCCATCATATCATGCAGACAAATCCCCGGATTGATGCCTTTTGGAAAAAGAAAAATATCGTCAAACCGGTCTGTGACTTCAGAGTCTTCGGATTCAGAAAGGTTGAAAGCCCCCTTTTCCGCATCCAGCTCATCGTCTGCTGGTGGATCATCACCAGAATCATTGCGGATAAGCGACGAAAAACTCGAAAAACGCCAGCCTCCGCTGATCTTTGATCGGAATTTCCTGCATTCAAGCAAAATGGTTTCGGCGGTTTCAGCGATAAACGGTCTGCCCGCTTCTTCCGGCATCTTTTCGACTTGAATGCCACTGTCCCGTCTTTCCATGAGCCGGGAGAGATCCGACAGCATGCTTCCGTCTTTATCCATTCTGTTTTTGCTGCCCGGGTGAAACAGAACACCGGGGGCCGATGACTCCGCTCCCCGGAATCTTCCCCAGGCCAGGTAACAAAGGTTTTTCGCCCGGGTTACAGCGACATAGAGCAAACGAAGATTTTCCGACAGAATTTCCCTTTCCGCTTTTTGAATCGATTCACTGTTTTTTGAACCGACATCCAATGTCAATGCCATCGCGTCCTGATCATCATGAAAAGAAATCAGATCATCATTTTCTTTCAGTTTTGAAGTTTCCCAGGTAAAAGGGCAGAACACAATGGGATATTCCAACCCTTTGCTTTTGTGAACCGTAACCACCCTTACAGCGTTTTCATCACTTTCAAGGCGAAGCTGATGCTCATCCAGCCGCTCCTGATTTGGATCTCTCTGCTTCCGAAACCAGGAAAGGAGTTCGCTGATTCCCCTTTTCCCGACGGTGGAAGCCTGATGCAGTATTTCCGACAAATGGCGGATATTGGTATACCTCCGTTCACCATCTGGATAGGACATCAACCTTTCCTGAACCTTTTCATCCCTGCAGAAAATGCTGAACATTTGAATGAAGCCTTTTTTTTCCCACAGCGTATGATACTTCCTGAAATTTGAAAATTGCATTTCCAGATCATGATCATCCGCCATCAGGTCTGCGAGATCTGCGGCATTCAGTCCGAACAGTTGAGTCGTCAAGGCGGATTTGACCATTCTTTCACTTCCGGGATTTGCAATGCCGCCCAGAACTCTTTCCATTTCAAGCGCCTCGAAACTGTCAAATATATTTCCGCTGCTGTGGATTACACTTGGAATTTTCAATGCCGACAATGCCTTCTGGATCAGGGCTGCTTCACGGTTTTTTCTAACCAGCACGGCGATATCCCCGGCCCTGACAGGCTGGTCTCCCAGAAACGCAATCCCTTTCCCGCCCGCGGATAAAATCCGGGATATCTCACCCGCAAAGGCTCCGGGAATTGTTTCATATGCGGTGTTTTTTGAAATTTCTTTGTCGTCTTTGGATTCCAGATACCATATCCGGATGGCTGAAGATGGTTTACCGTCAAGGGTCAGGGGGCGTATCTGCTCATTTTCCTCTGCAGCGCGCACCGTGTTATATTGAATCTCGTCAAATACAAAGGGCGCGGGAATGTTTCCGAAAACCGTATTGACGGCGCTGACCAGTCCGGTTTCCGAGCGCCAGTTCCGGCGCAGCGTGTAACAAGAGTCGATTCCGGCGGCGGCATTCATGTACGCAAAAATATCCGCTCCCCGAAAACTGTATATTGCCTGTTTGGGATCACCGATCAGAAAAAGAATGGAGTCCTGATTTGCTCCGAATATTTTTTGAAAAATGGTGTATTGAACCGGATCGGTATCCTGAAATTCATCGATCAGCGCCGCAGCGTATTTTTTGCGTACAGAAGCGACAAGATTTGCCGAATGGTCCTCATTTTCAAGCGCCCGGTAGCAGTCCAGCAGAAGGTCATTAAACGTTCTGATATTGCGCTGTCTGCTCCTCCTGAAGGATTCATGTCGTAAGGTTTCAAAAAGATCTATTTTGAGCGCGAGCAGTCTTTTGAAGTTGATTTCTTCAAGTTCCAGGCGGACCTGCTGCAATTCATCGCAAAGATTAAAAAAAAGATGAGAAGGAGGGTCGCTGTTCTTTTTCACCGCATTTCTGATCGATTCTGTCGTCAGTTTTTCAAATTCCGAAAAAAGATCCGGGTCACTTCCGGATGACTGCGCCATATCATCCATCTTCGCGATCAGGGTGGCGATGGTCGAGTCTCTGTATTTATTTCGGCTTAAACGCCTGTCTTTCATAAGAATTTCAGATATCTCCGAACGAAACTCCCGCCATGTTGAAATCACGCCGGAAAAAGCCGTTTGAAAACGGTTTTCGACATCGGCAGAATCCGGAATTTCAACTTTTGGCAAAATTTTAATATTCGGAATCGGGATGTATCGGGCAAAAGGGGGCCATAGCGTATCCGGGCCGATATTTCGATTGAGTATGAAATTGATAAAACAGGAGGAGGCGTTGTAAAAATTGCTCCGCCAGAAATCTTCGGCGATCTCCTGATAGATCTCATTCTGATTTACCATGAGTTCCGTATCAAACAGGCTGCCGCTCTCAAATGCATTTTCCTGAAGAATCCGAAGGCAAAAACCGTGAATCGTAAAAATGGCTGCCTGATCAAAGGATCGGACGGCATCGTTCAAGAGGCTTCGGGCGGTTTCATGGTCCGGGTATTTCTTTACAAGCGCTCGCAGAAAACGATCATCACTGTCCTGGGTTGAAAAAGCCGTGCAGGCTTTTCGAAGAAGGTTTAAAATTCGATCCTTGAGTTCCGCGGTTGCCGCTTCGGTAAAGGTCACGACCAGGATTTGATCCACGCTCAACTTTTTTTCGAGAATCAGTCGTAAAAAAAGGCCTGAAATGGTATAGGTTTTTCCGGTTCCCGCGCTCGCCTCGATCAGGTTTGAGCCTTCAAGAGGGTTGTTTATGATATCAAAATCTTTTTTCATCTCAGACATACCTTGCGGATTCACCTTTCACGGAAACAGTAGTCAGCCCTCATGGGATTTCATATGCTCCAGCAAGGGAACCCATATCATCACTGCATTATCTTGAAACTCCTGATCAAGGGGGGATGAGTTTTCAAAACAGATCCGGAAGTACGGATCATCAAACTCTCCTTTTGAGAAATCATTGCCGGTAAAAAACGATCTTGCCTTGTCAACCGCCTCTTCAGGGCTGATTTTCTGACCGGTGAGGATCCGGGCAAATTTATGGGATGTTTTTGGAAAAAATTTTAATGGCTTTTGAAGCCCTTCCCGATATTTCAGTAAAATCTGTTCTAACAATTTTCGGGAGTTGTCAACCGGGCTGAACTCCATCACTTTCCAGATGGCCTCTTTCGATGATTTTTCATCAAGACCCGCGAAAATGGTTGTTACCGGATATCGGTCGGTCCGGAGTTCATTCAGAACCAGATGCGTAACCCAGGCTTTCAGAAGGTCTTTTGGGCGAATCGTTCCATATCGATACCAGACCGCCATCCTTCCATATACAGAATCGATTTTTCCTTTCAAGATCACTCCTGAGATTTCAAGATTGAAATCGATCGGCTCAGGCAGATCATCATGAAGAAACCGCTTCAGTTTGTCTGAAAAAATTTTTGTGTCGTCATGGAACCGGTTAAAAACAGAATCTCCTATGTTTCCGTGCGGAAGAACGCCGGCAGACCGAAGTAAACCAAGGGATTGTTTCGCGTCTTTTCCACGAAGATTCTGCTCGACAAGGTTATGGGTTAAAAAGAATCGATCCAGGTTGTCCAGTTCAAAGGGTTCCCGGTCGTCCATCATCGTTTCACCTGCTTCCAAAAACAATCCCAGCCGTTTGTTCAACAGGTACTTCGATGGATTCAGAAGAAACCGCTGCAGATCTGCAAGGTCGATTGTCGTCAACGCTTCTTCCGGTTCCGGAAGGCTTCTGGTGAAAAAAGGTTCCGGATTTGAGCGTTTCCCTTGAATACACCTTGCTCCCTTCAGATCCTCACCGGAATAGCTGAAAAAGCGATCCGTCTCCCGCCCATGGACTGAAGCGCTGAAATAAACCGGATTAAATGGCTGCAGTTTGTGTTCAGTGACAATCTGTTCCGGCAATGATCCGGTTTTTAATGTATAGCCCTGTTCAATATATTGAATCAGCGCTGATACAAGAACGGATGGCGGCATCCGGCTGTTATCCCGGATGCTTTTTCCGACATAACTGATATACAGAACCTTTCTCACAGAGAGGATTGACTCCAGGAACAGATACTGATCATCATGACGCCTCGAACGGTCGCCGGGTTTTGGATTTTGAGATATAAGATCGAATTTGACGCTTCGGGTTTGGCGCGGATAAGCGTCATGATTCATTCCAAGAAGGCAGATGACATCAAAAGGGATGCTTCTCATCGGCAGCATGGTACTGAACGTAATGCCACCGGATATGAAACCGGAACCAAATCCTTTTTTTCTCAGGACCTTTGCAAGATGGTTCTTCATGACTTCAATTGAAACTTTCTGATCAAAGGAAGCATCCCGCGCTTTTGTTTCAAGATCGTTAAGCACCAGTCGAAAGGCCTGAATTTCCCGCTCCCCTTCTTCATCCAATAGAAAAAAAGACTCCAGGAGATTCTCAAAAACAGCTTTCCACTCTTCAAGCCTGCGAGGGGTTTTGAGCGACCGGACAAACGAAAAAAGCTGTTTTACCAATGCGACAAATTTTCCGGCAACAAGGGCGCTGTTTCCTTCAATCAGGTCATACGGCAATATACCGGAAAATTCTTTTTCTTCCCGGCCTGCCATCGCATATCCGAGAAGCAGCCTTTCGATTCCCGCTTCCCAGCTGTTTTCATGGATTCCCGGAAGCCCCATCATCTCCCGGTGTGTTGCGTCGATCCCCCATTTTATCCGGGTGCCCAGAATCCATTGTTGAATCAGCTGAAGACCGCTTTCCGTCAGCTCGAATTTTGCCCGCACAACCGATGACTCGATGATCGGAATGATATCCGTTACCCTGTAACGACCGGCAGACAGATCGAGAATCGCGAAGAACGTCTGGATGATTGCGCTTTCATTCATCATGCTTCTATCGGCAATACTGTATGGCATCCACCTGTTATCCTCTTTCGGCAGATCAAATACCGCACGGATATAAGGCGAATACGCTTCAATATCCGGTGCCATTACCAGAATATCCGCAGGAGTCAAAGATTCATTTTTTTCAAACAGATCAAGCAGGTGATCATGAAGAATCTCCAGTTCCCGCATGGGGCTGTGGCATGAATGAATGGTTATGGACCGGTCATTTTCAGATATAACAATTTTCTGGTTTTCGTTTTCCGGTTTCCCGTTGAGATTCAAAATATCGGATTGAATATGCTGAATTAACGTATTTTCACCCGGGCTTTCAAAAAGCTCGACAGACTCACAGGTAAATCGGTTGACCATTTCAAAAAAATCACGCCCCATCGTTCCCAGTGCCGCAAGCAGCGCGTTGCCCTGCTCGAGATGCAGAAAATCCAGGGGTATTCCGGATGCCGCTCTTTTTTGCATCTCCCGGTTGGATACGATATCTCCCCAGTATTCACGGCAGGGATTCATCAGAAAAAGATTGACACAGGTAAACTTCGATATTGTTTCGAAAAACTCCATATGAAATCTCGGCAGCGCCGAAATCCCGAAAACGGAAATACGTTCCGGAAAATCGGAAGGCGCTTTTTGAAGATCAGCACATAATGACTGAAACTGTTTCAACATTCCGGCGCGATGATTGATTTTTCCATACTCGGACAAAACTCGCCACAGTTCAGCCTGCCAATGGTTTTCTTCACCATGTTCCCATTTCAGCATCATTTCCGGACGAAAGAGAAGATATTGATCAAACAGGTCGGCAATTCGCGCGGCAAGCTGATATTTCTTGATCTCATCCAGGTCCTTTTCAAGATATTGATCAATTTTTTCAAAGCCTTTCTGAGCGCGAAACCTGGAAAGCTGTTGCATGACTTTCCACGTAACGGTCTCCGAATCATTCAAGGGGGAATCCGGAACATCCGGCATCATCTGGTTGAACAGAAACCGCATAAAATCATTTGGATAAAAAAATTTAAAATTGGCGCTGATACCCGCATGTCTTGAAATTCCCAGACTGATCCAGCGGGACATCCCCTGGCTTTGCACGACAAACAGCTCCGGCGCAAGTGGTGAAGAAATCGGGGTTTCAAGGTGTTGAGCCAGAATTTCCAAAAGCTTTTCAAGACGATTGCTGTTAAACAGGTTGAATCCTTTCATCAGGTCCTCTGGTTGGATTGGGTTTTGAAACCGCTTCTCATCAGAAATCTTGTATCCCATGAAGGTTCAAATATCAATCAAACTTCTTCACATCATTTGACTTTTCATGCTGTTTTTTAATACAGTGACAGATACGATATGCCCTGCGAAAAAATGGAAAAAATTCTTTAAAAAAGGCAGATGAAATCATAACATGAAACAAATCTTAAAACTGGGGTATTCCCCCTGCCCGAACGATACCTTTCTTTTTCACGCTCTCGCACACGGCCTTGTAACATGTGATGATTTTCAATTTTCAATTCAGCTCAAAGATGTGGAAACCTTGAATCAGGATGCAAAATCTGAAGTTTTCGATATTTCCAAACTTTCCTTTCCAGCCCTCGGGCATCTTTTGGATCGTTACGCCCTTCTGCGCTCCGGAGCCGCTCTAGGCCGGGGGTGCGGTCCCCTGATTGTTGCACGTCCCGGATTCAATCTTGAAAAAATATCCTCCGGGAGAATCGCCGTTCCCGGAATGTGGACAACGGCATTCCTGCTTCTCAGCCTCTATCTCTCAAACCGGCCGAACGTCATCCCCCTCTCTTTTGATCAGATTATGCCCTCACTGCAGAAAGAGGAAACCGACTTCGGGGTGATCATTCATGAAGGAAGATTCACCTATGAAAATTACGGGCTGAAAAAACTTGTGGATCTTGGAGAATGGTGGGAGAAAAAAACAGGAATGCCCATTCCGTTAGGCGGTATCGCGATACGCAGAAAGCTCGGACCGGACATTTCCCGAAAAATAGAATGTTGCATCCGGGAAAGTGTTGTCTATGGTTTCAAGAACCGGAAGGCTTCGGAAAAATATGTTTCAACATATGCGCAGGAGATGGCAGGCGCGGTCATTCAGAGCCACATCGATCTCTATGTAAACCAGTTTACCGTCGATCTTGGCGAAGAAGGTGTACAAGCTGTGGAAACACTTTTTTCAATGGCAAGGGAAAATGGAGTGATCGCAAACTCAGAGTTGCCTGTTTTTGCATGTTCGTGAGCAAGACCGGTATTCTGAAAGGCGCACCATAATGAACATTCCGGAAATCCGGCGCTGTTTCAATCTGCAGCGGAGAGGGTATAAAAGAAATTTTTACCGGCTCTGAAAGGATGCCCTGCCGATACAATCCCCGGTAAAAGCGTTCAAGCCCCTGGATGTGAATTTTTTCAAGATCATAGTTGAGCCTGTTGAAATAAATTCTGCAGGTATCCATGTCAATATCCAGCGATCTGGACGTTGCCTCCTGAATATGTTCAAGATTCAAGTCTCCCTGCTGTTTCGATTTCAGTAAAAGATCCGCGATTTCCGCTACGATCTCCGGTCGTTTTCCGGAAAAGGATTTCCGAACCGCCCATACGGCAAAAACAAACGGCAGGCCTGTCATCTGCTGCCAGATCGCTCCAAGATCCCAGACATGTTTGAAACGGCGATTCCATTCGCCGGTCAGTGCCGCATTTCCGATCACAAGAACCGCATCGTGATCCGGATACACGGCACTGTTTTTCTCCTGTATGGAGCCGGTTTCATAAACCGGGCTGATTTTTTTCCAGGACAGTATGAGTTTCAACATCTCTACCGCGGATGCGGATTCATCGGACAGCAATATCTTCCGATCTCCCAATTCTTCGAGGGGAAGATTGCTCGCCAGGATCACACTCATGACCTTGCCGAATGAAGATATGGAAAGCCCGGGAAGCAGATCCCAGTCTTTATAATTCCTTGCGTATGACGCGGATGAAACCGGACTGATATCGATCTCCCCCTTCTCCATCATCCGGTTGAGGGCGGCAGGCGTTTCACGAATCAGTTCCATGCAGGAAGGCTTCGCCCCCTGTTCGATACCATAATAGACGGGCGCCACATTAATATAGCGAATCCTCCCCACCCTGACCTTTTCGGAACCGGCGGAGAAATTGATACGATCTGTAATCATGTTTTCTTCTCTCATTCTCTGACAATAATCATTTGTGTCGATCCGTCAAACTCTGCGTTCACCAGACACTCCAACAGTTGTTTTTCGTTCGCGGCAGCAAGGGGGATATATTGAAACACGCCCATTCCGCCTGGTAAAAGTGATCCGAGCACTCCGGGAAAACCGAGCGCGGCCGCACCGTTTTCCGTGGCCATCGCCAGAATTTCACCGGGCGGGATCGATGGAAATTTTTCCGCTGCATATGCCATCTCATCAAAGATACTCAATGTTTCAACACTTGCGAGGCTGTCTGTCCCCAGGCAGAGCTTGATCTTTTTTTTCATCAGCCCCTTTACATCCGGGATTCTGTCATGAAGCCTGGCATTGCTTCTCAGGCAGAGGCAGACGAAAACATTTTTTTCGCTGATGATTCGAAGGTCTTCTTCATCTGCATAATTCACATGGACGGCAAGGGTCTGTGAATCAAGCAATCCGAGATTGTCGGCGTGTGCTACCGGTGTCTTCCCCGGGATGCCCCATCCGGAGAAATCGATCCCGCGTTCCGTTAAAAAATCAGCCCATTGCCCCCTGCCCTGTTCAAAAAACGATCGTTCATCTTCGGACTCGGAAAGGTGAATGGAAAAAGGGAGTTTCTCTCTCAAAGAAAGAGCTTTCAGCTTCTTCAGGATATCCGGCGAGGTCGTATGCGGGGCATGGCCGGCCACAGACAGATGCTGACGGGTTCCTTTCCTGCACTTCAATACCGGATTCCATGGATTCCCGAGAATTTCCTGAAACCATACTCCGGACAATACCGATTCGGAAAAAAGATCCTGTGTAATCCCGAGTGTTGAAATTTCCCCGACAACCGCGCAACCGCTTGAAAGCAGATCACGCATTCCGGAAACCGCTCCCTGTTTCAGCGTTTCCGGATCCAGGTCTGCGCGTTTCGCGATCAGCTCTTTAACCCAGGCATGAAAACCGGCTGTCGTCTGAACGGCATCCTTCAGGGCGGACAATTCCAGATGGGTGTGCGCATTTACGAGTCCCGGCAGAATAACCCCTTCGCCATAATCGATTTCATGATCGTTCGGGACTCTCCTTCCTTTTCCCGTTTCGGTAATATAACCATCCTGCACCTTGATATATCCGTTTCGAATGATCGTATTCTTGTCCGCAATAACCCAACCGGCTCGATGAACAGAAGGTTCAGAGCTGCTGGTCCCTCTTCCTGAACCTTGATTGACAGCCATATGGGGAAACGTTTTCCGGGTCACTGCCTATCCATTCTTACCGCGTTATAAAAGCAGTCACGCTGCCTTGGTTCATAACCGGCATCCTGTATCAACCGGATCATCTCCTCTTTGGGGAGTCTGAATTTCACACCGGCTGCGGCAACCACATTCTCTTCGATCATGGTGCTTCCAAGGTCGTTTGCACCAAAAACAAGCGCCACCTGGGCAATCTTTTCCCCCTGGGTTACCCAGGAAGCCTGGATATTCCTGACATTGTCCAGAACCAGCCTGGAAACGGCGAGCACTCTCAAATATTCGACTGCAGTTGCCTCCATTACCTTCAAACCGGTATTCCCGGGTTGAAAGGTCCACGGAATAAACGCGGTAAACCCTCCGGTTTCATTCTGAAGATCCCGTATCTTGATCAGATGTTCGATAATATGCGCCTTTGTCTCCATGTGTCCGAACATCATGGTCGCCGTTGTTTTCAATCCAAGTTTATGGGCGGTTTTCATCACGTCAAGCCACTGTCCGGAAGAACACTTGTTGGGTGAAATCCGGCTTCTCACATCATCCACCAGGATCTCGGCACCGCCGCCCGGAATCGACCCCAAACCAGCTTCCATCAGCTTTTCAACTGTTTCCGTTATGGAAAGTGAAGATTTTTCGGCCATGAAAAGAATTTCCGGAGGAGAAAATCCATGGATGTGTATATTGAAATTATCTTTAATAAAACAAAGCATTTTTATGTAATCTTTAAAGTGAAGCTTCGGATTGAGTCCGCCTTGAAGCAGTATCTGTGTACCCCCGAGGGAGATGGTCTCTTTTATTTTAGCGGCCAGGTCTTTTTCTGAAATAACATAGCCGCCGGGTTTATTGGAATCATGATAAAACGCGCAGAACCGGCAACCGGATTGGCAGATATTGGTATAATTGATATTGCGATCGACCACATAGGTCACAATGGATTCAGGATGCAGCCTTTTTCTCGTGCGGTTTGCCAGATCCGCCAGATCCAATGTCTCGGCATGGTTTAACAACAGAAGCGCGTCGGCGGCATCAATTCGGCCTCCGGAATCCACTTTGTTGAATATGTTTTCCAACTGCTGCATATCGGCTCTATAACGTTACCTGATTATAAAATGAATCGCGTTCGATTGGCTCAAAACCGGCGGTTTTTATCATATGAATCAACTGATCCCTTGTCTGCCCCTTGGCCGAGGTGGCTCCAGCCATATGGGTTATTTTTTCTTCAATTATGGTTCCATCCAGATCGTCCGCTCCAAAGGAGAGCGCCAGTTGTGCCAGCTTCTCGCCGATCATGACCCAGTAAGCCTTGATATGATCAAAATTGTCGAGCATCAGACGTGCGGCAATGATATTCGACAGATCATCGAATGCCGTGGTACGGGGTATATGCGACAACCGGGTGTTTTTTGAATGAAATGCAAGGGGAATGAATGCTGAAAATCCCCTTGTCTCGTCCTGGAGTTCCCGCAGACGGATCAGATGACGGACCCTTTCCTCAATGGTTTCGATATGGCCATACAACATCGTTGCGTTTGATGTCAGGCCGTTCAGATGAGCTGTTTTTACAACCTCAAGCCATTTTTCCTTTCCGATTTTACGGGGAAAAAGCTTTTGCCGGACCCTTTCGTTCATCACTTCCGCACCCCCTCCGGGCATCATGGAGAGACCGGCTTTTTTCAGACGTAAAATCGTCTCCGTAAGGCTCAGCCCGGCGATTTCGGAAAAATAATCGATTTCAACTGCGGTAAATGCTTTTACCGCTGCATCCGGCCGTATCGATTTTATGGTCTCAACCAGGTTCAGATAATACTCAAAAGGCAGTGATGGATTGATCCCACCGACAACATGGATTTCCCGGATGGGCTCTCTCAAACGCTTTTTAAGCTGCATGCCGACTTCTTCAATCGAAAGGGTAAATGCGCCTTCCTGATCTTTTTCCCGTGAGAATGCGCAAAACAGGCACTTGTTTTTGCAGATATTGGTATAATTGATATGCTGGTTGTAGACAAAAAAGGCTTTTTTGCCATGTTTTTGTTGACGGACATCGTCAGCCAGACTTGCTTTCCCAATCAGATCCGGACTGCTGTAAAGGAGACAGCCGTCTTCGAAGTCAAGACGTTCTCCGGAGGCAAGCTTTTCCCGTATGGATATCAAACGGTTATCCGAAAGAGATCGGTTACGCATCCTCTCCTCTGTGATAAGCGGATGGAGATTTATCTATGATATTGCTAAATGACCACATGGTCATATTTATAAAACATTATGCCGGCTTAAAGCAAGGCTTTTTGATGCGTTCTATCGAAAATTCCGACTTTTCGATAAACGATATGGAATTGCTCCGCAAACACGAAAAAATCTGCTTGATCTGCGGACAAAAGAACCGGATAATGACGAATCAACCCTCCCCTTTCCGAAAGGGTTGCCGGACCGTCCTGCAGGCCATGGGGCATAAAGAGCAGACAAGACTGAACCATTTTTGTGCCGAATCATTTCAAAATGAAAAACCAGGAAGATATCAATGAAAATCAAGACACACGCCCTGATTGATCAGGAACTTTGCGGAACACCGGTGCAGGTAGACTCAGGCTGCAGCCGGGTTGAACTCCGGACAACCCGGAAAATGATCGTAGATGAAACCGACCTGGTGCACGGCGGTTTTATTTTCGGTCTTGCAGATTATGCGGCCATGATCGCGGTGAACCATCCCAATGTGGTACTGGGAGCTTCGGAAGTAAAATTTATCAAACCGGTAAAGGCGGGCGAAAAGATCACTGCCGAAGCAACAGTTGAAAATTCCCAGGGGAAAAAACAGCAAGTAACCGTTATTGTTTCAAACGATCAAGGTAAACCGGTTTTTACAGGGACCTTTACCTGCTTTGTGCTGGATAAACATGTTTTGAAATAATTTTAAACCGCGTCAGCCATCCTGTTCGATTCGGTAAAAGCTCTCATCAAATTCCGGTTTTCCGGCATAACGGCCCATAAAAAAACCGGGAAGCTGATCGATCTGGTCAAAAAGACTCGGATCGGCATCGATTCCGGCCTGATGCAGGGCGTCGATCATATCTTTTGTTCTGGGAGGGCAACCCTTGATGGGAATCATCTCCTTGATGTTCGGGTTATCCTTATGAGCCTGAACCATGCATTTCCCCATCAGGATCGTTTTGTTCATGCCGGGTTCGGGCTGCATCTTTTTCCCGGTAAGAACCTCCACGTTGTCCCAGGGTTCCCCTTTCCACGCATAACGGATCGCGGAAAGCATCAGACCGTTCAAACCGGAGCAATAGGTACACATCGTTGAATCAAATTTGCGGTAAAAAAGCCCTTCAATACCGTTTTTGATCAAAGGTGTCGGCACTTCACCTTTTTCCGTCTTCGTGTATAAAAAATCCCATTCATGCAGAGATGCGACATCCTCAATTTTTTCTCCCACGATTTCAATATCGGAAAGGTCCAGGGGACGATTCCGGTTTTTCGCGGCATGCATGATGTGGGGCACGTCTTCCGGCTTATAACCCAGTATGCCGGCTCCTGCCATATCGGCTGACAGGATATCGGAAGAAGCGATCAGCAGATTGCTTCTCCGCATTTTGCCGTCAAAGGCGGGTCCGCGCTCCAGGCTGTAAATTCCATCGATCAGCGTAAAGATGGGCGGCAGCTTGTCGGAAAGTCTTGCAACATGGAAATGCAGGTCTTTTTCCGAATCCGCATTATGGCACCTTTTTCGAGACTTCATATCAATCGTCCCTTTCAGATTTTTAATACCCAGGCTTACGATTGTCTGGTTATGGGTCTTCATGGCCGGAATATCCACAACATAATCGCTGTGCAGGATATCGGAATTGAAGCTGAGTTCGACACCGTCTCCCAGGTCCACTTTTTCAAAAGGCCGATCCATGATGTTCACGGCTTTCACGCCATATCGTTTTTTCAGGTTGCCGTATCCAAGTGTCTCAAATGCATGCGCAGGGGTTTCCGTATCTTTCACATCACAGACGATTCCTTCTCCGATTGTAATGTCATCGATTCCATGTTCTTTCAAAAGCATCACCATGTCCTCGATGACTCTCGAAGTGGTTATGACACCCCACTTGGGAAACGGAACCGCTTTGGTCCAGAATACAATGTTGGGTTTGATGAATACCTTCGCGTTTTTGGCAAGGTTTTTAAAACCCCCGGATAGCTCGACTGCCTTTTTCACAGACTCAAAAGGCTTCTCGTAACGCACAATAGCGACCTTATGTTTACTCATTGGCTTCTCCTCCTTGATCATGACACCTCGAACCGAGAGACACTGTTTCGGATTACAGGAGGCATCATGCATCAAAAAAAAGATGTTCGCAAGAGTCTGAAGCGTGAAAAACGATATTTTATTGACAACCCTTTTCCATTTATTCATACTTTCTCCCGCAAAAGGCCGGATGTCTATCCCCCATGTTCGATGGCAACTTCTCATGGAACTCTTTTTATGCATTCTCTGGATCTTCTGATCGATCAGTATCTGAACTACCTGACAATTGAAAAAGGACTTTCGGCAAATACAATCGAGTCCTATAACAGAGACCTCATCCGATATTGGGATTTTCTGAAACAAAATAACATTGAACAGGTTTCTGAATCCGACACCGCGGTTGTCCTGAAATACCTGATTGAAATCAGAAACGAAGGCCTTTCCGCGCGTTCAAGAGCGAGACATATCGTTACCCTGAGGGGATTCTACCAGTTTCTGGTGCAGGAAAAAGTACTCAAAAAAGATCCATCCGCGACCATTGACCTTCCCAAAACAGGTCTCCGTCTGCCGGATTTTCTTTCGGTGCAGGACATCCGCAGGCTTCTGGAGATGCCTGATACCGAAAAACCGAAGGGGGTCCGGGATGCGGCCATGCTCGAGCTTCTGTATGCGGCCGGGCTCAGGGTTTCCGAACTGATCAATCTGGAAATCGGCACGCTTTATCTGGAGGCCGGTTTTGTCAGGGTGTTCGGCAAGGGATCCAAAGAGCGGGTTGTCCCCATTGGAGGATATGCAAGAGAAAAGCTGGAAACATATATCCAGACAGTCAGACCGGGTTTATTGAGAAACACGCCAAGCAAGTTTCTGTTTATTGCCAGGGCCGGCAAGCCGATGACACGACAGGGGTTTTGGAAGCTCATCAAAAAATATGCAAAATTATCCGGTATTCAAAAAAAAATTACGCCCCATTCCGTGCGTCATTCCTTTGCAAGCCACCTGCTGGAAGGCGGCGCGGATCTCCGATCCGTCCAGATTATGCTGGGCCATTCGGACATATCCACCACGCAGATTTATACGCATGTTGCGCATGATCATCTGAAAAAGATGCATAAAAAATTTCATCCGCGTGGTTAGGCTTGCAAGGTTCTATCTCTTTTTTATCTCTGCAATCAGTTCCTTGATAATGGAGATAACGTTGCTTCCACGCTCCCTTGCAATCCGGTGGGCATCGTCCACCACCCTTGCCGCATGCTGTTTCAACGCCGCAGGATCAGGACCGGGAGAGTTCATGCTCTGATATTTCCATTTCAAAAGTCTGGCAGCCAGCTTTTCTTCCTGTTTTCTGAAAAAACCCATCATGTCATGAACCTCTCACGGGAGTATCCGCGGGCTTTCTTCGGCAAATTTTAATAATCGCATCTTCCAGTATTATTTTATGCGCCAAACGGGAAGTTTTCAATCGAAGGTCTGCCTGACCGAGTGTTTCCAGTGATGTGAGCAGTTCTTCTTTTGAAAAATTTTCCGATTGTATGAGGGATTGAAAGACCGGATAGGGATTGTTCGGATTTTTTGAAATCACAAGATCGGTCTTGCCGGGTTTCCTGTTTTTCCCCTCAGACTTTTTTGGATCAAAAAGGGTCTCCAGTGATTCCGCCGCGTGCAGTGTATCCTGATCGTACTTGACGACAGCCGGCATCACATTCGCTTTAAATTGATGAAAAGCAAGCCCCTTATTCCATTCCATTCCGTAAGCACTTTTTGTAAAATCCTTCAGGATGATCAGTTTCCGGACTTGATTGATGATCGCGGAAAGAATCTGCAGCGGATAGATATTTGCGGAAAGAAGTGAGGCCAGGTAGAAAAGCGCCTGGCCGGTATCCCTGTCTGCAATCGCTCCGGTGAGTTCATAGATCGGATCTTCTCGAGTTCTTTTTAAAAGAGAAGCCGCATGATTTTTCGTGATTCTGGCTTCATCTCCCGCGTAGGTTATGAGCATCTCGATATTGTTGACAAAGGTGTTCAGATTAAACCCGGTGTTTTCAAGCACCATGCGATAGGCATCCGGATCCAGTTTTTTCCCGGATTCTGCCAGCATCCCCTTCGCCACATCGTTCATCATCTCTTCCTGTGCTTTTTTATCCGCCAGCCGGCTGCCTTTCGGAACGGAACAATCAACGATCAGCCCATTGCTGTTGATCGCCTTGAAGAGACCTTTCCTCTTATCAACCAGATCGGTTGTGATGATCAGAATATTTCCTTTCGGGAAACCTTTTTCGACGGCGTCTTTCAAAATACCGGCGGAATCTCGGGCTGCGGGCACCGTAATCGCATTTTCGACAGCAACAGCAATCAAATTTTCCAGGAACATTTCATCTTCAAACAGTTCCGGCTGAATTTTGATCAATCTTTTCCGATTCTCGCCCTGAATATCATCAAAACCGATTCCCAGGATGCCGAGAAGGCTTGCCATGAATTTGGCCGCCTTTTTCATCTCGTTTTTTTTATATGCCTTGCCCGCATTATCCAGAAGTCTTTCCTCATCATTTCTGGAATAAAATATTTTTGCGTCCGTGTACGCGACTACTTTTGTTTTGGATAAAAATGAAAAGGTGTTCAAGGACTCCGTTACATCGTAAATATTGCCCAGGGTTCCATCAATCTCTTCATAGTTGAAACTTTTTCCGGAGTCCGGGAGCAGCACATCGAGAATTGCCTTGAAAGAGGAGCGATACAGATATTCCTCGCCATGAATCAGATAAACCGGAAATGGCTTTCCTTTTTTCAGGTCAGCCAGATATTTTTTCAAGTTTCTATATTCTGTTACCGGCATGTCATCCCTGTTTCAAATGAATTCAACAGAACCCATCAAAAAAGTTTCAATGCAAAAAACAAAATGCCCCATTCAATCCGGCATCTTCTTGGCCAGAATATGATACACAAATACGCTCATTCCGATTGTAATGGCACTGTCGGCGACATTGAACGTCGGCCAGGGATTAAACAGTTTTAACGGTATTACAGGTATGTAAAACGAAAGAAAATCAACAACGGTTCCGAACCTGACTCTGTCAATCAGGTTCCCGACGGCGCCACCGAAAATCAAGGCGAATCCGGCTGCCAGCAGCTTATGGGTTTCCGGTGTTTTATGGTAAAAATATAAAATGAAACCAAGAGCCAGTGTCGATATAAACAGAAAGACAACGATTCTGACGGCAGGGCTCTGGTTTGCCAGAAACCCGAATGCCCCTCCGGGATTGTGGGCGTGCGTAATATGAAAAAATCCGGGAATAATCCGGATCTCACGGTAAAGTTCCAGGCGGTTTAAAATGATCGATTTCGTGATCTGATCGAGCGCGACAATGACTACGGAAATAAACAGCAGTTTAGAATATTTTCCAAAACGCATGGGAATACCTGTCTCGGTTAATCTTTTTCCAAATCAAGTTCTGCAAGCGCGTCCCGGCATCTTGCGCAAACCGTCGGATGTTCGTCATTCTCCCCGACGCTTCCATCATAAATCCAGCAGCGTTCGCACTTGCCGTCTGAAGCGGGTTTCACCTGCAATCTCATCCCTTTGATTGCGGTGCTTTCAAAAGTGTCTCCGGAAAGCCCCTCTTGAAACAGCCGAACTTTGGATACGATAAAGATGCTTCGCAAATCCGCTGAATAGGATTCCAGAAGATCATAAATCTTCCCCTTGATCTCAATATTCACTTCCGCGTCGAGAGGATGTCCGATCAGTTTTTTCACCCGTGCATCTTCAAGTGCTTTTGTCACTTCGCCGCGGACGGAGAGGATCTGTTCCCATAAGGATGCAAGCTGATCATCCTGCCATTTTTCATTGATTTCCGGAAGCATCATCAGATGGATGCTTTCTTTTGACTCGCTGCTCCTGGGCATATGCTTCCAGATCTCCTCGGAAGTGAACGGCATGATCGGCGCCATGATACGGGTGACCGCATCAAGAACCCGATGCATCACGGTTTGAGCGCTTCTTCGTTCAACTGACTTTGGAGGTGACGTGTACAGCCTGTCTTTGAGTATATCCAGATAAAAAGCGGATAGATCCAGTGTGCAGTAGTTATACAACGCGTGATAAATGATATGAAATTCATAGGTTGTGTATGCGCTGCGGGCGGTCTGAATCAGATCGCAGAGTTTGTGCAGGGCATACCGGTCGATATCCGGCATGGACTCAAACGGCACCGCATCCTCTTCAGGACGAAAATCCGATATGTTGCCGAGCATAAACCGGCAGGTATTGCGTATACGCCTGTAAGCATCACTCAATTGTTTCAGGATCGAGTCGGAAATGCGAACATCGTCACGGTAATCGGACGCTGCCACCCACAGCCGCAGTATTTCAGCCCCATATTTCTGTATCACTTCTTTTGGAGCCACCACATTGCCCACGGATTTGGACATCTTTTTCCCGGAAGCGTCTACAACGAATCCATGAGTCAATACGGATTTGTATGGAGCTGCACCCCTTGTTTCAACAGCGGTCAGCAGCGCGCTGTGAAACCATCCCCGGTGCTGGTCACTTCCCTCGAGATAGAGATCAGCCGGCCAGGAAAGATAGTCCCTTTCCTCCAGAACAGCCGCGTGGCTTACACCGGAATCAAACCACACATCCAGAATATCACTCTCTTTCTTGAATGTTTTATTTCCGCACTTCCCGCACACCGCTTCCGACTCGACAAACTCGGTTACATCTTTTTCAAACCAGATATCCGCTCCATATTCATCAAAAAGAGAAAAGATTTTTTCAACCATCTCCTCATTGATATGAATCGTATCACATTTCTCACAAACAATTACCGTTATGGGAACCCCCCAGGAACGCTGTCTGGAAACGCACCAGTCAGGACGATTTTCAATCATGCCGTATATTCTGTCCCGCCCCCATGAAGGGATCCAGTTCACAAGATCGATGGCCTGAAGCGACTTTTTGCGTAATTCTGTTTTTTCCATGGAAATGAACCACTGGGGTGTGGCGCGAAAAATAACCGGTTTTTTGCATCGCCAGCAATGGGGATAGGAATGAGCAATCCGCTCTTCGGCAAGCAACGCGTTTTTCTCCTTCAACTTTTCAACGATGCCTGTATTTGCCTTGAAAACAAACTGATTCGCGAAAAACCCGACCTCTTCGGTGAAGCACCCGCTATCATTGACAGGAGAGTAGGAATCGATGTCATAACCGAGGGAAACATCATAATCCTCCCGTCCATGGCCGGGAGCCGTATGCACACAACCGGTTCCGGCATCCAGGGTAACATGATTTCCCAGTATGATAAGCGAATCCCGCTCATAAAACGGATGAAGGCACTTTTTTCTTTCAAGGGTTGGAGCAGCGATTTCAGCAACGGTCTTAAAATCGGATTCACCGAAGATTTTCATACAGTCTTCCACAAGATCCCTTGCCAGTATATAAACTTCACTGTTTTGGACCTCTACAGCCGAATAGATAAAATCCGGATGAAGGGCGATGGCAAGGTTTGCGGGAAGTGTCCACGGCGTGGTTGTCCAGATAATGACGGATACTTTTTTACCGGCCAGTTCCGGAATCTCATTTCCGAGATCATCCTTGAGCGGAAACTTGACAAAAACCGAAGGAGATGAATCATCAGCGTACTCGATTTCAGCTTCCGCAAGAGCTGTCTTGCAGCTGCAGCACCAGTGAATCGGTTTTTTGCTCTTGAACAGACTTCCTTCCAGGGCAAACTTGCAGCATTCCCTTGCGATGATGGCTTCATACCGGTATTTCATGGTAAGATAAGGGTTGTCCCATTCACCCAGAACACCCAGACGCTTGAACTCATCCCGCTGGATGTCGATAAAGCCTTCCGCATAATTACGGCATTGTTGTCGAATCTCGACCTGGGCCATATCTTTTTTCCGGGAACCGAGTTGTATATCGACATTATGTTCGATGGGCAGTCCATGGCAATCCCATCCCGGAACATAGGGTGCATGAAACCCCTCCATATTTTTTGATCGGACAATAATATCCTTCAAGATTTTGTTCAGCGCCGTCCCGATGTGGATGTGACCGTTGGCATACGGAGGGCCGTCATGCAGAATAAACTTTTCCTTTCCCTCGGATGCCTTTTGAATTTTTTCATATAAATGACTCTCTTCCCATTGCTTCAGCTGTTCGGGCTCACGATTTGCCAGACTGGCCTTCATGGGAAATTCCGTTTTTGGAAGATTCAGTGTTTTTTTGTAGTCCATATCTCCTCCGACGCATTATACTCTCAGGGGCCTGCTAACCCGCGCTGCTCGTTCCTGCACCCCATGAATTTGACTTTTTACAAAGCCGTTAATAATGATGTAAAAAAGTTTTAAACAGTAAGTCATATCCCCATCTTGTGTCAAGGGAATAGAGGACGGTTATGGTTGTCATCATCATATTTTCCAAAAGGATGTTTCGTTTGCACTGTG
>CAZOEW010000002.1:0-49398 GCA_964578935.1 uncultured Desulfobacterales bacterium | reverse complement strand
ATACGCACCGCCTCCCGGAAAACACCGGCTCCGGTTATGCCGCCTCCGATAACAATCAAGTCCCAATTCTTATCCAGTTCAATCTTATTCATGTAACTCATCCTTATCTGATATATTCATCCCCGCTTTCAGTTCCATCCATATTTCCCGGCTTTCCTGCATTACATCTCTCACAATCGTTTCAACCTGTTTCCCGTTTTGTTGAATCTCCCTTTCCAGTCTCCGATAAAATTCACCGGATGATTTTCGCGCTTTAGCGATTCTGAAATAGAAAATCCCCAGCCTCTGGTAAATTTCGCTGAAGTCATTCTGGATCAACGGATAAATCATGTTTTTTGAATTTCTGACCATCAAAAGCTGAAGGATCCAGTCAAATTGTGTAAAGGCAGCTGCGTCATCTCCCAGCTCTTTTGCAACTGCCAGATGTTGTAAAAATTTTTCCGGCACACTTTCAACAGCTGTTTTCGCGCAGGGGGGGAGCAGAAGAATCCTGAAATCAAGCAGATTGGGCACGAACTCATCCGGCAGAAACTCTGCATACTTTGCCATGGTGCCGAGCATTCCGAGCCCTCCCTCTTTCCAGTAGTCATTGACTATTGTCGATTTTCCCTGCTGTATGGTGATCCATTTCTCCCGTGCGAGTCGCTGCAGCGTCTCCCTCAAGGTGGGTCGTGTCACACCGACCTGCTCAGACAGATCCCGTTCATTCGGTAATGCGGACCCGGGTGGGAACGTATTGCGCAATATGGTTATCAGCAGTTTGTGTTCGGCAAACTGCTGCGGTTTCATCGGCTGTTCGCCGTTTAAATCCATTTTCATGGTTACCTCGTTATTGTATGGATGATATGGTAAGAGGTCATACCAGTTGGCTTTTAAAGTGTCAATATGGAATTTTGTTCAGAGGTGGTCAAGCGGCCTCGGAGTGAAATCTATTGAGGTCATTTGGATAGGTGACTTTGCGAGCTTGGCGTGACATCGTGTCTTTTTTACAAAGCCATCGATTAAAAAACCTTCTCCGCCCCCTTCCCCTTTCGCTGTTTTTCCGCTTCCGCTTCCTGAGTCATCAATTGCACCAGACGATTCGCGTACACAATCATCAAATGATATTCAGGCTGGTTGTAATTTCCGGGAAAGCGGGCGATCACAAACGCATCCCCCTGCTTTTTCCAGGAAAGGGAAAATCCGCGTCCTTCTTCAATGGGTATTTCTGCAGGAGGGCCATACTTCTTCTTTATGGTGTCGATCAGATCGGAGATCTCTTTTTTGGCAGCCATCTTGATCAACAGCGGGCATCCTGAATCGTTGGCGTAAATTAGTTCCACAAGATTAAACAGGGAGCCGGTCTGTCCGGTGTTTCGAAATGTCAGCCTGGTTGCCGGATATTCTTTGCGCACCATATCATTTACGTTCAACTTTTGATTCAAAACCGCCAGATCCGGATAGTATGCCTTCAGGAACCCCTTATACTTCAAATCCAGATCGATGGTGCTTTTTCGATCGATGGCATCGGAGCCAAAGGTATTGACAAGCCGATTCCGTACATCCGAATCGATGATGGTATTGACCCCGATATCCATAAAATGAAACGAATCCGGCATCCTGGACACTACAGCCGGATTACGGTCCTGTTTGTCGCATCCGATGGCTGCAATCCAAAACAACACGAAAACAAAAAACCATTTCAAAAAATTTGCTGAGATGTGCGGCATTTTTTCTACCTGATCATTTGCAATGGGCCTGTGGGCTGTTGTCTGGTTTCTCTTTTCCAGCCTCTTCCTTAATTTGACACGGGAATTGCCAAAATTCAAGTGCAACATGTAACGATGTTTCAAGACCATAAATTCGAATCCGTTGTCACATTCTGGGAAAAAGAAATAAAAGCTACCCGCTGCTGATTTTACAGGAATTAATGCATTTCCTGCATACTTCCACACCTGGTAGACCTGATGAGCATTGCCTGATAAAGTTTTCCAGCCAGTCCTTTCCGGTTCTCGGACATTGGTGGATAAAGTCAAAAAACTGGATAAGCCGTTCCAGCGTTTTTTTATCAACAGCATGTTCCATTCGGCAGGCAGTGGATTCGGCAGCTTCTTCATCGATCTGAAGAATTTTGATAAAAAAATCTTTCAAAACCGTATGCCGGAAGCTGATTTCCCGGGCAATCTTTCTGCCTTTATCGGTCAGCGTTATGAAACTGTAAGGCGAATAATTGATAAGCTTTTTTTCCTCAAGATTTTTCAATGCACTGGTGACAGAACCTCGCTGTACTCCTGTTTTTTCGGCTATATCTTTTGCTCGGGCGACTTTCATGGTATCTTCGAGTTCCAGTATTACCTCAAGGTAATCTTCTAAACTTTCTGAAAGTTTTTTTTCTTTTTTCATGCTTCCCCCGCGGTTTTTCCCGTGGACCTCTGGCAGTTTCGATGCCCGATAAGCATTTCATAGCCGTGACAGATTTATGTAAGCGATACCCGCCTCTATGCTCATCTTGCTCTCTTTACGGCAATGCCATCCTGATTGGATAAGCCGGCGCGAAGTCAGTCCGGAATTCACATGGATTGAATATTTTTCTTATCCAATTACTAAGTTCTACGCGCCTAACATTATTACAATATTCAAATAAAAACAATCATTTTTTTTCCGTGTTGATGCGCAGAAATTTTTTTATTTGAAAAAAATTGAACTGCGGGGCATCCCGGAGAGGGATCAGGATAAAACATGAAAGCCGGTTTTGCTTGGTTTTTCGATGCCGGATCAGTAACAGCGCATCTTCTCTTTACTTCATTTTTCTCATGAGCGTTAAAATCAAGATCGGATTCTTGAATGCCTGAGAAGGAATTATCTTAAACCTTATCGATATATTTTTATTCCTGCAGGAGATTTCGATAACTTCCATCGATGTTATGATGGATTGAAAGTCTGAATGAACGTCATCAAGTCTGACAATCATAGCATGATCATTGAATATGATTTCAGGTTTCCGGTGTACATGATTTGTTGCGATTCTGTCGGAAAGTTCGGTAATAATTCCGTTAAGCAAAAAACGAAAAAAAATCTCTTGTTCGACAGGTCGCCCTTCAAATCGAAAAATAAGTAAATGCTCATGATTTTCCCATACAACATCCGGAGCCAGCATGATGCTGAAGTCAAATTTTACATCCATTGCATTGCGGGTGCCCTCAAGATACAGGGTATCATTCTCGATCTTGAAAGAAGGATCGCGGATGTCGTGTGCTTCCACAAACCCGGCGATGCTCTCGCTGCAAACCAAATGATTTAACTGGTCTTCATGAAACCTGATGGTATACTCTTTTGAAATGAGTTTTCTCAGTTCGGCCAGATGCATGGTATTTTTAAAAATTTTATCGAGTATGCCCATATTCCCGTTTATCTCGATCTACTTTTTTGATATTAAATTGATTTTATGGGATAACATCCTGATGCCTTTGGTCATTTTCATGCCATTCATGACGATTTCCGGACAGTTCAACCCCTGACCGTTCTGCCGGTTGTTCAGGCTGCGGAATGAACCCCGGACCAAGCGGTCATCTGATTTTCCTGTCAGGTGTATCAGAAATTTGATGCAAACGGTATATGATTATGAATTGGATGATCAGGAAGTGTTTTGTACAAATCGTTTTATGGCCCGCATATACGGTTCAATTCCGTGATAAAAGATCGTATTGTGATCGGCACCTTTAATTTCAACCATCTCCTTTTCCAAAGAGGAGCATTCTTCAAACAGTGTGACGCCATCCGAGAATGGAATAATAT
The DNA here is from genome assembly GCA_964578935.1 of uncultured Desulfobacterales bacterium. GTDB lineage: Bacteria > Desulfobacterota > Desulfobacteria > Desulfobacterales > SURF-7 > JAQYVL01. The sequence goes on along the minus strand of CAZOEW010000002.1, from coordinate 45,624 downwards.
GATCGAATTCCGCATGGATGATCAGGGTTTTTTTCTTGAAATTTCTAATTTTTTCAATATTTTTAATCGCCCTGGCTTCATCTATCCCAAGTCCCGCGACGTCGATTCCGAGAAGTTTCATCAATGGAATACAGTGAGCGAAACCACTTTCAATAATAAGGCCGGAGATCTCGTTCTGATAGTGTTCGGCAATTTCAAGAGCAGGTGCGCTTCCTAGTGACCGCCCCATAATAGTTATGGCCCCTGTATACCGATTTTCAGCAAGCCAGTTTTGAACATAGTTGAATATCCGATGGCTGTCGCGCATCATGGCCGTTACCGTAGGTTTGCCATTGGATTTGCCATATCCGCGATAATCCACAGGAAAAAAATTGATATCCATTTTATTATACAGCATCCCAATGTCATCGTAGTCGGAGACGATTTCTCCGTTACCATGAAAGAAGAGAATCGTTGGGAAAGACTTCCCGGCTGCATGAAATGCGGCTCCAATTTTGATGTTATTTTCAACCGGAATTATAATCTCTCTGCGATTACCCGGTGTGGAGAAATGTTCGCTCTCAGACCTTGGATAAAAAAGGAAAGCAAGCACTTCCGGCCTGTCGAGTGATTCATAATCCATATCTGGAATGTCAATCATCAACCTGTATCCTTACTGAGTAAAAGAGGTCGTTCTTCTTCGCGCCATCATATCGATATGCAAGGCGCAGGACGGGTTCTGAATCTTACCAATCAAGGTAAGGTATCAACGGATAGCAGAATGGTTATAAATAATGATCGGGAAGATGTCAACTCACCTGGAATAACCACGGCAATGCACGGCGCCTGAATGCTGGAAAGTCACATGCTACGGGAGACGATGCAATCGGATCGTGAAACAGACAATACAGATATGTCCAGGGCAGATTGAAAACGATATGGAGCGAAATTTTAATTTTCATTCCGAAAAGCGAATTATTAAACTTGACACTTGAATTTAAATCTCTTAATTTGTGACAGTTTTATTCAGAATAATCGGTGAAGGCCTGAATTGGACAAGCTGAATTATAGAATCTTAAATTAAGGTTTTATCAAGAGTTACCGGAAGTGAAGCCTTTTTTGTTATATTTCATTCAATCGCAACCAGATTAACGCCAAATTAATCGAAAAGGTAGGTTTTATTATGATCAATAAAATTCTAATCGTAGATGATTCGCCTGTTGCACGCAGAATGCTCAAAACCTGTATCCCGAAAGACAAGGGATATGAAATTTTTGAAGCTTCCAACGGACAGGACGGTATTGAAAAATATAAAGAACTTCACCCTGATATCGTGTTTATGGATCTTACAATGCCTGTAATGGACGGCTACAAGGCCACGGCCAAAATTAAGGAAATTGATAAAAATGCCATTATCATTGTAACAACTGCCGACATTCAGCCCAAATCCATTGCCAGCGTTATGGAACTCGGCGCTTTTACCCTTCTTAAAAAACCTGCAAAAGCATCATCCATTCAGGAAGCCATTACCAAGGTAGAGCTAAAAATAAACCAGCTTCAGGAGAAATGACAATGAGTCAAGAGGCCGAGACTGATTTTTCTGAAGAAGAGAAGGACATCCTTCAGGAAATTATGAATATTGCCTTTGGTAATGCCACGGCCGACCTTGCCGAAGTGATTGATATATATGTAATGCTGAGCGTTCCGAATATTATGGCCATCGGTATCGGTGCCTTGCCTGAATACCTCAAAAAAATCATACATGAAGACAGTGAAAACAGCATTGTCGAACAAAAATTCTGGGGAAACTTCAAAGGATCAGGATTACTGGTTTTCCCAAGCGGCAGCGGAAAAGATATACTTGCATTTCTCGATAATAAGGAATCCAGGGATTATGACGACTCGGCATCAGCCACCCTGGAGAGAGGCGGATTGCTCGAAATCGGAAACATATTGATTGGTGCCTGTGTTGGAAAAGTATCGGAGCTGCTGAACACCTTTGTGACCTATTCACCGCCTCAAGTGCTTCAAGGTGAAAAAAATGAACTCAACCGTCTCATAGAACATTTTGATCCCCAGCAGAAAGCCATTGTAATGAAAACCGTTTTCACCTTTAAGGAAAAAGATATCAGCGGTTTCCTCTTAATTCTGACAAATCATGAGTCAATTGACTGGCTGCGGAAATCCCTTAATGATTTTATGGATTCGTACGAATGATTTTTTCCCAGATATTTGATATGCTGGATGTAGGTATTGTCATCCTGGATCGAGATCTACATGTTTTTAAATGGAACCGCTGGATGACGATACACAGCAAAATCAACCCGGAAGAGATTATCGGAAAACCGCTTTTTGATTTTTTCCCTGACCTGAACACTTCCTGGTTTTTGCGTAATTGCAAATCTGTTTTTACATTCGGAAACTTTGCTTTTTTTTCTCAAAAACTTCATAAATATTGTTTTCCGTTCAAAGCCTACAACACGTTGGGCTCCAACTTCGATTACATGCAGCAAAGCTGCACCGTTGGTCCGTTGCGTGATGAAAAGAATCAAATACAGTACATTTATATCACCGTTCAGGATGTCACGGATATAGCCGCCTATGAAACAAAATTAATCACCATGAACACCAAAGACGGCTTGACCGGTATATTTAATCGAAGACATTTTGAAACAAAACTGATAGAGGAATTTGACAGACATATCCGCTATAACCGGCCTCTCAGCCTGATCATGATTGATATCGATCATTTTAAAAAAATTAATGACTCGCATGGTCATCAGGCCGGCGACTTTATTCTGAAAAAACTGGCAACCCTCATTGATGAAAGAATCAGGACAATCGATATTGCATCTCGTTACGGAGGCGAGGAGTTTTGTTGCCTCCTTCCTGAAACAACGATTGATTCCGCCATGGCCCTTGCGGAGTTCCTGCGCATCGGTGTCGAAACCGAAATTTTCCAATTCAAGGATAAACGGTTGCGGATAACCATCAGCCAGGGCGTTTCAGAGATAACCAGCGATGTGGATTCGGCTGAAGCTCTTTTAAAACTTGCGGATGATGCCCTGTATGAATCCAAAAGAAAGGGAAGAAACCGAATTGAAAAGATGCCGATAAAAGAACATGACACGTAGTTTCCCGCTGACGATATGCCGGACGGCGTATCTATTGCCATTCAACCGGAACCCTTACGGCGTTCCCCGCCTTGTTTGTAAACAACAGATAGCCATTGTCTCTTCCGAATAAAAACAGATCCCGGGTGATCTGGACATCTATTTTGCAATACTCTATAATTTTTCGGATCTCTCCGCTTTTCCACCATTCAAGAGCCTGCAGCCCGTCAGCGCTCTTTTGGATGCCGAGGGTCGCATTTGCCAGATGATTAAGAGACAACCGATATCCCAGGCGCTCATGAACCTTTTCAAGAATATCCAGTGTGTTCAGCCTGCTGAAATCAAAGTCGGAATATCCGCTTAACACAAGATAGTCGAACCGCCTGATGTTGAAGCCTATTACAAGATCGAGCTTACATAAATGCTGAATCAGTTCCGGAATCCGGTCATCCATAAATTCAAGGTAGTCATCGCATTCCGAGTCATAGAGAACCACACAGCTGATTCCCATTTTATCCGCTTTATGCCAGCCGCCTACTTCCTGAGCTGAATATTTTGTTTCAATATCAAAAACACCGAAACGGATTCTCTTTTTTTCTTTTTGAGCAGGTAAAACGAGTTTCTTTTCCCTTTTGATATAAAAGCGTTTCTCATCTATTACCGTTGATCTGCCGGACCTGAGCCGATTTAATATGTAATATGCAGAAGCTTTATCAATCGGCCGATTACCTGAGCCGCATTTTGGCGAATGGACACAAGAGGGACATCCGGAATCACACGGGCATGTTTGTATAATTTCCAATGTGCGTTCAAGAAGGTCATCTGCCCGCTGATATGCAAGCACACTCAACCCGGCACCTCCCGGGATAACGTCATAAATAAATACAGCTGCATGATTTGTCTGAGGGTGAAGCGGGATCGATATGCCACCCAGATCGTTCCGGTCTGCCATCACAAAAAATGGAATCACACCGATCATCGCGTGTTCGATTGCATGAATCCCGCCCATAAAATGAAGATATCGCGAAATCACATCTTCCTGAATCCGGTCCGGAATCGTCATCCAGAAGCCTTCTGTTTCAAAAATCTGCGGAGGCAGGTCCAGTGGAATCACATTCAATCTCTTGCGGGAGTGAATGTGCCATTTTTCGTAACCCGTTACCTGATCCGTGACCTTGAGGCGTCCCTGAAAGACCTTTGTACCCCAAACTGATTTCTCTCCGGTGATTTCGAGAATTTCGGTGTTTTTATTTCCCCGGACTTTCGTATAATAATTCGGTTTAATGGATGACACCTCAATCGTCATTTCAGGAAGATTCAATTGCTTCACCAGAAAGGTGTCACCCCGGTGCAGATATATGGCTCCTGGATGGGTCTCTTTAAAAGCTCTGAAGCCATCGATCTCCCCTTTGTTTTCTCCGGTTTCACTGCATATGATGTTGAAGCGGCTGCCGGTTCCCCTTAAATCCACATGTCGATGCGGTATTTTCAGGCGCGAAAAAAACAGGTCGCCATCACCGCTTCTTAAAAGATCTCCCTGTAATTCCAGGGAACGCACTGCCTTTTTCATCAATTGATCCTGCATGAAAGGTTCATCGGTTTTTAAAGGGATCTCTGAAGCGGCACATGTCAGATGTTTTTTCAGAATCTCTGAATTATATGGATTAATTACAGCGGATTCCGGCTCTTTGGCCAAAAATTCCCGGGGATTCCGGATGTAGTATTGATCCAGGGCATCTTCACCCGCGATCAGGACAAGAGCGGATTCCTGACCGGAACGCCCCACCCTTCCCCCTCTCTGCCAGGTGGCCATGATCGAACCGGGATATCCGACAAGAATGCAGAGATCCAGGTCACCGATATCGATACCCAGTTCCAGGGCACTGGTGGATATAACAGCCAGCAATTCTCCACTGGAAAGTCTGGCTTCAATTTCACGCCGCTCTTCAGGAAGAAACCCCGCGCGATAGGCGCTGATTTTGTCTCTGAAACGCCCTGAACGGCTTCCCGCCCAAATCGCGATCAACTCTGTCATTTTACGGGATTGGGTGTAAACGATGGTCCGAAGCCCTCTGTGCAAAGCTGCTTTCAGAAGAAGTATCGCACTCTGAGCCGGTCCGACATCCGGATCCAGTAAAACAATATGCCTGCTTCCCTGTGGCGCGCCGTTATCTTCGATGACATCGACCGGTAAGCCGGTGAGTTGACCGGCAAGTTCGGAAGGATTCGCGATGGTTGCAGAACTGAACACAAAAGTGGGCTTTGAGCCGTAATGGCTGCATACTCTTGAAAGGCGTCTGAAAACCTGCGCCATGTGTGAACCCATAATGCCCCGATATGTATGGACTTCGTCAATCACAACGATCTGAAGTCCGGATAAAAATTCTTTCCATGTTTCATGATGGGGTAAAATGGCAAGATGAACCATTTCGGGATTGGAGAACAGGACATTGGGGGGCGAGAGCCTGATTTTCTTCCGGTTCCAGGAAGAGGTATCTCCATCATAAATTGCGGCGGTCGGGCTTTTCTCCCCTAAATATGCGGCAATCTCTCTGAAGTTTTTTAGCTGATCCTGGGCAAGCGCTTTTAATGGAAAGAGATAAAGCGCTCTTGCGTTTTGATTTTTACAAATTTTTTCAATAACCGGAAGGTTGTAAATAAATGTTTTACCGCTTGCAGTAGGTGTTGCAACAACCGTATGGAGATCAGCGCGGATCTTATCAATCGCCTCAGCCTGGTGCGAATAGAGCCTTTCAATCCCTCTGGCTTGAAGCATGTTGATCAACTCTCGGGGCAACGGCGATTCCGTAAACTTCCAATTCCCGGATCTTCCCGGCAGAAACGTGTGAAAAACGACCTGATGCTTCATGCTTTTTGAGACAAGCAGAGACTCTATATATTCTTTTATTTTTCCATGTGTACTCATCGGGCAGAACCCTTGACTCCGAAAAAAACCAGCAAATCCATTTCACCGATCATGGATATCCTTCCTGGAGAAATGAAAAAATAAACCATAACGGATACAACCGACTTTTCCGGGTTTTATAAATTCTTTGCAAACAAAAGCGACTTTTTATCGACTGTTAAATGAAAATCATGCTGAATCAGCTCATGATGCCCCTCATGAAACGGAATATAGACCAGCTTGAAACGTTTCGGCTTTATCTGAATCTCATTCAACCTCGATATCATATGTTTCACAGGGCGTGCAATTCCCACGAGATTTATTTTAAGACTTTCAACTGCTTCCATAACTGAAAGGGTAACAGGATAAAGTTTCGAATCCGGAAATTTTTCAATCATCGCCTGATCAGGCTGTGCCAGTGTGAGTTTTCTTGCAAGTCGAAAAAAAATCCCGGGACGAACCTTAAATGCCTGAACCCAGAAATAAAATTTTCTTTCTTCCATTCCTTTTTGTACCACCTTCGGCAGATTGGCTATTTTAATAAGATCCGCATAAGAATCCAGACCCGCACCCGATATCTCCGCCCGTATCCTCCAGAAAGGAAGGTACAGCATCCCTTCCTGTTTCCCGGGCAAAATACCGTATTTCAGCTTTAACAGCTTTTTTTCGCTCGAGAACCAGCATGAACTGCAATTTCTGCAGACCAGTGCCAATGATTCCTTCTCCCCTAGGAGATCCCACCCGCATTCCGGACACAGGACAGGAATAAACCGAAAAGGCCGGTTCGGTGGTTCAACTTGATAATCCGACATGTTGAAATCAAGAGAGGCATCGGAAACTACAGGCTGGTCAATAACGGCATCAGTAATTTTACGATCTGCATAAAACGGTGAATAAATGAGACTCAGCGTATCACCAACAAAGGCGGTGTGTGAAACGAAATCATCCGGTGCCGCGCTGTAGTGTCCCTCTGCGAATTTCAGTATCTGCTCAATCGGTATGGAAGGCTTTATAAAAAGCCCTGGTTCGTCAGGGAGTATAAACTTTAATTTCAATGCCTGCGACCTCAAACCGACGGATGACGGGAAAATCGCGGATTCGATCGCCAGTGAGCTGAAATCAATAAATCGATGAACAATGCCTCCCGGAGAGGTTGAAAACATCATGCCCTTGAACCGCCAGTAAGGGATATAAATGAGATTCCCGCCATTTGTTGAACGTGGTTGAAAAAAGTATCTGAAATATTTTCCGGCAAGCAGATAGGAACGGACCTTGCAGAACGGGCAGGTAAAAAGACGGTCCGCCTCTTCAAGTATGGCCGGAGCTCCGCATTGCGGGCATTGATGTTCAATCAGGTAGTTCATAAAAAAGCTTTCTTGATACGGGTTTCAAAGTTGTTTACGGACGTTATATACAATCATTTCGATTCCGGTCAACTTTTGATTTCGCCCAGTTGTGCCAATGGATTCCATTTTTAACAATTTGAAAACAATGGTTGAAAATTTTAAAAATAACAGGTAAGAGTTTTAATTTTTACTCATCTATGGAGGGGAATGGAATGCGTAGAAACGGTATTGCAATTTTATGCCTGCTTGCAGCTATTATATTGAGCAACCCTTTTGCCAATGCCGAGCAGGAAAATGAAACAGCGAAATATAAAGGATCTGATGACCCACTTTGTATTCCAATGGGGAGTTTTAAAATAGCGCCCCCTGAATCCGTCAATCAGTTACGAGCTTCAGTCGACTTTCCACATTCAAAACATTTTAGTTACAACTGCACAAAATGTCATCACAAATGGGATGGAGCCGGTAAAATTCAGACATGCACTGCCTCGGGCTGCCACGACCAGATTACCATACCCCCAAAACCTTTAAAAAACGGCGTGTATACAGCTGAAGCGATAAAATATTATAAATATGCTTATCATAATCAGTGCAGAGACTGCCACAGGGCGCTGAAAACTCAAATAACGGAACGTACAATATCAACCCGTGAAACGAAAACAGATTTACCCAAATCAGTGCCCACGGGTTGCATCGAGTGTCACCCGAAAGATTAATCTTCCACAAACGAGGCCATTTCAAAACGTTCTATTTTGCCCAGGTTAAAGGGTGATAAATTGTAATAAAAAAGTATGAAATGTTTATGGTGTACCAGCCCGAACCGGTTCACCCTTCAGACCCTGTAAAAAAACGGGCTGAAACCGGATAGTTTGAAGCGGCTGCCGCTGCCGAAGATCTCTTTTGGAATACAATGCTGCGCATCGTATTACATCTTCTCTCCGCAATTGCAGCAGAAAGAAGCATCAGCCATGTTTTCTGTTTTACACGCTTCACATATTCTGGGCCCCGGCAGCTCATCAACAGGATGACCGCACCGCGAGCAAAACTTTGCATTGACGGTTACATGTTTTCCGCATTTCGGACAGTCTTTAAAAACAACCTGCTGATGACCGCACATCGAACAAAAATGAGCATCCTCAGACACCTCCTGTCCGCATTCCATGCATACAAATTTTGACTGGCTGCCTGGGCGGCTTTTTTCCTTTTCCCCGGAGAAATATCGAGAAAACATGGCCGGCATCATAATCCCCATGCCCATCCCCATGCCATCGCCTGCCCCCCCTTCCGCTCCAGCGGCTTTTTCCATTGCCATAGCCGCCTTCATCTGCATCAGCCTGTCCATGTCTTTGAACACTTCCATGCGGCTCCGATCATCAATCGCCTCTTGCACTTCTTGAGGCGGCGTAATTGAATTGATATAGAGATGCGTCAATGCGAGTCCGAAATGTTTAAAATCTTCCTGGAGCCTTTTGACAAGTCCTTCTGACAATTCGTCATATTTTGACGGAAGATTCAGTATTGAATCGAGAATTTCTCCCATATAATCATTGAACCTGGAAACGATAATCCGGTTCAGATACTCTTCAATCTCAGAGGCGGTATAGATCCCCTGCGTTCCAACCAGCGCATTTACAAAAAGAACCGGCTGGATAATCCTCATGTTAAACACACCGAAAGCCCTGAGTCTTATGAGGCCAAGTTCAGAATCCTTGAATGTCACCGGATCACGAGTTCCCCACTTTAAATTTGTAAATATTTTCAAGTTGCAGAAGACGATCTCACTCCGAAGCGGAGACTCCATCGCCCAGGGTGTACTTAAAATTTTTGTCAGGACAGGGATGTTTCCTGTCTTGAGGGTATGTCTGCCCATGGCAAAAGCCTTAACCGCTTTTCCCTTATAAAAAAATACGGCCGCCTGACTTTCCCTGACTGTAAGCTGAGCTCCCCATTTGATTTCTCCTGATCCTGATTCAGGTATTCGCTGAATCAGCTGTTTCCCGGTGTCATCAAACCATTCAATGTTCTCCAGAAAGATTGCGTTGTCAGTTCCCATTTGTCTCTCCATTTGGTGTTTTCATATTTAACTTGAGAATAAATAACAGATGACGATAACATAGTACAATATAATTTATGGACTTGTGGCTCTCATAATAATCACGACAAATAGCTCAAAAGGAGGAGATACATGCGCGGCGCCTTTATCATCATCACACTGATCGCAATGTTGATCGTTGGAATCCTTGTTATCAAAGAGATGCAGACAGAATCTGCGGATGGATTGAATAAAAAAGAAGTGATTGAAAAAGCGGAGAAAAAGATAAAAGAAGCCGAGAAATCAATGGACAAGGTCAAGGATTTGACAAAAAAAGCGATTGATTATTGATTTATCTGAATAAATTATAATAATATTAAATGATTATATCGTTTTCCGCTGTTTCTTTTACAATCTCAGCACAGTTTCTGGTTCAGTGTCTTACAGAACTGAACGCCGATTCCATAGCGGGAAGTATCGTCCAGTTCTTTACACCATTTGACCTTCCCGTTGAAAACTTTATACGCTTCCGGGCTGTATTCAGAATCCGGAGTATTGTTAAGCAGTTTGATGCAAACAGCGAAACCGGGGTTCAAAGCTTTATCTGCCTCAAAACAGATACCATCCACACAATAGTTAATCAACATCGCTGAATTATACTCCCCTTTTTTATCTTCGGAATACATCATATTCTGCTGATAGTAGCTGCGGGCGTAATTACGATTTGCCGATACACTCATTTTATACCTCCTTATGCTTGAATTGCCGATGGGTGTATATGGATCATACTCCCGATAAAAAGGTATCGTCGTGATGGTAAACTGAATTGTTCAAATGCAAAATAGCGTTAATGCCGACTGAGTAAATCGTCTGATGATGCGCCTGAGACAAATGGTGTTGTGATTGCGGTGTGTTCTGCTGTAACGGCTGCTGCTGGTAGGTAATTTTAATTCATGACGCCTTTCAAGTCAACAGAAAAATTTTCTCGGGGCATCGGGGACAACCTAATACAACATATTGAAATTAATTAAATTTTTCAAGAAATTTTAAGAAAAACGCAGATTAAAAGGTTGGCTTTCCCGTTTTCAAAACGGCCACAGACAGCATCCTCCGGCATCTTTTAGACTTTCCCTGCATTCTGCCAATTGCGATGCATAAATGCCTGCTTTATGCTGTACACGAAGCGCTGTCTTTTTTAAATACTCTTTGTTGCTGTATGTCTTCCGTAAAAAACCACCCTGTCCTTCATGATAGGCAAGATAAAGGCTATACGTGTCCTTGACGGATATGTTACACCTCTTGTGGCTTTTGTAACAGTACCACCCGATAAAATCAACTGAATCACCGAAATCATCGCGATCCGCGCCGCGGTTTTCAGTTTCTCGCTGATACACCTTCCATGTGCTGTCAAGAGCCTGTGCATAACCGTAGGCGCTGGAAGGTCTGCTTCCCGGAAAGATAAAAAGGCAGGTCGTACGAGGGGGGCGGGCATCTGCGTCGAATTTTGACTCCTGATGCATAATTGCCATCAAAACGGGTATGGGTATTCCCCATTTCCCGGATGCTTTATCCGCATCCAGATACCATTGTCTGTTTTTAAAAAATATTTTACAAAGGTTGTCCTGATCTTTTGGTGCCACTTCCCTTCCGGCACACCCTTCAAACAACAAAAAAAAAGCGCTCAGAACAGACAGAACAAAAACTGTAAAAAAAGGACCCGATTCTGAAAGATTCATGATACTTATTTTTTTCAGGCATTACCGCCGCTATCCACCGGCAGATATACGGTAAAATCCGTCCCCTTATCCGCTTTGCTTTTTACAACGATATATCCTTCAAGCGCATTTACAATGCTTTGGACAAGAGCAAGGCCCATCCCGTATCCCGGTTCGGTATGGGTGGTTGTAAAATATGGATCAAAAATTCTTTCTCTGATCTCGCTGGCAATACCCTTTCCGGTATCGGATACCATCAATTTGATAAACGAGTCCTTTTTGCTGTCATCACAGAGTCTGTCGTTTTCATCATCACCCCTGACCGATGTAAGGCTGATTTTTAAAGTTCCGCCCTTCTCGAGCATTGCATTGCAGGCGTTCGTACAAAGGTTGATGACGATCTGTTGAATCTGGGAGGGATTGGCCTTGACCGACTCGGTATCCACTTCGATATACTCTTTCATGGTGATTTGCGCAGGCAACGATTTTCTAAAACGATTCAATGTGTCTTTTATAAAAACTGAAATTTGAAGTTTTTTACGTTCCTGCTCTCTCTGCCTGCTGAAGGTTTGCAGGTCTTCCACCAGGTCGTTTCCCCTCTCAAGGGCCTGCATTGCGCGTTTTAAATTTTTATGAATTGAAGAATTTTTCGAGCTGTCCAGCATGGCCATCTCGACATACCCCATAATGGTTGCAAGTATTTCATTGAAATCCTGTGCGATACCGGATGCCAGCGTGATCAGCGCAAGCATTTTTTTTCCGCTTGCCTCATTACTTTTATTTCTTCTTTTTGTCACAGATTTTTTTTGTTTTTTATCGGTGGTTTTTCCGGATGCAGCATTATGTTTATTTTCTTTCATTACCCTATCCTCTGGATTGAATTTAGATGTATCAGGTAAGATTTTAATTAAGCTGAAATATCCTTAAACCGATTTCTGAAAAAATAGTATGCCGGCAGGATATTGTATGTATATCTCAGCCGGATTTTTTATTCAAGCAGTACCGTCTCAATACCCGATTACTTTGACAAGCACCCTTTTTCGCCTTTTACCATCAAACTCGCCGTAGAAAATTTGTTCCCATGTGCCGAAATCAAGCTTCCCATCCGTGACGGCAACAACCACTTCCCGCCCCATAATCTGACGTTTCATATGCGCGTCGGCGTTATCCTCACCCGCATTGTGCCTGTATTGTGACACAGGTTCATGGGGCGCCAGCTTTTCCAGCCAGTCATCATAGTCATGATGAAGACCGGCTTCATCGTCATTGATAAAGACAGATGCGGTGATATGCATGGCATTTACGAGAATAATGCCCTCCTTGATTCCGCTCTCTCTCAGGCACTCCGCAACATCAGGCGTGATATTAACAAACGCTCGCCTCGAAGGTACTTCATACCAGAGTTCTTTCCGATAGCTCTTCATATTCATTTCCTTTTCGTGCGATATCTCCTATCATCTTCGGGTTTTGAACCTGTAACGTAATTTTTTCTAAAATGCAAAGAAAACATGGCCGCACAACCATTGGTTATCCTTAAATTTGTCATTTCCCTTACAAGGATTTACCTTGACACGAGATGAATCTCAGACTAAATTAATTTTTCCATAAACGATATAATTCAGATATTTTCATGTCATATTCTCAAAAAAAACACAGGTAAATCAGTCCGGATTTATCGTACAATCGATTTGCGGCGAGCCTTTAGGGGGTTGGAAATAATGAAAAGAGCGATTCTATTGCTGTCAGGACTGGCGATTATATTTTTTACTGTTGGTACTGCTCATTCAAACGAAAAAGTTATCGAAACAGAGGGGGTCAGTTCCAGCTCAAAAGAAGATGCGATCCGACAAGCTCAGCGGGCGGCGGTTGAGCAGGGAGTTGGGGTTTTTGTTCAATCCGAGACCGAAACCGCGAACTACGTCCTTCAAAAAGACAAAATCCTTGCGAGAAGTAAAGGATATGTGACCAGCTATAAGGTTTTAAAGGAAGAAAAAAAAGACGACAGCTATACGGTCAACATCAAAGCAACCGTATCGCTGGATAAAATCAAGGATGACCTCGTTGCCATGAGGATTCTTCTCGAAAGCATGGAACGTCCGAAACTCATGGTTCTCATTGAAGAAGATTACATTGACATGAAAAAACCCGGAATGCGAATCGCGGAGGCGGAAATCAGTTCACTCCTCGCAGCCAAAGGTTTTGAACTGGTGGATAAAGCTCAGGTGGAAAAGGTCAAAGAGCAGAACAAGGCAAGGCAGGCTCTGGCAGGCAATGTGTCCGCGGCATCCAGTCTGGGGTTATCATTCGGGGCTCAATATGTAGTCATTGGCAAAGCAGTGGTCCAGGATGTTGGTGAAGCATTTGCCGGAACAGGCTTGAAATCAATCCAGACCAGCCTGCAATTGAAGGTGATACAGAGTCAAAGCGGATTGCTTTTGGGGTCTGTCGTTAAAAACGGTGTGGCCGCACACATCAGCCCCCTTACCGGAGCGACCAAATCACTTAAAAACTCCGTTCAAAAAGCAGCAGATGAATATCTTGTAGATGCCATCACAAACTCTTTTCAGGACTATCTGAACAACGGAGTCCCCCTGAAACTGCACATAACCGGCGTAAAAACATTTCAGGATTATAAACGAACTACTGCGGAAATCCAGTCAGTCGAATCGGTTGTATCCAGTAAACAGGAAGGCTGGAATAAAACCGGCGGTTTTTTGGTGCTGGACCTGAGGTATAAAGGAACCAGTGAGGAACTTGCCGAAAAACTGGACGGAAGAAAGCTCGGGAAGAATAGTCTTGAAGTCGTGGATTTCGCACCAGACCGTGTTGACTGCTCTTTTCATTAATCTGACTGCGAACGCAAACCATCCGACAAAGAGTTTTATCTCCAGGATCACAACATTGGGGATTCTGAAATGGCTTCTAATCGATTCGCATTATCAAAAATCCCTGTACTGAAATTGATCCATACACGGGTTTGGTGTGCGATATTGTCGCTATTCCTCCGGTTTCAGATGTTCGGGCACGATAACCATATTAAGCAGTAGAGGTTTCAGGAAAGACCACCGGATACCGATTTTATAATTTTCTTCAAGATCCCGTATGGCATCCCAACAGTTGTGACACGGAGTAATCACCAATTTTGCGCCGGTAGCCAGAATCTGGTCGCGCTTGACCAGTTGTCCGATATTTCTCTGCTTGCGATACCGGCCGATACCGTTTAAACCGCCACCGCCGCCGCAGCAAAAATTATGCTCTCCACATGGCTTCATCTCTCTAAAGTCTTCGGCAATGGCTTTCATGATCTCCCGTGTACATTCGCGTAATCCCGCATTCCGGATATAGTTGCAGGCATCCTGATAGGTTACCGGTTCCTTTATCTTTTTTTCCGGATCAATCTTTAATTTGCCGGTCCTCAACGCTTCTGCCACCCATTCGACATAGTGAAGGGTTTCGACAGGTGTCTTTCCCGATTTCCGACCGGCCCAGTATGGCCCCTCAATTACCGTAGCGCGATAGGCATGACCGCATTCCGTAACAACCATTCTCTTGGGTTTGAGTCTGTCAATTGCCTGGTATACGGATTCAACCTGAAGCCGACTCCCTTCCCAGTCACCGGCAAACATGGCAAGACTTGTTTCTTCCCATCCTTCACTGGGAACGGTCCAGTTCTCTCCGGCAATATGAAAAAGTATGGCCGCATCCCCGAGATCCTCTGGATAATGCTTGGGCTCACGGGCATTCACGGTATAAATAATATCTGCATTTTCCTTGTCGATTGGAATTTCAAGGCCCGGCCAGTCATCCTCATTTTCTTCAGCCATCCATTCGAGAGTATCGATCCAGTCTTCCGTGGTAACATCCATCTGAGCCCTGTAAATCCGATGCATTCCAGCTCCGATTTTCATTTCCCATGGGACAAATCCCTGAGAAAAACAGAGCCCTCTCAAATAGCTGAACATGACCCCCATATCAATTCCAAGAGGGCAATACATCCCGCATCGATTACAGCATGTGCACTTTCCCCATGCTGTATCCATGACATAGCGCATGAACTGGTTATCCACATCCCCCTTTCGTTTCACGATCTCCCCAAGGGTCGACTGTATTTTATAGGATGGAACCTGTTTCGGATCTCTATGATTTGACAGGTAAAAAAAACAGCTGTCCGCGCACAATCCGCAATGGGAGCATATTTCAAGCCAGGTGCGCAACCGTGATTTCAGCGTTTTTTGAATATCCGCCCATAAAGCATCCCGGTCAATCTCCAGTTTCTCCATTTCCTGATAATAAACAGTTCCCCTTGTGTCTGCCAGAAGCGCCTGTAGCTGCTCTTTGGTATTAACGGGCTGTTTGTTGCAGAGGGTTCCTTCAGCCATATCAATTTCCTTGAAACGTATAAGTTAGCAACTAGAAACAAAAAATAAATTATCCATGAGATGATGTTTTATATTCAATTCCTGACCTTTAAATTGTCTGGTATCAAACCCCATGCCAGGTGAATGGTGGTGGTTTATTACCACACAATACCGCTCCCTTTCATGCCGCCACGCTTGATTCCGTAGTCCATGCCGATCTGAGCTCTTGACATAAAAAAAAGTACCACATGGGAAAGCCGGGTAAAGGGTATGGCAATCAACAAAGCCTCTCCACTCAGGATGTGGACAATAAGCCAGAAATTATAGTCGAAAAGCTGCATACGAGCCACAAAACCGGTTATAAAAGGCGCGACCGTAATCACAAGCAGCAAAATATCGTTTGCGGTTGTAAGAACCCGAACCTCGGGAAGCGCGATCCGCCGCAGAAGAATCAGCAGTGCGGATACCAGAACCGCAATTGTCATGATATCCGCAATTTTTTCCGGCAAGGTGATCAAACTGATCCCCCACCGCTCCTGCAGAAGGATATTATGACCCATCAAAAACAGAGGCGTCATCAGCAATCCGATATGAAAAGTAAAAATCACCGTTGTATAACCGGGTTTAATACGCCAGCTTCTGGATCCAAAAGGAATAATCCAGAACAGAATTGATTTGATCGCCCCTTTAATACCGTAAGATGTATTAACGGTATAGGTTACCCGGTCCAGTTTCCAGTCCAGGCCGAAAATGTAGCAGACCACTCGGATGAATATCCCGGTAAAAAAAATTAAAAACGACAACCATGCCAGCGGACCGGTTACAATTTCGTACATGTCCTTCTCCTGACTATCTTGTTTGTAAAGAAAAATCGGCTTAGACTAGTCATCTTCATCCCTTGCTGTCAGAAAAACCCAAAACCCCAGTATCCCTAGCAGGAATAAAAGCATCAGGATATAGGTAATGCTCTCGGAATAAAGCAAAAAATCATGAAGCGTATAAAAAGGTTCTCCCATTTGGACACCTCTTCCTGCCGGCAAGGGTTAACCGGTTATCGGTTTCAAGGTTTGAGCCGGCATTCATGATGATTGATCATCGGTATTCTTGAAATCAGGATGCTCATAAAGAACCGGCATTCTGTTTACAATGAACCTGTAAAAAAGAATCAAAAGCGTGACAATAAAAACCGAAATTCCGATCTCCATCCAGTGTGGAACATATCGTTCATGAAGCGGCAAATGCCAGTTAAATGCAATAACAGATACATTTAACCTGTTCAAAATGATCCCAAACACCGTCCAGGCGGCTGTAAATCGAATCAGTTTTAAATTTTTATCTCTTACTCCCACAGCATACAGAAAACACGGTAAGGCTACAAAACCGATAAGTTCCACCAGGAACCAGATTCCATAAGGAGTGATCAACAGGTTCCAGTGATTATTCGCCGAAATACCGATCAGTTTGATTGTAAAATATCCGGCAAGAACAAATGAAGCCGCCTTTCCAAAGCCTAGTGTCAACGGATCGCTTTCGGCGAGATGCGTTGCGTCCATTTTTTCATGGAATGCACGATGAGAAAGCATGCCTTCAAACATAACCATGGAAAGCCCGGCAATAATACTTGAAATAAAAAAGAAAACCGGCAGGTAGGATGAATACCAAAGTGGATGCAGCTTCGAGGGCGCAATGAGAAAAAGCGCTCCCAGTGATGACTGATGAAGCGTTGAAAGTACAACACCAAAAATAGTCAATACCATTGTCAGTTTTACTACCAGATTCCGGGTTTTTTTAAATCCAAGCCACTCCAGAGGAGCCGGTGTGAATTCAAGAAAAAGCACCGTAAGATAAAGGGCAACGCAGAGACCGACCTCGAACAGAAGGGATGTGGTTCCCCAACCTACAATAAACGGATAAGGAAGCCGCCATGGTCGCCCCACATCATAGTGAAGCGCGACAACAACAAATAAATAGCCTAAAAAACCGGTCAGGACGGCAGGACGGACAGCCGAATGGTATTTTTTCATTCCAAATACATAGACGGCTGCTGAAGTAACATATCCTCCCGCTGCGAGCGCTACGCCTACCAGAAGGTCAAAACCAATCCAAATCCCCCATGGATTGTTATCGGTAAGATTGGTTGTGGCCCCCAACCCATGGGTAAATCGAATCGCGGTGATAATGAGCCCGATCAGAATGATAATGCCGGCAATAACGTTAAATGGAGTCAATGAATATTTTTCGACCGTTGTGTTTTCTCCGGACATCAGGAGTCCTCCTCGGGTTGGGTCTTGTCTGCTTCAGGTTGAGATTTGGCGGGTTTCTGTTCTGGGTCTTCGATTTGAACGGATTGATCCCTGGCTGCTTCTTCAATCGCCATCTTGACGGCCTTTTCTTTTTCGGTTTCCGCTTGTTCGAATGCCTTTTCCGCTTCAATCCTTGTTTTATCCAAGGCTGCGGATAGCTTTTTTGCAGCTTCACTGTTTGCTTTTTCAACTGCGGCAATGACAGCTGTTTCTTTCTCTTTTGCTGTAATTTTTTCTTTCCTTTTTGTCATCGCGTATATTCCGGTCAAGAACACCGGCCAGAGTCCGACAACAATCGGCACAACACTCAATGCACCGGACGTCAGCTCAGGGGCGGATTTCATGCCCAGATCTTCGCGCATGCCGATTTTGTGGAAAGGAACGCCGGAAAGATAAAGCCAGCTTGTACCGCCCATCTCATGTTCCCCGTAGACATGATCCACATAACGGTCAGGATGTTTTCGAATACGCTCTCTTGCGATTTCGATCAGATCTGTCCGTTTACCAAAAGTCAGGGCTTCCGTCGGGCAAACCGATACACAACCCGGAAGTTGCTGTTTTTCAAGCCTCGGAGCGCACATGTTGCATTTCATCACTCGCGGTGTGAACGGTTCATCATACTCATATGCCGGTATGTCAAAAGGACAGGCAATCATGCAGTAGCGGCAGCCGACACACACGTCCGGATCATAAACAACCGCTCCGGATGGTATTTTTTTGAAAGCTCTGACAAAACAAACAGATGCACAGGCCGGCTCCAGGCAGTGATTGCACTGAATTTTTCGAAAAATCGGATTTTTTAAATCCGGAAAATGATCATACCGGTTAACAACGGTATATGACGTTGCTGTGGTTCTTCTTTTCACATCAAGGACGGATTTATCGTTAAAAGGCTTATCCGGTTTTGCCAATGCATTAACTTTATTGCAGGATTCCTCGCAGGATCGACACCCAACGCACCTTGTAATGTCATGCAGAACGCCGAAACTGTCCGGGAAACCTGTAAAATGAATGTCTGAGGCAGCACCGGCGGATCCGCACGGTGTGACACCGACCGCTGCGACACCTGCTCCCATCCAGCCCAAAAACTTTCTTCGCGTTATGCCCATATTGTACCTCGAATCAAATGTAAAAAAATCCGATCTTCTGTTTCCGGTTTCCAGAATACAGGATCATATTTTTTTTTCTTCATGACAGTCCGTACAACCGCCAAGTCCTTCAATTTCCATATTCTGATGGCACTCCATGCACTGAATGTGATAGGCCCCCTTCAATCCGGGTCTGAACTTGTCTTTATCGTCAAACGGTTTGCCATGACAACTGCCGCATTTTGGGGGCTTTAGAGATACCGGGCTGTTATGATGGCATCCCTTGCAAATGGTCCCCTTTTCACGATGAAAAAATGCAGCCAGGTTATTGTTTTTGATTTTCTCCATCAAAGAAAAAACAATTTTCCGGTGAGGCATCTCAAACGCTTTATAGGTATCAGACTGTTTATTAAAAACAATTTTTTCCGGTATATCCTCCCCGGAAACCGTTTCTCTTATGAATGAACGCTCTGAAAGAATTTTCAGTGCAATGGTTTGATCCGATTCAAATGCCACGGCCTCTTGATCTTTAAGGCTGAGTTTGCGGTGACATTGTTGACAAGACTGATCGTCCTGTCTTCGTGATTTTTCAAGAAAGCTGTGAC
Organism: uncultured Desulfobacterales bacterium; assembly: GCA_964578935.1. GTDB lineage: Bacteria > Desulfobacterota > Desulfobacteria > Desulfobacterales > SURF-7 > JAQYVL01. The sequence goes on along the minus strand of CAZOEW010000002.1, from coordinate 26,180 downwards.
AGCCCTGGCACTCCTTTACCTCCTGACGGGCAACATGGCAGCCCATACAGCTTCTTGTGCTGTCATGCTGGTGCATTGTCTGAAAAAGTTTGACCCAGTCACCTTCTTCCTTGCCGTTCAGGGTATGACAGGAGTTGCAGGTGGATAAATTTTTGTGATGGCACTCAATACACCTGTCACTATATTTCTCATGCGCTTTATGATCGAACGGCACCCTGTCCATCCGGCCGCTCTTTCCGGCATCTTCGTTTTTAACAAATATCGCATCAGGCTGTTTTCGGTCAATTCGCGGCACTTCAATAACTTTTTCAATTTTTTTCTGGTAGTTCCAATCATGACAACCTCTGCATGTTACCGGTCCTGATTTTTCATTTTTTTCAGCGGTCTTTTGATGACAATCAATACAGGACCGGTGAGATACACTGGACATTGCCTCTCTATTTTCATGCGCCTGGCTTGAATGACAGTATCGACAAGAGCCTTCATTCCCCTTTTCATAAAACAATTTTTTTGTTGTCGCATTGTATTCATGATGACACTTTTCGCATTTGTTGTCCTGTGCCATCGAATGCCGGAAATGGAGAGACTTGTCGAACTGCATCGGCTGACGGGATGAGTTTATCTGTTGTTTTGTGTGACAACCGCCACATTCTACAGGCCCTGTTTCAAAACGAGCCTTCTCTGTTGCCTTATGGCACCCGATACATTCTTCATGATAAAGGTTCATCAGGTCTTTTTTGCCGATATCTTCTCCAATGTGTTTAAATTGAAGAACCATACGATTTTCGGAGGTTAAATGGCAGGCTGAACAATCCTTAGCCTGTTTCTCCAATGCGGTTGTATGCAGATCGTGCAGAAAAGTAACCGGAGGGCGTTCAAGGTCGCCAAAACGCGCCATTGCCTCAATCCGAATCAGATCCGCCCTGCCGGGCTTCATCTGCTCTGAAGATTTTTCAATCCCGTAAACGTGTATTCCGGTTATTAACGAGAGTATCGCGATTCCAAAGAATAAAATGGTTCGCGATGGTTTTCCATTGTTCATATTCTGTTCCTAAAGAAAAATTAATCTCCGTTTTTATGTCGTGAATTATGATTTTCTAAGTTATTTTGAATTAAATCCTGAATCGTTATCAGGTCATCGATGCGATTAATTGGAACTCGGATCTTCTTCCACAGGGGAGAAACATGTATTTTCCCTGAAACGGGCACTTATTTTCGGTTTCACACCCCAGGCAGAGTTGAGATCTCTGTTTCAGAATTATAACAAACCAGGCAATGGCGCTCACGCCGCTATTAACGCAAATCACTTTTGAACTTGATTCGTTAAACCCGCTATGTTGATTTTAATTTTTCAGAAGTCTTTCTTGACCATATCAGTCAAGATCCGCTTCATCTTTAATCAAGATACGCTTCACTGTCAATCCCCTTTTAACGCTTTTTAAAAGAGGATATAAGGGGAATCATGAAAGTTTCTCAGTCCTTTTGATTTTTTTTTTAATATGCTAAAATATCATATTTTCTGTCTCAGCAAAGCGATTCCCACATCTGCCGGCCTGAAGACGGAAAGCATCCTGTCATCAGGGGCGGGGGCAGAAAAAAAACAGAAAGGAATTGGTCGTGCATCTGTTCCGCTTTACGGCTGTCAAAATAGATCGGCAGAAGATGGAATCCAGATAGCAGGACCGAACTATTTCAATGTAATACAAGGAATTATGTAAACTCAGAAAAACAAAAGAGGCAATTTAAAACCGTTCAACTGGTTCAACGATTGAATACATCAATTGGTGACAAAGAATCGTTTTACAATTCCCTCTGGTGGAACAGTCATTGTCAATTCCCGATAAGCAGCTTAAAACACTTACATCACATATTCCGAAAACGCTCTGTTCGGACAGGCTCCGAATTGTTCGCAAAATCAACCGGATTCGCTCAAAAGCGGATCAAATGAGTGAAGAAGAAATCCAGAAACAGATTACGGAACTGAAATCAATCATCACGCGTTCACAAATAATGGCGGATAAAAGGAGACGCGGTATACCGAAAATTTCGTATAACCTCTCCCTTCCAATAACAAAATACAAAGACGAAATCATCCAGTCAATCAAACAGCATCAGGTTTTAATCATATCCGGTGAGACCGGATCGGGAAAAACAACTCAAATTCCAAAATTCTGTCTGGAAGCCGGGAGGGGCATTTTTGGAAAAATCGGTTGTACCCAGCCAAGAAGAATCGCCGCGGTTTCGATTGCCGGCAGAATCGCGGAAGAACTTGGTGAAAATATAGGAAAAACCGTAGGATTTAAAATACGATTCAAAGATCAGGGCAGTGGAAATTCGCATATAAAAATCATGACGGACGGTATTCTGCTGGCAGAAACCCAAAGAGACCGATTTCTGAATGAATATGACACAATCATCGTTGATGAGGCGCATGAAAGAAGTCTTAATATCGATTTCATACTTGGAATTCTGAAATCCCTTCAGCGAAAAAGAAAAGATCTGAAAATAATTATTACCTCCGCAACCATTGATACCGATAAATTCTCAAAAGCTTTTCATAATGCTCCGATTCTTGAAGTGTCTGGAAGATTATACCCGGTTGATGTCAACTATTTCCCTGAAAGCTCCGATAAGAATCAGAAAGAAGAGGTCTCCTATACAGAACAGGCAGCAAAAGCGGTAGACAGGATTTGCCATGAAAGTACAATCGGCGATGTCCTGGTTTTCATGCCAACCGAGCAGGATATCCGTGAAACATGTGACTTGATCAATGGGAGGCACGATAAAGGTTTGGTGGTCTTGCCTCTTTTTGCAAGGCTTTCCGCGGAAGAACAAAAAAAAATTTTCAAAAAAATTTCTGACCGAAAAATAATTGTATCAACAAATATTGCCGAAACCTCAATTACAATACCGGGTATCCGATATGTCGTTGATACCGGACTTGCACGCATTTCCAGCTATTCACCGCGTTCGAGAATCACATCCCTCCCGATTGTTCCAATCTCCAAAAGCAGTGCAGACCAGAGAAAAGGACGGTGCGGACGTGTTGAAAATGGAATTTGTATCCGCCTGTTTTCTGAAGAGGACTATGAGTCACGCCCCCTTTTTACCCTTCCTGAGATTCGAAGAGCAAACCTTGCGGATGTCATATTGAGAATGATTTCATTGAATCTTGATGAGATATCGGAATTCCCTTTCATTGACAGGCCTTCCGAGAACGGCATCAAGGATGGCTACAACCTGCTTCGGGAACTGGATGCACTGACGGTAAAAAAAAGCAAAAAATCACAACAATATGATCTGAGCGGCAATGGCAGAATGATGGCCCGGATACCTCTGGATCCTCGTTTTTCCGCAATGCTTATTGAAGCACAGCATCAAGGCTGTCTTGAGGAAGTTTCCATAATTGCTTCCGCTCTCAGCATACAAGATCCAAGGGAAAGGCCTGCTGACAAAACAAAAGAAGCAGACTTGGCGCAGGCTTTTTTTTCAGATCCGCTTTCAGATTTCATGACATTATTAAACATATGGACCGAATTCCATCATGTTCTCAAGAATGAAAATACCACCGGAAAATTAAAAAAATTCTGCAAACGGTATTTTCTTTCTTTCCGAAGAATGAAAGAATGGCAGGATATCCATAGACAAATTTCCGAAATCATCAAAGAAGCGGGGCTGAAGCAAAAAACAGAGCTGAAAAAGCGAACCAAAAAAAATGGAGAGGAGGCTTTCAGCCCTTTGTATTCGGTAATCCACAAATCCATTATTCGTGGATTCCTTTCCAACATCGCCGTAAAAAAGGAAAAAAATATATACAAAGCCGCTAAAGACAGAGAAGTAATGTTGTTTCCCGGTTCTTCATTATTCAACAATTCAAAAACATGGATTGTAGCAGCAGAATTCATCGAAACCTCGCGACTTTTCGTCAGAACCGTCGCGGCCATTGACTGCGAATGGCTGGAAGAAGTCGGAAGATCTTTTTGTCGCAGCACCTACCTTGATCCGCACTGGGAAAGAAACCGGGGTGAAGTTGTTGCCAATGAGCAGGTCAGCCTTTTCGGCCTGATCATTGTTCCCAAGCGAAAGGTATCATACGGAAATATCAATCCGGAAGAGGCATCGGAAATATTCATACGAGATGCACTTGTCGCTAATGACCTGAAAACCCCCTTTTCTTTCATGACACACAACCGAAATGAAATTGAAGAAATAAAAAAACTCGAATCGCGCCTGAGAAGAAAAAACATCCTGATAAACACGACAGATCTCTGCTCATTTTATAAAAAACGACTGCCAAATATTTATGATATCAAGTCTCTTAAACACTTCATTGCACAAAAGGGAGGGGATTTATTCCTCAGAATGCATAAGGAAGATCTCTATAAATATCTTCCCGAAAAGTCCGAGCTTTCTCTGTTCCCGGAAAAAATACCACTGGGGCATCAAACGTATGAATGCCGATATGTTTTCAATCCGGGAAATGCAAAAGATGGTGTTACCGTCAGGATTCCCTCAACAAATTCTTCAGCCGTACCTCCGGATTCGATTGACTGGCTTGTTCCCGGGCTATATAGAGAAAAGATAATATTTCTTATCCGAAGCCTTCCAAAGGAATTTCGCAAACAACTGGTGCCTGTCTCGGATACTGTCGATACGATCATAAAAGAAATGCCCCAAAAAAAAGGAAACCTGCTTACTTCTCTGAGTAACTTTATTGCAGCGAGATTCAAAATCAATATACCGGTTTCAGCATGGCCTGACAAGGATCTGCCGGACTATCTGAAAATGAGAATCGCGATAACAGGTGTTGATGGCAAAACAATTGCCTGCGGTAGAAATAGAGAGATTTTAGCCAAAAGGGTACAGGTGGAATCGAATTTAGAAGAGTTCCAGGAGGTAAAGCAAAAATGGGAAAAAGAATCGATTACCTCCTGGGCTTTTCCCGATCTTCCGGAAAGTATTACATTGACCGGAACGCTTGGCAATAGCCGGATATTTTACCCGGGCCTTGAGAAGAAAGGGATGACAATCAACCTTCGTCTTTTTCACGACAGGGAAAAAGCCTTCAGATCACACAAGGAGGGTATTAAAGCTCTTTTTATGATCTGTTTTTCGAAGGATCTAAAGTTCCTCAAAAACAACTTATCTATTTTTAAAAATGACTTTAAAACGGCTTCCGGTTTTGGCGGTGCGGAACACATTCAACAGCAGATTTTCAATAAGATCACAAACGATCTTTTTTTAAAAAACATCCGAACCAGAGAAAATTTTCTTTCCTGTATCGAATCAATTGCACCGAGACTTTTGCTCCTTGGAAGAGAAATATCGGAAAAAGTATCCGCCGTTATTTCGACTTTTCATAATATCAGGTCAGAGCTGTCTCGCCTTAAAGCCACAGACCGTTCAAAGAACCTGCACTGTTTTTTCAATACGCTGACAGATGAACTGGAAAACCTGGTACCGGATTCATTTATAACGATTTATGAAACAGAAAGATTGGAGGCACTGCCAAGGTATCTCAAGGCAATCGAGCTTAGGATTCAACGGGCACTAAATAATTTCGAGAAAGATCGGGAAAAGACAGCAGGAATAGAAAAATTCATCAAAAGTCTGAATGAACTTCTTGCGGGGCTTTCCGCTGAAGATTCTGAAGAAAGGAGAAAAGAGATCGAAAATTTTTTCTGGCTGATTCAGGAATACAAGGTTTCCATATTTGCCCAGGAACTTAAAACTCCTTTTCCGGTGTCATCCAAAAAACTTGAGAAGAAACTTAATGAGATTAACAGAATAAAGTAAACTATCCGAATTGACAAATGTCATTTCATGCCATAGAAAGAATAGAATCAATCCGTTACGTTTCAAGAGTTCCCAGGCGATTCAATACTTCTTCAATCATAGGTCATTCAAATGCCAAAAAGGCTGAAAAAGGAAAAATTAAAACAAACGATTGAAAGCCGGAAAAAAGCGGAAGCATTATACAGGCTGTCTCGCAATGAACTTGAGTCACGCGCCCGGAAACCGGCAAATGAACTCGTGCAGGCAAACAGGTTGCTCACCCAGGAGATTGAAAACCGAAAAAAAATCGAAAGAACACTTCGGGAATCTGAAAAGAAATATCGACTTCTTGCAGATAACGTATCAGATGTCATATGGATATTGGATATCGAATCGTTTAAATATATATACGTATCCCCATCCGTGATGAAACAGCGCGGATATAGTCCTGAAGAAGCTATGGAAATACCTCTCCATGAAACATTAACCCCGCCATCGTATGAGCTTTCCATTAATCTTCTCGAAGGGGAATTAAAAAATGACATTTTTTCACCGGCCGAACGGTCGAAAACAATTGAGGTCGAGCAGTTTCGGAAAGACGGTTCATCAGGTTGGGTTGAAATAACCGTGCGCTTTCTTCGGAATGCAAAAGGCAAGCCTACCACAATTTTAGGGGTCAGCCGCGACATTACAGAGCGTAAACAGATTACAGAGCAATTGCTTCAAACAAAAAAGCTTGCCGCATTGGGGAATCTCGTTGCCGGGGTTGCTCATGAAATCAGCACTCCACTGGGTGCCGGGGTGATGGCGGCATCATATCTCAATGATATCCTAAAAGAGTTTTCTGACAGTTTACACCGTGCTCCCCCGGTAAATCTTTCAGAAATACAAAAATATACAACAACAGCGAGAGAAGCCTCCTCACAGGTACTTTCCAATCTGATCAGGGCAGCGGAGCTGTTAAACAGTTTTAAACAGGTAGCCGTTGATCAGTCCGGGAATGAAAAAAGGGTATTCAATTTTAAAACCTGTCTTGATGAAACCCTTATCAGCCTTCATCCGGAATATCAAAGAACCCGGCATAAACTTTCTATACAATGCCCGGAAAATCTTGAAATTATCAGTTCTCCGGGGGCATTTTCTCAAATCATTACAAATCTTTTTATGAATTCCCTTATACATGGATTTGATGGAATCGAAACAGGCGGCATCCGCATAAGAATTTCCGTTGAAAATAACAGCCTTCTTTTTTTTTATCAAGACAATGGAGTCGGCATAGATAAAAAAAATCTTGAAAAAATATTTGATCCCTTTTTTACAACAAAACGAAACCAGGGAGGAATGGGCCTCGGAATGCACATCGTATATAACCTGGTCACCCAGACACTGAAAGGTCGGATTGATTGTAAAAGTTCTCCTGGAAATGGAGTCGAATTTACCATAAAAGTACCGCTTGAATCGTGAACTTTATGAAAAATGTTCCGTTAGATTCTTAAAATACGCACCTTCGTCCTCTTTTCCTCTTTTCATGCATCCATCTGCATAAACCCTGCACTTTTCTTTCAGCTTGGCTACTGTTTTCCAATATTGCGATGATGTAAGATTCCCGGTTTCAAGGTTTTTTTTAAGAGACAGAATTCTATATTTATCCAATCCCGGAGACCTGGAAAGCTGATCATCATGCCCTCCTCTCTTTATGACAAGCTTTTGCGGTATCAGCGGAACAGGATACCGGCAGCCGATCCGCAGCCAGAGATCATAATCCTCACATGCAGGTAAATTTTCGTCAAACCCACCTACCGTTTCGAACAGATCTTTTTTCATCATCACTGCTGATGGACTGACAAGGCAGAGAGAAAGGGATGGAACATAAATCATGCCCGAAGGCTTCTGATGGCATTTTTTTGGATTGACTCTAGTGCCTCTACGAATCCATATTTCATCTGTTTGACAAATCTGTGTTTCCGGATATAAAGCGAAGAAATCCGTCTGAACGGCAAGTTTTTCAGGTTTCCAGAGGTCGTCGGAGTCCAGGAATGCAATCAGAGTCCCTCTCGAGGAGGCAACCCCTTTGTTCCTTGCCGCGCTCACGCCTTTGTTTGACTGTCGGATAACAAGAATATCTTCCTTAAACTTTTCGAGAATGTCCCGGGTATTGTCCGTGGACCCGTCATCAACAACAATACATTCGAAATTTCGGTATGTCTGAGAACAAACTGATTCTATCGCATCTTCTAAGATCCATCCACGATTGAAAGTGGGGATAATGACACTGACAAGAGGTGTTTTTTCATTCATCCGCATTATAATCCCAAAACAGGTTCGTCTTTGGGGTAGCTTATGGAGAAAGATATATTTATTTTTTTTACCTCAGCAGGCTGCAAGACAAATGACCATAGCAGTACGCCTTCCCTTCCCTGATAATTTTTTTCACTTGGTTTCGGTTGAATGTTCACGTTTTCCACTTTAATCTTATCGGTCCGCGAAACAGGAATACTGTCAAAAATCGTGACGGTTATCGGTTCACTTTTCAAATTTTCGGCAACGACCGTAAAGGCCATTTCCCGAACAATTGTGTTTCTTTCAAACGAACCGAAAAAAGTTTCCTGGATTTTGTCTTTTTCTTTTTCCCGTTTTATTCTCACCGCACGATCTACACCGATATTGATATCAAAGGCCTCACCTGCTTTTTTTGCTTCCAGAAAGGTCTTTCCAATAAATTGTGAACCAAAGTGTACATTCATCGGTCCGTCCAGAATTTCCATGTCAATTTTCGTTTTGCATATCAGAAATGCAAAAGGGGATGTTTTGGGTACGGCAACATATGAGAATTCTCCTGTCATAATCTTATTAAAAACAGGCAGCAGGGTGACCTCATCCCTGGATTCAATACTAACCTTTTGGTTCAGCGTATACTCAACTGAAAAAGGCATTTCCTTTTTCAGGGCGACGGCAAATCCAGCTTCCTCGGTCTCGGCTTCTTCTTTCATGGCAAAGGCATGAACCGGATCATCAGGCTCTTGACTATGGCTAAAACGTTTGCTGCGATCAGCGATTGGTTGAGGCCTCGCAATATCCAAATCCCAGGTAGTAATTTCAGGAAGTCTTGCGCCTTTGGCGGGAATGGCGTTTGAAACTGTCAGGGCTATGTTTTTCCAATCTTCTCCTGTTTTTTGATGGATTTTTGAAAACATGGTCAAATTTACCGTGTTCAAATTCGGAGCCACATCAACTTTATAAACCGGCTTCCAAGAGGCATTCGGGATGAGATAACTGGCCTCAATTTTAATATGCTGGTCTTCTGCTGTGTTAAACAGGATCTCAATCGCTTTCTTTTCTTTTTTTCGATATATGGTAAGGGATGCCAGTTGTTTTTCGACGGTCTGGATCTCCTGTTTAATGGAATCGACTTTTGCGTTCAACGCCTGTTTTTCTTCATTGATCTTTTTAAAACTCGCCCCCAGAAATGTTAAGGTGTTATCCAGATCCTGAATTTTCGGAAAGGTGGTCATGATATCCTGAGGAAGCTGCACTTTGGAAAAATCTATGACCGATAAAAGAAACCGCTCCTTGTTTTGCAGCAGGACCCTGTTGTCCTCCATCGCCACACGAGATGCATTGAGCTGCTGAAGTTTTTCTTCCAAAGTCCGAATGTTTTTCTGGGGGGCAACCTGCAGAAAGATATCTTTAAATTGAACGCTGTAAAGTTCCCCTTTTCCAAAAACCTTTGCGGAAACGGAATCCGAATCAACCTGAAAAGCTTCAATATCAATCAGAATCTCATTTAAACCTTTGTGCACCTTGACATTTGCCTCACGTGTTATCAAAGCCTGATCAGGAAAAAGGGTCACTGCTTTGATCTGAGACGGAACGATATCCTGTGCAGAAGCATGAAATACTCCAGTTGTCAGGCATAGAATGATCAAGGAAATAATCGTGAATTTTTTTCCGGTGAATCGGCCGATCCGGTTGCAGCGGGCTTTCCTTATATTTCCTATCAACTGTATCGGTAATGTATCATACGGAGAGTGGTCTTTCATTGTGATCACCTCATAAGACTGTTCTTGTGATTGTTTTCGCTTCTATAGTTTGAAGGGGATTTAAAAGTATTTCTATTTCCCGGCAACGGAAACTTTATAGATGTTTCCAACTTCAACCCGGTTACGGCCTCTTGTTTTTGCCAGATAAAGTGCTGCATCTGCGGCATTCAGCGTTTCTTCAATGGTATGCCCGTGAACCGGAAATGCGGAAACACCGAGTGAAACCGTTATTCTGTGCATTTTTTTCAAGTGATTGATTGCGAGTTCCTTCTCTATTTTTTCTCTGAAGTCCTCTGCCCGTGCGCGTGCATTTTCTAAAGATGTGTTCGGCAGTATTAAAATAAATTCTTCCCCGCCATAACGGCAGGCAATATCTTCCTGCCGGATATTGTTTCTCAGAAAGGATCCCAGCTCTCGCAATACAATATCACCCACTTCATGCCCGTAAGTATCGTTAAAATTTTTAAAATGATCGACATCCACCATAATCAAACCAAGGGTTGAATTATGTCGTTTTGCTCGTCTTACTTCAAACTCCAATGTATCTCTCATGTATCGACGGTTGTACAGACCCGTTAAATGATCATGAATAGACTGTATTTTCAAAGTTTCTCTAAGGCGCAAATTGATGAGAGGAGACGCATAATGTTCAAGAAGGCTTATTATATTCATCTGCTTTGCATTGTATATATGTTCTTTTTCTTCATCGACCAGATCCTTATTGCCAGGATCTAATCGCAGGTGCAGCATTCCAAGGACCTCTCCCTTTGCTATCATTGGCGCACACAGATACTCATATGCGGAATTGTTTTGCAGGTGAGGGCACAGGGGATCTATTTCAGGATTTTGAACAAAATGTATGTGACCTCGACGTATCGCCCAGCAGGCATTCCTTTTAAACTCCTCATTATCAATAACAATATCTCCCCATGAAGCCACGACTTTCAAAAGTTTCCTGGGTCTGTCAAAAATGCTCAGATAGCCCGCATCGGTGGGAAATAATTTTCGGCAAAACTTTATTAACAGACTGTATGTTTCTTCTTCACCATCACACGCCTGAATCAGATCGCCGAATTGATTAAAAAGCAGCGTCAATTTTGTACGCTGTTCAAGTTCGTCAACCGTATGAATCAGTTTCGCATTTGCCTTTTTTAATTCAGCAGTTCTTTCTTCTATCTGCGTTTCAAGATCTTCCTTGTGCTTTTTCAGGGCATTCTCCGCTTCTTTGCGTTCTGCGATGTGATTGGTTACGGTTTCTACCATTTTATCAAAAAATCTGATTACGCTCACGATTTCATTTTCTCTTCTCTCCTTTAAATCTTCACCTGAAATATCTCTTACCGTCTGCTTCGCTTTGTTTTTTAGATTTTTTAAGGGCCGCAATGTATATAACATGACCGCTGTCAGCAACGAAATAGCCACAATCAGAATCAGAATTGATAACTTCAGAATATGATTCTTGTTTGATTCAAGCAACTGATAGGAAGATTTTGTATCCATTTCAACAATCAGGCCAAAAAGTTTTTCAGCCAATTCCATAGGTGAATAATGGATTACCTTAAAATTTTTAGCATGCTCGACTCGAATGGATTTTATATCCAGAATACTATCTTTCAATGCTTTGTTATCGATATGGTTTCTTTGTCCGGAAGGCAGAGAGCTCGCGATAACACCATCGGTTGAACCGAAAGAAACATGCACTTCCGTTTCATAGGCAATCTTGTTTGCATAATCATCGTCTATCCATTTACCGATCAAGATTTTACCATACAGCTCATTTTCACGAATTATCTGAACAGAATCGAGAAGCGCCCATTTTGTATCGATCTTCTCCGCCATTAATTTATCATTACTGCTCAGAACCGTATCCATTTTAATGCCTAAAAAATCTGGATTCTGCTCACCACCTTTTGTTACGCCATAAATCAATTTGCAGTCCTTGTCGAAAATCTGACAGATATCCACGCCAATCTGGGAATAAAGGTTATCCATTACCATTTTCAACGGTTCCATATCGCCATCGGATGAAACAAAAAATTTTAATCCTTCTGTCAGGCCGTTATGCTCCTGTAACACTTTGGACAGGGTCACCAGCTTGTCACTGTCTCGTTGAATAAGGCTTTCTACAATATAATAGATATCTTCGGCTTTTGTGGTTTCTTTTACCATGAGTATGTCGCGCAGGGCTTTGACTTCAATATAATAAAAAGAAAAAGTGACACTTAAAATGATTAGTACTGCCATGCCGATTGTGGGATAGGTGATACTGACTTTACGTATCATTGATTGAGCTCCTGTTTTCCTGTAGAATAATTTTGTTATCCCGAACAGATCGCTATATCGATAGGCTCTTTTGGTCTTTCTTCCAAACAGCAGTCACGCACTCAAAATTTTTATCTAACGTGAGCTTTCAATTTAGATGTTATAAGGCAATAGACATAGGACCGTACTATACAAAATTTACAGTATTTTAGTGTCGGAGTATGCATCAAAGGTAAATATGTGTCAAGATAATCATAAAAACAATATCCTGATGATAACGTAAAGGATTTCATTGAAATTTTTCTGATCAATATTGTCGAAGAATTGTAGAAGACCGCGAAAACAAAAAAAAGGGAGACCACCCCATCAGGCAGTCCCCCTTTTGTTTTTTTAGTTCACCAAAAATCTATTCACAAAGTTCAAACAACGCTGCAGCTCCCATACCGCCGCCGATACACATGGATTCAATACCGTATTTCACGCCGAGTCGCTGCATATTCGCGATCAGGGTTGCCAATAGTTTTGATCCGGTGCATCCGAGAGGATGGCCGAGAGCGATCGCTCCGCCGTTGATATTGATAATCTTGTCCGGGCTGTCTGACGCCCAGTATTTTTTGTCACTGATTCCGATCTGCTGGGCACAATAGATGGCCTGTGACGCAAACGCTTCATTCAGTTCCCAGAGTCCGATGTCTTTGACTTTCATACCGGCAAGTTTTAGAAGCTTGGGAACCGCATAGGCAGGACCAACACCCATTTCATCTGCCTTACAGCCGGCAGTTGTGTAACAAACCAGTTTTGCCAGAGGCTTCACACCATATTTTTTTACAGCATCGCCACTCATGATAACGGATGCGGCGGCGCCATCGGTTGTCTGTGAGGAATTACCCGCTGTAACCGAACCCATTGCCGCAAAAACCGTTTTCAGTTTTGCGAGGCCTTCAATCGTTGTCGTATCTCGCACGCCATCGTCAAAATCCTGAATAAATGTTTCACAGACTATCGTACCATCTTTCTTCTCCACAAACCTGTCCGCCGTGGTCGGTATTATTTCTGTAAAATGGCCATTCTTCTGAGCGGCAGCGGCTTTCATCTGTGAGTGGTATGCAAACTCATCCTGCTGTTCTCTTGAAATTTTATAGCGGTTTGCAACATTTTCCGCTGTAATTCCCATTGACACGTAAACATCCGGGCTTTCCTTTGCCCATGATGCCAGCGGCCTGGGCAAATTTCCACCCATGGGAACGATCGACATGGACTCAACACCACCGGCCATGGTCACTTCGGACCATCCGGCCATGACCCGTGTGCAGGATTGGGCAACGGATTCAAGACCTGATGCACATAACCTGTTGACGGTTGCACCGCTGACATGATCCGGAAAACCGGCCATCTGCAGGGACACCCTTCCGATATTAAGCCCCTGTTCCGCTTCCGGGAAAGAACATCCCAGCATCAGATCATCAACCTCACCTTTATCAATGCCTGCTTTTTCAACCGCGGCATTCAATGCCTGAACGATCAGTTTTTCAGGGCTTGTCTGAGCCAAGGCACCTTTGCCTCTTCTGCAGCCTGGTGTTCTTACTGCACTTACGATATATGCGTCTCTCATAAGGATCTCCTCCTTTTGTTTGATTAAATTAAAGCATCAAGGGTTTTCCAGTTGTCATGATGTGGTTTGCCATTTTCTGAGTATTTTCTGTCTTCCACAATTCAACAAAAGCTTCCCTTTCAAGTTTCATCAGATATTCCTCAGAAACAAGCTGGCCCTGTCTGGCTTCACCCCCCGACATGCAATAAATCGCCTTTTTGGCAATGAACTCCATGTGAGGAGGAATAAAACCGCCTGATTTCATATTAAACATTTCCGCCCAGACCATACCCTGTGCGGCCTGCCCCATAACCGGATATTTCTTTTTAACCGGCGGCGCATATCCATCGTCTACCATTTTCAGAACTTCCTTCTTTGCTTCTCCGATCAGGTAGTCTTTATTTGCAACGATTCTGTCGGTGGGCCTTAAAAAACCCATTCTTCTCGCCTGAGCTGCAGACATAGAGGTTTTCGCCTGAGCAACAGCCATAAAAGCCGGCAGAATATAGGCGCCATAATCGGCCAATTTTACATCACCGGGGACGCTGTCCATGTATCTCTGCCAGAGATGCATCATTCCGCACCCACCCGGGACAAGGCCTGCGCCGATTTCAACAAGGCCCATAATCAGATCGGTATGCGCAACAATCCGGTCCGCGGCGAGACAGACTTCACATCCACCGCCAAGTGTCATGCCATAAGGTGCCGCGACAACAGGGATGCTGCAGTATTTAAGCTCCATTATTCCTTTATGGACTTCTTTAATGAAGTCATCGATTTCTGAAAATTTACCCTCTTTTGCGAGTCCTCCCATATAAGCAAGATCACCGCCTGCGGAAAACGCGCCGGGCATTCCGGGCGCCTGGTTTCCAAAAACAAGTCCAACACCATTTGCAAGGACATACTGCGACGCTTCGGACATGAATTCAACCATGGCTTTGTTCAGAGCATTCATCTTGGAATGGAACTCGATATTGAAAACACCGTCACCAAGATCGATAAGCGACGCGGAGTTGTTTGACTTTACCACCTTGTTATCCGCTCTCAAGGTTTTCAGAAAAATCATTTTGGGACTGAATTTGATTTCTTTGTAGCTGCCGGATGAAAAATCAAAAAACATGTCTTTTCCCTTCTCAACCTTGTAAAAAGTCTTGTTTCCGGCCTTCAGCATCTTTTTAACATGTTGAGGAACAGCGATTCCGTCTGCTTCCATCTTCTTGACGGATTCTTCAACACCTAAATTATCCCAGATCTCGAATGGACCGATTTCCCATGCAAATCCCCATCTCATGGCATCATCAATGCCGATGATGGTATCCGATATCTCCGGGATTCTGTTTGCGGAGTAAGCCAGTAAATTTGCAATCAGATCCCATGCAAATTTTGAATATTTGTCATTGCCGTAAACCAATATCCTCTGTTTTTCCGCAAGGTCTTTCCCTTCTTTAGCTTTCTTGGCAATTTCGGGAACAACGGCTTTTCTGTCAAACTCCTTGAATTCAAATGACTTGGGATCGAGATACAGTTTTTTCTTTGAAAATGTGGCTGCATCAAATTCGGTTTTATAAAAGCCGCCGGCTGCATTGGTTTTCTTGCCAAGCATTTTCTTGTCCAGCATATCTCTGACAAACTGCGGAAGCTGATATACATCCCGCGCCTCGTCATCCGGAAGGTTTTCATATGAACCATCGGCGACATGTCCAATCGTATCAAGCCCCACAAGATCTGCCAGCGCAAAAACTGCTGTTCTCGGCATACCCATATTGGGTCCGAACAACGCATCGATTTCAGGTATGATGATATCCGAGTCTTCAAGCATCTTGAAGGTTTTACAGATCAGGTTCATTCCAATTCGGTTGCCGACAAAATTGGGTGTATCTTTTGCCCAGACAATACCCTTGCCAAGGTTTTTTTCTCCCCAATTGCCCATGAATTCCGTAATTTCAGGAAGTGTCTCTTCTCCCGGAACGATTTCAAGCATTTTCATGTATCGAACCGGATTGAAAAAATGCATAATCAGGAAGTGCTGCTTAAATTCCTTTGATCTGCCTTCCGCCATTTTGTGAAGGGGGAGCCCGGAAGTGTTTGAAGCGATTACCGCTCCTTTTTTCATGACTTTTTCGATACGGGAAAAAAGCTCTTGTTTAATTTTTAAATTTTCAACCACAACCTCAAAAATCAAATCGCACTCGGAGAGCTTGTGAAAATCATCTTCCAGGTTACCGGTTGAAATAAGACTCAAATCTGTTTTTTTGTCATAAAATACAGGCGGCTTTGCTTTAAGCGCGGCGTCCATCCCTGCCTTGACAATCCTGTTTCTTGCTGCCGGATCATTTTTTTCTTCCTCCTTGAGGTTGAATGGAACAATGTCCAAGAGCAATGTCGGGATACCGGCACCGGCACAAAGAGCTGCGATTCCGCTCCCCATGATACCAGAGCCAATAACAGCTACTTTTTCAATTCTTTTAGCCATAATCTCCTCCTGTTATAAATATGCATGTTATTGAGTATGTGTGATCAATAAACCATCGAAACCGTCATTCAATCACAATGAATAACCGTTCAGTTTTGGAGCCAAAATTTATTTTATATCAAAAATAAAATTTAAATGTCAAGGAAAATCAGGTTATTCGAATTGACGGACATTAAGTTATATCCTAACCATTTCATACAGTTATTCCGAACATTCGCTGTCGCCGGCAAAGAATGTTCGATTTTGCATCATCCAGTGAATAAAACCGTAAAATGAATTTTTATTCACACAGGGTTCGAAGGGTTTGAAAAAAAATTTCCATAATTTACTCAATCTGCGGCCGGTTGTCGATAAAAAGAAAATCTTTCGGCTGAACTGTTGTTCATAAACCGATTAAAAAGATACCGGCTCTTTATGGATACATTCGGTATATGGTGAAAAATAGAATCAATACACCAAAAATGATCGCAACAACAAGTTGATCGGTTTCAAATTTCTTCATGAAAGGATGACATGTATTGAACGTTTACCGTTCTTCCTGACTCAAAGTCTCCCTGTCCAGGTCAAAAGCGGAGTGAAGCACGCGCACCGCGAGTTCGGAATACTTTTCTTCGATCATACAGGAGATCCTGATTTCTGAAGTGCTGATCAGCCGTATGTTTATATTTTCTCCGGCAAGAGCTGAAAACATGGTTGCTGCAACACCGGAATGGTTTTTCATACCTACTCCGACAACGGAAACTTTTGCGATGCCTTCAGCCGTAAGCACATCCACCGCACCGATCTCTTTCGCAACTTTTCTGGAAATTTCCTCTGCCCTTCTAAAATCAGCTTTTGAAACCGTAAAGGTCAGATCCGTCTCTCCTCCGGTCCGCGTATTCTGAATGATCATGTCAACCTGAATTTGCGCTTCCGCTAAAGGAGTAAATATTTTTGCAGATATGCCGGGCTGATCCGGAACCTTTTTTAACGTAATTCGGGCCTGATCTTTATTGCAGGTAACCCCTGATACCACAAGGCGTTCCATTGCAGCGTCTTCATTAACTACCATGGTTCCTACCTCCTCGTTAAATGATGATCTCACATGTACGGGGACATTATACTTTTTCGCGAACTCCACTGATCGGATCTGAAGCACTTTTGCTCCCAGACTGGACATTTCAAGCATTTCATCATAAGAAATTCGATCCAGTTTTCTGGCCCTGTCACAAATATTTGGGTCCGTCGTATAAATACCATCAACGTCCGTGTATATTTCACATGAATCAGCGTTGATTGCCGCGGCAATTGCAACCGCCGATGTGTCGGAGCCGCCTCTGCCGAGAGTGGTAATGTTGCCGTTCTCATCATGGCCCTGAAAGCCAGCTACAACAACAATCTGACGGTTTTTGATCAAGTCGTGGATACGGTCCGCCCCGATACTTATTATTCGAGCGCTGCATGCATGCGCATCCGTGCGGATATCTGCCTGAAAGCCCAGAAGAGAGGTTGCGGCATAACCCATCGACTTCAACATCATTGCAAGAAGGGCAACCGTTGTCTGTTCTCCGGTTGAGAGAAGCACATCAAGCTCGCGCTTGTCCGGAGACGGGGAGGCTTCGTTAGCCAGCTGAATGAGTTTATCCGTTACACCTGCCATGGCAGATAAAATAATAACCACATCGTTTCCATTATCATACGTTTTTGCGACACGTTCCGCTACCCTGCGGATACGCTGGATGTCACCCACCGAGGTGCCGCCGTACTTTTGAACAATCAGTGCCATTTTCTCTCCTTAAGTTTTTTTCCGATCTCTCCTATCAGATCTTTATTCTCAAGTCCACGCGAACTTATTATAATTTTTCGAATATCTTCATCCACCGTATCTAATTTGATGGAGAGGCATGTTGCCGCATAATTTCGGGGTAATCTGTCCGGCCATTCAATGGCAACGACACCGTCTCCGGAAAGCATTTCTTCAAATCCAAGTTCTTCCAGGTCCAATGGATTTGTCACACGGTATAAATCAACATGAAAAAATCGACATTTCCCCGTGTATTCATGAATCAGGGTATATGTCGGACTGGTAATATAGTACGTGTCGGAGACACCCAGACCTTTTGCAAGCCCCTGAACCAGAGTGGTTTTTCCACTTCCAAGATCCCCCTCCAGGGTTAAAACCGTCCCTTTTGGTACAATTTCCCCCACAATTTCTCCAAAAAGGCAGGTTTCTTTATGAGAATACGTTATAATCGAAATCACTAAAGTCCCCGACATACAGGCGTCCGATTGGTTACGAAAGCCCCTCCGTTTTCCAGTATCGAAATCAATGAAGGAATTTCCGAGATCACCTCTGAAGCAAGAAAACCGATGACGCCTTTTGAGTCGGCAAGGGCATCAGCGGATGCGCCGTGAAGCCAGACGCCGAGGTGAGTAGATGATTCCGGCGAATATCCCTGGGCGAGAAGTCCGGCAATAACGCCGGTCAGTGCATCCCCCATGCCCCCGGAGGCCATTCCTTTATTTCCGGTCGGGCAGATAAAAATCCTGCCATCCGGATGGGCGATCACGGTACTCGCTCCCTTTAGAACAAGATGCACGTTGAATTCTTTGGCAAACATTCTTGAAACAGATACCCGGTCCTCCTGAATTTTTGTAACGGTTAAACGGCTGAGCCTGGCCATCTCACCTGGATGCGGTGTCAAAATGACAGGGACATCCACCTGTTTCAATATCTCGGTATTTTCGGCAAGCATATTGAGCCCGTCGGCATCAATGACAAGCGGGACTTTGACCTTTTTGAGTATCTTTATGAAAAGCTCTCGAGTAGAAAAGTCGGTTCCCAGACCTGGGCCGATCGCAAGGCATTTTTTATCCTGGAGAAGTGAAAAGATCATCTTATCGGATGAGGTGTCCAGCACACCATCGACGGTTTCAATAAGAGGCACCGTCATAACCTCCAGCACCTGGGATCCAAGAACAGAATGCAAGCCGGCCGGAACACCCAGTGTCACCAGACCTGCTCCCGCCCTCATGGCGGACACTGCTGTCATTACTGCGGCTCCTGTCTTTCCCGGCGATCCGGCAATGACAAGCAAATGTCCGGTAATACCCTTATGCGCATCCGAAGGGCGCGGTCGATATTCACCACGAACCGAGGATAGCGTCAAAAGAGATTGTCCGGGTGTTTCTTTTTCTACGATATGGGTCGGGATTCCAATATCAATGATTCCCAATTCGCCAGTATAATCCGCTCCCGGAAATAATAGTTGACCGATCTTGGCGAAGGCGAATGTTGCAGTGGCATCTGCTTTGATGCTTACCCCATGAGGCTGCCCGGTATCAGAATCAAGTCCCGAGGGGATATCAACCGCAAAAACAGGTTTTCCGGATTTATTGATAACCGTGATCGCCTCGAAAAAATAACCGGTTACCTCTTTTTTTAATCCGGTTCCAAATATGGCATCCACCCATACGTCTTGATCAAGGATTGAGTCCATCTGCTTCTGAAGCGTTTTCATATCCGGAATTTCTATCACCGGAATTTCAAGAGGAAAGAGCAATTTCAAGTTGGCCTCCGCATCACCCCGAACCTTTTTCTTCTCCGAGAGCAGATAAACGGTAGCCTCAATATCATAACTCTTTAAGTATCTCGCAATTACAAAACCATCCCCCCCATTATTGCCGGGACCTGCAGCGATTCCGACCTTTTTTTTCTGCAGATCAGGAAATTTCTCGATCAGCATTCTGACTGCGCCTCGGCCGGCATTTTCCATTAACACCTGTCCGGGAATGCCGAATGACTGAATGGTCTCTCGATCCATTGACTGCATTTCCTCTGCAGTAACAAGATACATAGACTGATTCCCCTATACCATCTATAAATCTTTGATTAAATCACGCATCTCTTTAACTGCTTTTTCCATACCGATAAGGACTGCCCTCGAAACAATACTATGGCCGATACTGAATTCGTCAATTTCTGGAAGTCCCCGGAAATCTTTAATCGTATTATAGCAAATTCCGTGGCCGGCATTGATTCCCAGCTTCAATTTATGGGCAAATTTAATTGCATCAACGATCTTATCAAAGGCGGCCTCTTTTTTTGCCGGAGTTGCAGCGTCACAGAATGTCCCGGTATGAATTTCAACCATGGATGCATTAACACGATGTGCAAGTTTGATCTGTTCCGGGTCGGGATCAACAAAAATACTGACCGGTATACCGCTGTTCTGCAACGTGTCCACCGTCTCCGCAATGCTGCCTTTATGAACCATAAGATCCAGCCCGCCTTCAGTTGTCAATTCCTCCCGACTTTCCGGTACCAGGGTTACGGTGTCCGGTTGAATATCCAGAGCGATACCGACCATCTCCGCAGTGGCAGCCATCTCCAGAATAAGTTTGGTCTGAACGACATTTCTCAAAATTCTTACGTCGCGGTCCTGGATATGCCTTCTATCTTCTCTTAAATGAACGACAATCCCGTCTGCACCGGCGATCTCTGCAATAAGGGCAGCTGCCACGGGGTCGGGGTAGCTTGCTTTTCTCGCCTCTCTTATGGTTGCAATGTGATCAACATTTACCGCTAATCCGGCCATTTATCTCCTACCTCCATCGCTGCTGAATACAAAAACTCCATTCCCGCTGGAACCTGTATTCAAACATCTTTTATAATCTCCATCAGCATGCGGGTTTTGCCTTCCATGATCTGGGCCTCATCTTCACTCCCTTCATGGTCATATCCGAAAAGATGAAGAATGCCATGGACAAGAAGCTCATCGAATCTTTCCTCGGTCCGGATCCCAACCATTTTTCCTTCCTTTTCAGCGGTATCGATGGAAATAACCACATCACCCAAAAGATTCGGATTAATTCCAGTGAACTCCCCTTCCTGCATGGGAAACGCAATGACATTGGTAGGGCCTTTTCGATGCAGATACTCTGAGTTCAGTTCTGCAATGAGCTGGTCATCAACGATCACAATAGATAATTCGCTCTCAGGACTGCCCAAGGCGTTTAAGATGACTTGCGCCTTCTGTTGAATCTTGTCCTCGGTCACTTTCAGCCGATTCTGTCTGTTGCTTATCAGAATGCCCATTTTTCCTCTTTCCGCCAATCGAAGCAGGAGTTTCCGGGTATTCAATCCGGTGGTGATAAATCCCATCTAATATTTTAATGAAGCTTTTTGCGATATTGTGCAGATCTTTAAGTGTCAGTTCGCAATTATCAAGCTGACCGTCGGAAAATATCTTGTTGATCAGGTTTTGAACCAATCCCTGAATTCGGGAAGGTGTAGGATTATCCAGTGTTCGTGAAGCGGCTTCAATCACATCCGCCAGCATAACCAGCCCTGCTTCTCTTGTCTGCGGCTTAGGTCCAGGATATCTGAAGTCATCGATGTTGACCGTTTCTTTGCCTTTTAACTGTTTTGATTTCTCATAAAAATAGCTGATAAGGCTTGTGCCGTGATGCTGTCTGATCGTATCGATAATTGCTTTTCCAAGCTTATTTTTCTTCGCGAACTCAACCCCTTCTTTAACATGTGAAATCAAGATTAAAGCGGACATGGAGGGGGCGAGTTTATCGTGCCTGTTTTTCCCGTTCGTCTGGTTTTCGATAAAATAGAGAGGTTTTTTAATCTTTCCGATATCATGATAATATCCGCATACACGTGCAAGAAGCGGGTTGGCGCCGATAGCCGATGCCGCGGCTTCAACCATGGATCCAACAATTACAGAGTGGTGATAGGTTCCGGAAGCTTCAATCATTAGCCTCCGCAGTATCGGTCGGTCAAGGTTGACAAGCTCCAGCAGTTTGATATCGGTGGTATATCCGAAAGTGCTTTCTACGATGGGAGCCACACCTGCGGTAATAATGCCCGCCATCACTCCCCCGAGGAAGGCAAAAGCCCAATCCCAGAAAAACTGGACCATGGTAAAATCAGCCATATACATATTAACGGCCGTCACAAAAACGATATTCAAAAGCCCGAGTTTAAGACCCGCCTTGATAAAAACGATGCGCTCTCTGCAATGTTGCATCCAATATGCTGCTACAGCGGTATTCAAAAGGAAGAAAAGAAAAAAATCAAACCGGTTGTTAAAAATGACAGCGGTGCAAAGGGCCATAACCACCGCGAAAGGGAAAGCGATCTCCATCCCCATAAAAAGGCAGACCGTCATTGCTCCCGAAGCGATCGGTATCCCATAATACATCGAAACGGCAGGTATCGTAAACGGTACGGATGGAGCAAGAGAATCGGCCAGTGAAGCTGATATCCGGATCAATATCAGAAAAAGCACCAGAACGATCGAAATAAACAGAAGTGTTTTATTGCGATCCCGCTCCATGATGGCAAGATTTTTTAAATTCAGCATATAAACTACCAGCAAAAGGCACATAACAATCATAAATGTACCAATTTTACTGGTCAATATCTGCTCATTATTTACCTGCTTCTGCAGGGACTCCAGCTTTTTCAGCTGAAATATTTTAACACGCTCCCCTTCTCGAAGGAGCATTTCACCTTCCTTGATCTCATAAAGAATCTGTTTAATCTCTTCTGCGGCCTTTTTTTTACGCTCCTCTGTTTCGTTGCGGTTAAGGGTAATATTGGGATGGACAAGTCTCTGGGAAAAATCAACAATAAGGTTTTTCAGTGTATAGTCGAACCCCTCAAGTAACGGTTCACCGATAACCCTTACCATGGTTTTTGCCTGATCCAGACTATAAAATCGCCTCAAATTTCGAAGTGTTGTCTCCGTTTTCGTTTCCACATTCCGCAATGTGATTCCTCTGTCACTTTCCCAGAGAAGCACCTCCTTGTTTGCTACAACCCCGTTTGACAGAATCTTGTTTACGATCTCACAAATCAGTTTTTCGATCTCCTCCGAAAACTCCTCCTTCATTAAGATCTTATATGCACCGATGCTGACCTGAATTCCCATCTTTTGTTCAAATTTTTCTTTCATCTGCAAGATATCATCCAGGTAGGATGGTTTTCCTTCCTGGACGCCGGGTTCTGTCTTGCCTTCCATCCCGGCGGCAATGGTTGCTGAATTTTTTTTCAACAAGTTGATTTTCTCTCTAACTTCGGAAAAAATCCTTTGGATTCGGTCTGTAATCTTTGCTGCCATGATCGTATCATGATCATACACTGTCAGAATCGACTCTGCAGCCTGTTTACGCTTTTCAGCGGTGGCATCCATATCCTCGATTAGAAAATCGAAGGGCGCTTTTACATCCCTTTTGGCGACATCACCCAGCCTGTAGGTATATTTTTTCAACCCCAGGTTCGGATAAAGGATCAATGTAAAAACAACACTGACCGATATCAGGAGAAACCACGAAAAGCCCTTACCATCGCTCATAAACCTGTTTAACATTTTTTTTTGAAGTTCTATATTCATGATCAAATGCTGCTACAAATCAACGAGTTGTCTATCGATAACAGCTATACAAGGAATTGGTTCAATAATTCCTGTTTTCTCCCTTTTCTTCATAAGCTTTAATAATCTGTTGTACCAGTTTATGGCGCACAACATCCTTATCCGAAAAAAATACAAAACGGATTCCTTCAATATGTTGAAGAATATCGCGGGCTTCAATGAGTCCTGAAGAACGATCGACGGGAAGGTCGATCTGAGTTACATCACCCGTGATAACAGCCTTGGAACTGAATCCGATGCGAGTTAAAAACATTTTCATCTGCTCTGCTGTTGTATTTTGAGCTTCATCCAGAATGATAAAGGAGTCATTGAGCGTTCTGCCGCGCATAAAAGCCAGCGGTGCGACTTCAATGGCTCCCTGCTCCATGAGACTGGATACTTTTTCAAACCGCATCATATCATGGAGGGCATCATAAAGAGGTCTTAAATAAGGATCCACCTTTTCAGCCAGGTCACCCGGCAGAAAACCGAGAGCCTCCCCCGCCTCGACAGCGGGCCGGGTTAAAATAATTCGATTCACAATCCCCTTTGAAAGAGCGGAAACAGCCATGGCCATAGCCAGATAAGTTTTTCCCGTTCCTGCCGGTCCGATTCCAAAAACAATATCAAATCTACGCATTGCTTCTATATACTGTT
Organism: uncultured Desulfobacterales bacterium; assembly: GCA_964578935.1. GTDB lineage: Bacteria > Desulfobacterota > Desulfobacteria > Desulfobacterales > SURF-7 > JAQYVL01. The sequence goes on along the minus strand of CAZOEW010000002.1, from coordinate 1,976 downwards.
TTTGAGCATACCCTTTTGGAGCAATGGAACGCTTTTTGGATGTTATAAAGACCGTGTCCAGAAAAATATCTCTCAGGTCTGCCTTGTCATTTTCACTGAGTATCCGTATGGCATGATCGATATCGGTTGGATAAACCGGATATTTTTCTTCAATCAGCCCGTAAAGCTGATTCAGAACATTCTGGGCAAGACGATTTTCAATAGCATCCCCCTGAATAAAAACCGTATTTCCCCTTGCATGAATATCGATCTCCAATGCATCTGAGATTCTTTTGAGATGGCAGTTATGCTCTCCAAAAAGCTGACGGGTCAAATTGTTATCCGCAAAAGAAAGTTCTTTCGCAGTGATGTCACTTGTTTTCATAGGGAGATTCAGAATTTGTTCAGGATACCAGGCCTGTTCCGGATTATTCGCCGGCAATTCCTCCGGATAATTATTTTCAATCTAATTCCATACCATAGGTTTTCGAGGGAATGCAAATAACAAATAACAAGTTGAAAGCCAAGTCTTTCTTGAAAAAAATCATAACCACCATATAGAATGACCCTATCTGCCTGAAACCATTCAAACCAGAGCCTCATGAATATCGGATATGGGATGCAGCGCGAATTACCCCCTTAAAATGATCTTGACTCGCTATCCCTGCTCTGTTAATTCAGAAACCCTGTAATTATAAAGAAAAAACCTATGAATCCATTTGACATTCTGATCTGCATTATTCTTGTTTTCTGTCTGATACGGGGCCTTTTTCGGGAATGGTTAGCGAACTTTCATCGATTATCGGCGTTCTGGGCGGTTTCTTTGCAGCACATCGATATTACCCCGCGGTCGCTGGCGCTCTTTCAAAATGGATTACAAACACGGCATATTTGAATATTGTCGGTTTTTTTATCATTTTCACCGCGATCTTTATCTGTATCGTTTTGATGGGGAAATTGATAAAAAGTATACTGGAAATCGTATTGATGGGGTGGTTCGATCGTATTTTTGGTGCCGGATTTGGTGCAGCCAAAGGCATGTTACTTGTCGCTGTTTTGATTTTTGCCTTTACAGCGCTCCTGCCCCAAGGTTCCTCTTATGTAAAAAACTCCTTTATTTCACCTTATATATCATTTGGTTATGAAAAAATATCCCGATTTATAACAAAAAAGTTGAATTGACCGTTCACGATAATCAATAAGGATTACGAAAACTTTGGAAGATTCACGACCAAACCCTTCATCTGGAAAATGGTACCCGGAATCAAAGCAAGACTCCTTTGATGCAATACACCGCCTGATTCACCTTGTAAAATCCTTGCGAAGCCCGGACGGTTGCCCCTGGGATAGAAAGCAGACTCCTAAATCCATGTCAATTTATCTCATCGAAGAGGTTTATGAACTGATAGACTCCATAAAATCAGGATCTCCGGAAGAGATATGTGAAGAGTTGGGTGATGTTCTGTTTCATATTATCTTTATTGCCGACATGTATAAAGAGATGGGATATTTTGACATCAAATCTGTTGCCGAACGCGTTACAGAAAAAATGATTCGTCGTCATCCGCACGTTTTTGGCGACAAAACAATTGAAACCGTCAGGGATGTGAAAGAACAGTGGCGGAAAATCAAAGAAAAAGAAAGCGGACCGTCTCCTGAACACTCTATTCTGGATTCCATTCCGGTCAAACTTCCTGCACTGATTCGGGCCTACAGAATCTCGGAACGAGCTGCCGGTGCCGGATTTGACTGGGATGATATCAAAGGGGTAATGACAAAAGTGGAAGAGGAGTTGATAGAATTTTATTCAGCTCATTTAAAAGGGGAGGAAGATAAGGCTTCTGTTGAATTCGGAGATATTCTTTTCACCCTGGTCAATGTTGCCCGGTTTGCAGGGTTTCATCCTGAAACCGCACTTGGAGATGCTACAAATAAGTTCGAAAAAAGATTCCGGTATATGGAAAAAACGCTTTCAAAAAAAGGCAAACACCTTGAAG
>CAZOEW010000001.1:53711-65876 GCA_964578935.1 uncultured Desulfobacterales bacterium | reverse complement strand
GCAAGCGGAACCGTTTTGCTTGGAGAAGTCGGACTAACAGGAGAAGTCAGGGCTATCAGCCATGTGGACATCCGCGTCTCGGAAATTAAAAAAATGGGCTTTACCCGGTGCCTTGTTCCGGAATCCAATCTCAAAAGAATGACAGATGTCAAAGGGATTGAAATCATCGGAATCGCCGACGTTGCAGGCGCCATGGAAATACTGTTTTAGCTGCTTGACTTGCAAAATGCGACAGGATAATAAGATGCAAACCGGGTATTTATCGGGAGTAAAAACGCAGGCAGACGTGTTGTGATGAAAAAAAAACAACCGCCATCTCCAAAGAACAGATGGGAGGATCATTATACCCGGAAAGCGAGAAAAGAAAACTTTTCCGCCCGATCCGTATACAAACTTCAGGAGATACAGGACAAGTACCGGTTGATCCAGGAAGGAGACCATGTGCTTGATCTGGGGTGCGCACCCGGATCCTGGCTGCAGTATACGGCGAACCTGGTAGGCCGGAATGGACGCGTAGTGGGGATTGATAAAAAAGCCGTTTCGCTGAAACTTCCCTCTCACGTTACCGTCTATCTGGGTGATATTTTTTCAATTGACGATGTAATGAAAAATGAACTGTCAAGCGGCTTTGATGTATTACTAAGTGACATGGCACCGGCGACAACCGGAAACAAAGTGGTGGATGCGACACGATCTCTTGACCTTTGCACGGCCGCCCTTGTCTTGGCAAACCAATATCTGAAACCCGGCGGATCATTTGTCTGTAAAATTTTTCAGGGAGAAGATTTCAAGCTGTTTTCGGATTCGATCCGGAGATGCTTTAAAATCCATAAAATTTTCAAACCGCAAAGCTGTCGAAAAACAAGCAAAGAGATCTATATCATCGGAAGAGGCAAAAAACAGGAGGGAGAATGTCCGGACACAGCAAATGGTCATCCATAAAACATAAAAAAGCTGCCGTGGATGCAAAACGAGGCAAAGTATTTACGAAGCTGATTAAGGAGATCACCGTTGCCGCCAGAATGGGAGGGGGTGATCCAGCCGCCAATCCTCGGCTCAGAACGGCAGTACTGGCAGCAAAAAGTGAAAATATGCCCAAAGACAAGCTCGAGCGCGCCATTCAAAAAGGCACCGGTGAGCTTGAAGGCGCGAACTATGAAGAGATAACCTATGAAGGTTACGGCCCCGGCGGCGCGGCCGTGCTGATAGAATCTCTGACTGACAATAAAAACCGGGCGGTTGCCGATATCCGTCACATTTTCAGCAAATGCGCCGGAAACCTTGGCGAAAACGGGTGCGTTGCCTGGATGTTCGACAAAAAAGGCTATATCGTGATCGAAAAGACAGCGGTTGACGAAGAGAAATTGATGGAAACCGCGCTGGATGCAGGAGCGGAGGATATCCGGGAGGAGGATGAAAATTTTGAGGTCATCATGAAGCCCGGAGATTTCGAAAAGGTAAAATCCGCGATTGATCATGCCGGAATCCCTTACATAATCGCCGAAGTCACCATGCTTCCCCAGTCTACAGCAAGACTTGAAGGCAAGGAAGCGGAGCAGATGGTCCGGATGATGGAGATGCTGGATGACTGCGATGATGTTCAGAAGGTGTATACCAATGCGGATATTCCGGATGAGATTATGAATGCCGCCTAAAGATTAACCATGCGTTGCACCGCCTGTAATGCCATAACCCTGATATCTTCGGGAACGGTTACCTTCTCTTTCATGAATTCCAGGCTGTCGACAACATCATGAAGGGTGATCTTTTTCATGTCCGCACATGCAACCTTTGGAGATGCCGGATAGAATTTTTTATCCGGCCTCGCCTGTTCAAGGGGATAGATAAGCCCCACCTCCGTACCCACAATAAAAGACGAAACATCCGATGATTCTGCAAATTTTATCATCCCTGACGTACTCACCACCACATCCGCCATCTCAAGGACTTCGGACCGGCATTCAGGATGGGCCATGAAAATCGCCTCGGGATGCGCAGTTTTAGCGAGCTGTACATCCTCCGGTCTCAGGTTGTCATGAAACGGACAGTATCCATCCCAGAGATGAACTTTCTTTTTGGTGTGCAGGGCCGCCCATTTGCCGAGGTTCCTGTCCGGTATCATCAACACTTCTTCTGAATCAAGGCTCTCAACCACCTCGATCGCATTCGCCGATGTGCAGCATATGGTTGAAAGGGCCTTTACCGCGGCTGTTGAATTCACATAGGTCACAACAGGCATGGGAGGAAGCGTTTCCATTTTTTTCCGGAGGGCTTCCGGAGTTATCATGTCCGCCATGGGACATCCGGCATCCCTTCTCGGGATCAGCACGGTCTTATCAGGAGAAAGAATTGCAGCGGTCTCTGCCATGAAATGAACCCCGCAAAAAACGATGATCTCCGCATCGGTATGCGCCGCTTTGATGCTGAGCTCAAGGGAGTCCCCGCAAAGATCGGCGATATCCTGAATTTCAGGGGGTTGATAGTTGTGAGACAGTATAATTGCGTTGCGTTCTTTTGCCAGTTTTCTGATCTTTTCCTTCATGCGCTTTCCTGTTCACTAATCAAATTGTATTACATCCGTACCTGAAGGGATCTTAAAACGAAAAAATTCATCGGGTTGAATGTTCGTAAAGCTGATATCCGTAAATTCAATGCGGGTTTCATCTCCATATGAATTGTAAGTAACGAGACGGACGACATCACAGGTGTCTCTTGAAACAAATAGATGGATAACCGAAAGATCGATATTTTTTTCCTTTGGCCACACTTTCAGCATCGTTTCATTTTCAACGATGCTGTCTCCCAGGGAAACCAGAAATTTTTTCCGAATCAGACCGATATCGGAAAGAAATCCAGCTCCCTTGCCGTCTCCGAAAAAAGCGGGAAATTCGCCTACGGTAACCTGCCGGTCATCCGGCCGGTATATCCAAAGTTTCACCCCGTCTGTGATGATCTCCTGCCGATCAGGCTGGGTATACTCCCATCGCATCATCCCCGGGCTTTTAAAAAATGCACGGCCATTCGCCGTATCTGTAATCTGCATGGCCTGGAGGGTTGATGCCTGAAAAAAAAGTGCGGAAAAGCCTGTGCCTCCATATCTTTTTTCCAGACAACCGAGAATTTCATCCACCCTTTTTCCCTTTTCAGAATCCACAGCAGGTGAGGTGGAAGAATTGTCTTGGCATACAGCAGGTTGAACAAGACAGACCGTCAAGAAAAAAACCAGCAACAGCTTTATGTTATATTTCATTTTGATGCCTTTTTAAAAATTTGGAAAATGTCTTAACCACATGCGGCAGCGCAAAGTGAATCCCTACCGTAACCCGAAAATTTTGTAAATAGTGTTTCCATCTTTTTCCCGGATACGGCTGTTCATCATGCCTGCCAACATTCAAACCGCTTCGAAAAGAGCCGGGCAGGGGGAATCGGACCGATCAAAAACAGAAAGGCTTATGCTGTCGATGACTGCTATGGTTTTTTCTGTTTCATCTACATTGATGCAGGGATTTCTCGCGCCTTTCAGGATCATAATCTCCATGTTGTATCCGGCAAGCTGTTTTTCATACTCCGCTGCTTTTTTTATTGCCTGAATACAGCTTTTCTTTCTTTTCATAAGAGATTGAAAAATGTCGCTTTCTGCTCCAAGTTCTTGAGAAAATTCCAGTATAAAAGAAAGACAGTCTGAAAAATCCGGTCTGTCCGAACCGATTTTTTGAAAAAATCGGGATAGAAAATCAATGACGGTCTCTGTCCGGGGAGGAGCCGCGTTTCGGATCTTTACCAGCACAAGGCCGGCCAATTCTGGTTCGACAACCTTTTTCACACAGCGAATCAGTTCTTTGTTCGGCGTGCTGGAAATTTTCAGACGGGATACAAACCGAATTGCCGATTCCCTGGAAAAAGCGATCTTCATTTTTCCAAAAGAGTCGGGAAAAACCAGTTCCACAGATTGAATACTGCCGACAAGATGATCGACAATGCCGATCTCATCCTTTTCGGTATAGCCCCCCGCGCACAGGATATCTTCAAGTTGAGCCTGAATCGCTTCATCCGGAAAAAAAATCAGCTCAAGCAGGGACTCTCTTTCACAGCAATTCTCATCCTGGACAACCTCTTTTATATTCTGAGGTAAAAAAGACCCGAAGGTTGTATCCATAAAATGAAGAACCCGGTCATTCAGTATGAGACCCCTCTCTAAAATACCGGCGATCCGGGAGGCCAGCTCCCTGTTTTTTCCATCAGCAATCATTGGTTTATCTGCTTACAGATACGGGGCCATCTTCATCATAATCTGTTGTTTCGGCAATGCGCCGATCATGGTTTCCTTTTCCACGCCTCGATCCAGAATAATCATGGTGGGTATGCTCTGAATCCGGAACCTTGCGGCAACATCCGGATTTCCATCCACCTCCAGCTTGCAAACCCTTGCCCGCCCTTTCCATTCGGATGCAAGTTCATCCATGACAGGAGCCATCATCTTACAGGGACCGCACCAGGGAGCCCAGCAGTCCAGAAGAACCGGCAAAGGAGACTTGATCACCTTTTCGTTAAAATTAACCGCTGTTATAACCACAGGCTTGTCATTCAGGAGTTCCTCGGTGTTCATTTCCGCCTTGCATTTACCGCAAGTTGCCCGGACACCGATCTTTGCTTCCGGAATTTTGTTTCGCGTTCCGCATTCCGCGCATCTGAAAAAATATGTCCCTTTTTCCATTTTATTCTCCTTGATTAAACAATCATCGTGATATTTTGCCAACTTTTCCTCCACATGGCAAGTGCTGAAAAATTTGACTGAAAAAATTGACCAAACCCTGCATGTTTGATATCAAGATGCAAACCAGACTGTTTGAACATACCACACTTCTGTTCTGAAAGGATGTGCCCACGATGCTGATTACTGAAATACTTTCACGCAATGCCCGCATGTATGGTTCCAAGACCGCGCTCATTGAAAGGACCCCTGCAATAAAACGGCGCGTTGAGATCACATGGAAAACATTTGACGACCAGGCCAATCAGGTAGCCCAGACGCTTATGAAAAGAGGGATAAAAAAAGGCGACCGGGTCGTACTTCTTATGATGAACTGCATTGAATGGCTTCCCATCTATTTCGGAATCCTCAGAACCGGTGCATGGGCCGTACCGCTTAATTTCCGCTTTGTTGAAGAAACCATCCAGAAATGTGTCGAGGTTGCCGAGGCAAAAGCGTTTATCTTCGGGGAAGAGTTTCTCGGGCGGGTCAAAAAAATCCAGCCGGATATTAAAAACATCGTAAAAAATTTCATTTTTGTGGGTCCGGAGGAGCACTGCCCGGAATATGCCGAATATTTTGACAAAATCATTGAACAAGAAGCGCCGGACGCCCCGGATGTTCACATCGATATTTTGGATGATGCAGCCCTCTATTTTACGTCCGGCACAACAGGCAACCCCAAGGCAACACTTTTAACACACCGAAATCTGGAATTTTCCTGCTTTACGGAAAACAGGCACCATAACCAGACCCATGAAGATAATTTTCTCTGCATTCCGCCCCTCTATCACACCGGTGCCAAAATGCACTGGTTTGGAAATTTTATCGTGGGCGCAAAAGCGGTGATTTTGAAAGGAATAGAGCCGAGATGGATAATTGAGGCGATTTCCGAAGAAAAGATCACCATTGTCTGGCTCCTGGTGCCATGGGCTCTTGATATTCTCTTTGCAGTCGAGAACAAGGATATAAAACTTGAAAATTACGACCTGGATCAATGGCGGTTGATGCACATCGGCGCTCAGCCTGTTCCTCCCAGCCTGATCCGGGAATGGAAAAAAATATTTCCGCATCATCAGTATGATACCAATTACGGTCTGACGGAAACCACGGGGCCGGGCTGCGTTCATCTCGGAATGGAGAACATGCATAAGGTCGGAGCCATTGGTGTGCCTGGGTTTGATTGGGAATTCAAGATCGTTGACAACAACAGGAAACCGCTTCCCGCGAAAGAGATCGGCGAACTGATGGTAAAAGGCCCCGGAGTTATGAAGGCCTATTATAAAAACCCTGAAGCCACCCGCGAAACCCTTTTTGACGGATGGCTGCTGACCGGGGACATGGCAAAAGTTGATGAAGATGGTTTTATCTGGCTGGTAGACAGGAAAAAGGACGTCATCATAACCGGCGGTGAAAATATTTATCCGGTAGACATCGAGGACTTTCTCCAGTCGCACCCCAAAATCCAGGATGTCGCGGTTATCGGTCTTCCAAGTCTTCGTCTCGGGGAAATTGCCGCGGCAATTATCAAGGTCAAACCCGGCCAGGAACTGCAGGCAAAAGAAGTTGAAGAATTCTGCATGGAGCTTCCAAGATACAAGCGCCCGCGCAGAATCATCTTTGGCGATGTTCCCAGAAACCCAACCGGCAAAATCGAAAAACCCAAATTGAGGAAAGAATATGCCGGGGCCAAAGAGAGTTTTAAATTATAACCGGTATCCATGCATCCATGCGGAAGAACATCTTTCCGGATACCTGTTGCCGGCGGGCTCCCCGTGTGCAACCCTTCTCTTGCTCACGCCGCCAACCCAGCTATTTGCAAGTAAAGGAGTTGCCCGTACAAGCTGTTCCCGATAAAACGAAAACCAGGCGAATCTGATACCCGCGCCTCGCAACGGTTCGGTTGTCTCCGCACCGTGATCTGCCGAATATCGTGGGGCTTGCCCGGCATCGAGTCAGGGATCTTCCGGTTCAAGACTGCATATGGATGTCGTAAACGAATCTTTATCGATACGGTCAACTACCCGCCAACCATTCTGATTCAAAAATTCCCCGGCCGCTTTTATTTCAGGTTCAAAAACAAAAAAGGTGACTTCATCCTCTTTTTTAAGTCGCGTGCCGTCTCCAAGAGGCGACAGCTTTTTGTTTCTAAACACCGCAACGCCGATCAACCCGTTCCCTGAATAACCGGTCGTCAGCGAAGTACTGTCCGCATCCCTGGGCGGATCAAGTACGCGTTGCCACACCTGAAGATGGACCTGTTTTGCCTTGAAACGACGGTTCCAGGCATCGACATCGACCGGCGCGCCAAAGAGGAGTTCAGCGCCGGAATCGTGAAGCATTTTAAGCGTCAAAGACGCCGTATCGGTTTTCAGGGCGGCATACAGTGAAACTGCCCTGGTTTCCTCTTTCACTTTTTGTATGAACAGATAATTCACCTCGTCATTTGCGGTCAGCGCGAGTGCTCCACGACGGATGTCGATTTCCGCCCGCAGCAGACAGCTGGCCTGAAGCCCGTTGCCGTAAATGACACGGGTGCAGTCGCTTTCCGCGTCCCTGCAATGATCCGCGTTGGAATCGATGCAAACGACTTCCTGGCCATCTTCCTTGAACAATTTGGCCAGGCCGCGCGCCAGGGCGCTGGCTCCGAGAATGACCCATCCCACCTGGCTGGGACGCCGCAATCCCAAAGCGCCGGCCACGAGACCGCCGGTAAGCCCCGCGAACACGACAGTCACCGCGATCACCAGAAAAACCAGGGCACGCAATTCGTAGCCGCCGGACATCCCTTTTGCGGTAAAGGCAGCGGCAAAGAAAGAAGCCACGGCCGCAGCCACAATCCCCCTGGGGCCGATCCAGGCGATGAAAAAGCGCTCTTTCCAGCGCAATTCGGAAAAACCGGTTCCGGCCATCACGGCTGCTGGACGGACCAGAAACATCAATACCAGTACAACACCAACCGCAGGCCAGCCGAGCCCGACAACCTGAACCAGGCGCACGTCGGCGGCCAGCAGCACAAAGAGCATGCCGATCAGCAAAACGGTTAATTCCTCTTTAAATTCAACTAGATCTCGCAATGCATAGGTGCTGAAATTGCCGATGACGATACCGGCCATGGTTACGGCCGCGATGCCGCTTTCCGGAAGGATCAGGTTACTGCCTTGAAAAAGGGCCAGTATGGCGGCCAGCGTGAACACGTTTTCAATCCCTTCCGGAATCAACCGCCGGACCCGATACAGAAAAAGCAATACAACTCCGGCGGCAACGCCGCCCAAGGCGCCGAACCCGAGACGGGAAATGACGTGCCAGCCCCATATCAGCGGTGTACCGTGGGCGGGACTGAGTACCGCCTCCAGGGCCACTGTGGCAACAACCGCGCCGACGGCGTCGATCAAAACCCCTTCAGCCTCCAGCACATTAGCCACCGAGCGTTTGACCTTCAGCCGTTTCAACAGCGGATTGATCACAGTGGGGCCGGTCACCATGACCAGGGTGCCGAAAAGGACAGCGGTTTTCCAGGGCCAGTTCATGATGAAATGCACGGCGATTGCGGCGCCCACAACCGTCACAAATCCCCCCAGAAGAATCAACTGGCGGATGGAACGCTGAGCGCGTTTCAGCCGTCTGAATTTCAGGTTGATCCCGCCTTCAAAAAGAATGACAGCCACAGCAAACCCGGTCAGGATGTTCAGCGCGGGACCGAGGGACGCCGGTTGAATGAGGCCCGCACCGTCCGGACCGAAGACAACGCCGGCAGCCAGTAGCAGTACGATTCCCGGCACGCGCAGATGATGCGCCAGGGCTTGCGCGATCATACCCATGGCCAGCGCCAGGGCGATGGTCAGGCCCGGATTATGAAAAATGGATGCATTCATCTGTCGTTTCCCTATTATCTCGTTCAGCCTGGAAGAAGATCCGGTTTGAATGTGGTGTTTCCAGCGCGCCGATCCGTGATTCGCGCTTTTCCATCGCAAAGCACCGGGCAGGACAAGGCATGGTCATGGCTTGCAATACTCCCTGTTTCAGGCCTTACGCATGGTTCACTCCCGGACAGTGTCACGATTTCATGTTTATTACCAGATTTCCGTTAACGCAATCAATTTTCTCCCTGTTTCACGATAATCCAGAATCGTTGATAACCGTATGCTGTTATTCTGTTGTTTTTTTTGCCTTTATGAATATGGATCCCCCTTCAATCAGCAGGTATGTACGGCAACAAAAAACCCGCGGCAGAAAACCTGCCGCGGGTTTTGTATTTTGATTCATTTTCCAAGCAGAAATGTTATTTGTCTTCCTTGACTTCTTCAAAGTCCGCATCGACCACGTCATCATCCGCCTTAGCGCCTGTTGAAGAACCTCCCGCATCCGTGTCTCCGGTCTGTTCCTGACCTGACTGCGACGCCTGCTGGTACAATGCCTCGGCGAGTTTGTGCGACGACTGTGTCAGTTCTTCGCTCAACTGCTTGATCTTTTCTACATCCTCGCCTTCCATCGCTGATTTAAGCCTGATGACAACATCATCCACCTTGGCCTTTATGGCGGCATCCACTTTGTCGCCGAGTTCCTTAATCGATTTTTCACTCTGGTAAATCAGGGAGTCCGCCGTGTTCCTTGCCTCAACAAGCTCCCTTTTCTTTTTATCTTCTTCCGCGTGGAGTTCCGCGTCTTTTACCAGTTTATCAATCTCTTCTTTCGACAGTCCTGAAGATGCCGTAATCTGGATAGACTGCTCTTTGCTGGTAGCCTGATCTTTGGCAGATACTTTTACAATACCGTTGGCATCGATATCAAACGTAACCTCGATCTGAGGAACACCCCGGGGCGCAGGCGGGATACCGACAAGCTCAAAACGACCCAATGTTTTATTGTACTGAGCCATTTCCCTTTCCCCCTGAAGCACATGGATCGAAACAGCCGGCTGATTATCAGCGGCAGTTGAAAATGTCTGGCTCTTTTTCGTCGGGATTGTTGTATTTTTCTCGATAAGCCTTGTCATAACACCGCCCAGCGTTTCAATCCCGAGTGAGAGCGGCGTAACATCGAGGAGAAGAACATCCTTGACATCCCCCTTTAAAACACCTCCCTGAATTGCGGCTCCGACTGCAACGACCTCATCCGGATTTACGCTTTTGTTGGGTTCCTTGCCGAATATCTTTTTTACTCTTTCCTGAACCGCAGGCATTCTTGTCATCCCTCCGACAAGAATAACCTCATCGATATCGCTTGCTGAGAGCCCGGCATCCTTGAGCGCAGTCCGGCAGGGATTTTCCAGGTTATCCAGAAGATCGCTGATGATTGATTCAAGCTTTGCCCGGGTAATTTTAATATTCAGGTGTTTGGGTCCGCTGGCATCTGCGGTAATGAACGGAAGATTCACATCGGTTTCCATCGATGTGGAAAGCTCCATTTTTGCCTTTTCCGCTCCTTCTTTAAGACGCTGAAGCGCCATTTTATCAGTCCGGATATTAATCCCCTGGTCTTTATGAAATTCATTCGCCAGATAATCAATCAACCGTAAATCAAAATCCTCTCCTCCAAGATGGGTATCTCCGTTCGTGGCTTTCACTTCAAAAACCCCTTCGCCGATCTCAAGGACGGAGATATCAAAAGTCCCGCCACCCAGGTCAAATACAGCGATCTTTTCCTCTTTCTTTTTGTCAAGACCATAGGCAAGGGATGCGGCTGTGGGTTCGTTGATTATTCTCAGTACATTCAATCCGGCTATTTTCCCCGCATCCTTTGTTGCCTGCCGCTGACTGTCATTAAAATAAGCCGGTACGGTTATGACAGCATCGGTCACCGGTTCGCCCAGATACTGTTCCGCCGTATTTTTTATATTGGCAAGAATATAAGATGATATCTCGGCAGGACTGTGCTGTTTCCCTCGAATATTAATTCTTATGTCCCCATTGCCGGCCTGTTCAATCTTATAGGGGAGGATGCTTTTGTCTTTCTGAACTTCAGGCGAACTATATTTACGGCCAATCAGCCGTTTCACACCAAAAACCGTATTTTCAGGATTGGTAATCGCCTGTCGCTTTGCAATCTGGCCAACCAGTCGCTCACCTCCTTCAGTAACCGCAACAACGGAAGGGGTCGTGCGACCACCTTCGGGATTTGTGATGACTTTTGCATCACCGCCTTCCATAACAGCAACACATGAATTTGTTGTTCCCAGATCAATTCCGATTACCTTGCCCATTTTTGTTTCCTCCTTAAAGTATCACCTTATATATACCGGAAAGATACCGGCTGTTTAATGTTTCAAATGGATCACTCACGGTCTTTGGCTTTTATGGTTCTGTTTTTGCTGATGAGACAACAACCATTGCCGGTCTTATCAGCCGATCATGCATCAAATACCCTTTTTGAAATTCCTTAATCACCGTGTTTTCAGGATACTCATCAGACTCTTCCCGCATCACGGCTTCATGAAAACCCGGATTGAACGGTTGCCCCAGGCTTTCAACCTGTTTTATCTCGAACTGATCAAAAACCTTCAGAATCTCCTTCAGTGTCATCCCGACACCTTCCACAACACAGCTGTTTACATTTTCATCATCCCCGGATGACTCAATGGCCCTTTCCAGATTATCAACCACCGGTAAAAGTTCCCTGATAATCATCTCATTCGCATATTTTCTGAACTCACTCATCTCCCGGGAAGCACGCTTTTTATAATTTTCAAATTCAGCAGACAGACGAACAAAGCGGTCATAATTATCCCTTGCCTCCTGCCTGACAGCTTCAAGTTCTTCATCCGGAGTCAGCGCCTCATCCTCCTGATCGGTTACCGGTTCGCGCTTCTTTTGGTCTGAATTTTCCTCTTTTACTGCTTTTTCGTCCAGGCTGGCTGTTGTTACATCCAAACCAGCTGTTTTCTCCGAGGATTTTGATTTGATTTTCGGTGTATTCAAAAAAAATCTCCTGATATGATTACCTTTTTTTATTTATGCTTCTTTTAGTTTGTCAGAAATTGCCGGAAAATTTTCGCAAAACAGCCGTATTTCAGATAAAGCGATCAAAATTAACCTGAAAAATAAGACGGGAACTATCGATGTCAAGGGGTGGATTATGATGAAAATGGTAAAACTCGAAATGGTTAAGGCCTGATTGTGCACCTTCTGTCGAATCTTCCGGAAAAGCAGAATCATAACATGACCGGGATCGATCCACGACACAGACCACATCACTTATCGCTGCTTCCTTCCGGACCTGACGAGGTTCGTGGGAGTCTGTTGCGTGGCGACCGGCCAGAATGATTCACTATTCAGGAGCAACCCTCAAGAAGGAATTCAGCCCCGCATAAAGCGGATTTCGGGTATAGGACCCCGCTAACGTCCCGCCTAGCACAACCAGGTCCACACTCTATAGTTCCAAAAACACATTTTTTCAAGAGACAATTTAAAAGCACC
>CAZOEW010000001.1:0-53611 GCA_964578935.1 uncultured Desulfobacterales bacterium | reverse complement strand
CTGCTGCATATCCTCTCCATTCTTTCACCCCGCTTCCATATCAAGATTGGTGTTGCGCACCTGGATCACGGTCTGAGGGGAAAGGATTCGGACCAGGATGCCGGGTTTGTTGAATCCCTTGCATCTAAACTCAACCTTCCGTTTCATATCAAAAAAATGGATCTTCAACTATACGCTGCCGAAGAGAAGCTTTCTGTTGAAGATGCAGGCCGGAAAGCCCGGTACGATTTTTTTTTAACTATTTCGAAAAAAATGGGATATTCCCGAATTGCGACAGCGCATCATGCCGGGGATAATGCGGAATTGATTCTGATGAACATGCTGCGGGGCACTGGAAAATCAGGACTTTCGGGAATCCCTCCCTTACGGCGGAAGGGAGAAATCAGTATTATACGCCCCCTGATTCATCTTTCAAAAAACAATATCCACGCATTCCTGTCCGAGAACAGGCTTCATTATACGCAAGATTCAACCAACCTGGACACAACCTATTTACGAAACAGAATCCGGCACAACCTCATTCCGGAAATGAAATCTTCCTATAACCCAAAGATCGTTAAAGCACTAAACCGGATGGGAACCATTATCCAGGACGAAGAAGTCTGGATTGAAGAAATCGTCGACAGAGAGATGAACGGTCTGGTATTCCACGAGAATGACCTCTCCATAAGGTGTTCCGCTTCTCTTTTGATGGAAAAACCGCTTCCCCTTCGCCGAAGGATTATGAGAAGTTTAATCAGACAGGTCAACGGTGATTTAAAACAAATGACTTATGACCATATTGATTCAATTTTACACCTTATCGAAAAGAACCGCTTGAAAGGACAGATTCACCTGCCGAATGAAATTCTCGTCGAGGTTTCAGCGGATCAGGTTCTGATTTCAAAAAGAAAAAGAATTGCTCGTCCTCCAAAAACAAAAACCAAACCCCAACCCGATTTTGTTTTCAGCTACCATGTGTCAAAGCCCGGCTCCTCATCTGAAACAGTCCTCATTCATGAAATCGGCAAACAGTTTCGATTTTCCGATATCGAGATGACGGACCCGGTTGATTTTAATAAAAATAGAATCAAACCAAATGTTGCATGGATCGACATGGACAAAATAGCGTTTCCGCTGACCATAAGAAACATTCTGCCGGGTGATCGATTTTCACCGCTTGGCATCACAGGCACTCAAAAAGTTAAAAAATTCTTTATAAACAGCAAGATAAAAAAAACAGCCCGAGCGGCATGCCCGATTCTGTTAAGCAATGACGAAATTATCTGGGTCGGGGGATTTCAAATAGACAATTCGGTGAAGGTGACATCATCGACAAAGAAAGTACTAAAGGTTGAACTTTTGCTTGCCTAATGAATAATGATGATTAGATTATTCTTCTGGCAACCTGTTTTCCAGATACGATTGTTATATCCATGATAGAAAATACTGTATATTTTTTAATTTTTCTGCCATAAAAAAAACAGGTATTTCACGATCAAATTTGAATCCATCCAGGAGGTAAAAGGGATTGAATCCATTTTATAAAAATCTGTCTTTATGGCTTGTCATCATTCTGATGGTGGTAATGCTTGTCAATATTTTTAACCAGCAGCAGGTCGCTGAAACCCAGATCGGTTACTCTGAATTTATTTCCATGGTAGAGGAAGAGAAGGTCGCGAATGTTGTAATACAGGGCCAGGAGCTTTATGTGTCCGATATCAACGGATCTCGTTTTAAAGTTTTTGCTCCTCAGGACAGCGACCTTATCAAAATCCTCAGGCAAAAAAAAGTTGCGATCAATGCCAAGCCGCCGGCGGAAACACCCTGGTTTATGTCCATACTGGTATCCTGGTTCCCCATGATTATTCTCATCGGGGTGTGGATCTTTTTTATGCGGCAGATGCAGGGAGGAGGAGGCAAGGCACTCTCTTTCGGGAAAAGCCGGGCTCGCCTGCTTTCAGATCAGGCCGAAAAGGTTACGTTTAAAGATGTTGCCGGAATCGAAGAAGCAAAAGAAGAACTTGCTGAAATCATAGAATTTTTAAAAGACCCTAAAAAATTCACCCGTCTTGGAGGCAGAATCCCCAAAGGGGTCCTTCTGATGGGATCACCCGGCACCGGAAAAACACTTCTGGCCCGAGCAATCGCCGGAGAGGCCGGGGTTCCGTTTTTCAGCATCAGCGGTTCGGATTTTGTTGAAATGTTTGTCGGTGTCGGTGCCTCGCGCGTTCGGGATCTTTTCGTCCAGGGCAAAAAAAACGCCCCCTGTATCATTTTTATCGATGAAATCGATGCAGTCGGCAGACATCGAGGAGCCGGTCTCGGCGGTGGTCACGATGAAAGAGAACAGACCCTCAACCAGCTCCTGGTTGAAATGGACGGGTTTGAATCAAACGAAGGCGTTATTCTGATTTCCGCCACGAACCGTCCGGATGTTCTGGATCCGGCATTGATGCGCCCGGGCCGATTTGATCGTCAGGTTGTTGTTCCGCTGCCCGACATCAAAGGTCGAGAAGGAATTCTCAATGTTCACACAAAGAAAACACCGGTCGATACCGATGTTAACATTCTGGTTATCGCCAAAGGAACTCCCGGTTTTTCAGGCGCGGACCTTGAAAATCTTGTAAATGAAGCCGCACTTCTGGCCGCAAAACGAAACAAAGAAAAACTTCAGATGGTCGATTTTGAGGATGCCAAGGATAAAGTTTACATGGGGCTTGAACGAAAATCAAAAGTTGTGCGAGAAGAAGATCGAAAAACAACCGCCATTCATGAAGGTGGGCATGCCCTTGTTGCTCGTTTTCTGCCGGATACCGACGTCGTCAACAAAATTAGTATTATTCCGAGAGGGAATGCAGCAGGTATAACCTGGTTTCTGCCCGAAGAGCGTGATTTTAAATATAAGGATCAGCTTGAAAATGAATTGGCCATAACCTTTGGAGGACGGGTTGCGGAAGAAATTGTTTTTAAACGGATCAGTACCGGTGCTTCCAATGATATCAAACAAGCGACAGCGCTTGCCCAGAAAATGGTCAGAAGCTGGGGCATGAGTGCTCTGTTGGGACCGCTTTCCTATGCACAGGGCGAAGAGCATATTTTCCTGGGTCGGGAAATCGCCCAGCACAAAGATTATTCTGAAGAAACGGCAAAAAATATTGACCAAGAGGTTACGCGCCTGATTATGGAAAGCTATGAAAAAGCAAAAAAGATCCTGGTTAAAAACATCGATATTCTTCATAAGCTCTCTGATCTTCTGCTTGAAAAGGAAACGGTTCTCGGGGCTGAACTGGATGACCTTATCCGCGCCATGCGCCCTGGAATAAAGCTTAAAAGCCCTGATTCCGAGAAACAGGATAAAGGGATAACCAGTGAGACGCCCTCCGAAGAAACAGTCTGAAAATGGCTGCCAGGCATCCACATCATATACATCATATCATTTGCGGAGATTATGTACTGGAACTGGGCCGGAAGACCCGGGTCATGGGCATCCTGAATATAACCCCTGACTCTTTTTCAGATGGAGGAAAATATCTGGACCATGATACAGCCCTTTCCCATGCGGAAAAAATGGCTGAAGAAGGGGCCGATATCATTGATGTCGGTGGAGAATCAACCAAACCCTCTTCAGAACCGATATCGGAAGAAGAAGAGTTGAAAAGGGTGATTCCGGTCATAGAATATCTGGCCAAACATATCTCAATCCCCATTTCCATTGATACGACAAAATCAGGTGTTGCACGGAGAGCCCTTGGCGCTGGCGCTTCTATTATAAATGATATCAGTTCATTAAGAAATGATCCCGATCTCGCTGCCGTTGCCGCTGAATACAACGTTCCCATAATACTGATGCACATGAAAGGCACCCCGAAAACCATGCAGGAATCACCGGTTTACAGTGATCTTGTGAATGAAATTAAAGCATTTCTGAAACAGGCAATCCAGTCTGCCATGGAAAAAGGAATCAACAGGTCCAAAATCATCATTGATCCGGGGATCGGGTTTGGGAAAACATTTAAGCATAATTTTCAACTAATAAAAAGTATCGAAGAATTTCAATCACTTGAAGTGCCTATTCTTGTTGGGCCTTCCAGGAAAGCGTTTATTCGTAATGAACTGAGAGGGGATCTGAAAAAGGAACTGCATCCGGAGTCACCTGTCGTGGAAACAGGGACCCAGGCAGCCGTTGCTGCCGCGGCATTAAAAGGTGCTCATATTGTAAGATGTCACAATGTGGCAAACACATGTGCGACGCTGAAAATAGTGGATGCCATTCGGAATGCTTAAAACAGAAAACAGGCGGACACATTAATCAATATCCATAGGGACAGGTGATTTATGCTTCTTGTTATCGATATCGGAAATACCAATACGGTTCTGGGGATCTTTGACGGCTCAAAACTCCTAAAGAGCTGGCGCATACGAACGGAAAAAAATACCACCGAGGATGAATTTTGTATTCTGGCTTCGGCTCTCTTTGGAGGAAGCGGCATCAAATTCAGTGATATTCAACAGACAATTATATCCTGCGTGGTTCCCCCCGTTGTCACCATTTATGACGCTTTCTGCAGGAAATACCTGAATCACAAACCCAGATGGGTTGATGCAAAAACCGCGACCCAAATGCCTATTCTGTACAGCAATCCTTCAGAAGTAGGTGCGGACAGAATTGTCAATGCGGTTGCCGCGTATGACAAGTATAAACAAAGTTTGATTGTCATCGACTTCGGAACCGCCACGACCTTTGATGCGATATCGGAAAAAGGAGAGTATCTGGGAGGAGCGATCGCACCGGGAGTCATGATTTCGTCAGAAGCTTTGTTTAAAAAGGCATCAAAGCTGCCACGGGTTGAGCTTTTCGAAAAGCCGGAGCGGATCATTGGGAAAAATACGGTGGAAAGCATAAAATCCGGTATTATTTTCGGATATGCCGGCCTCGTGGATGGAATCGTGAGGCGCATGGATAAGGAGATGGGAACCAAGCCAAAGGTAATTGCAACAGGGGGCCTTGCAACCCTGATTTATGATGCATCGGAAACAATCGAGGCGGTAGAACCCGCATTGACACTGGACGGGTTAAGGATCATCAGCGACAGCCTTCATGGATAGTTCCCGTCATTGAAAAAGCGGATTATGGATGGAAAGCGGCTGACCGGAAACCCTGGATGCTGTTTTTCAAAAAGTATCTTTCCCTCTCCCTTTTTGCCGGGCTTAACGCATAAAACCCGGAAAGCAACGAATCTTCCTGTAAAAGTCTATCCATGCAGGTTGTCAAAAAATGTTCCTGATTCAATTTTTCGATCTCTTCACCGATAACCCTTTCCCACCGGAAAAGCTGACCGCGGCTTTTTTCCAGCATCTCCCTGCAATTTCCACTCATTCCAAAATGGCCGTAACAGATAAACCTGCTGTCCCGCTCTATCAGACGATCAATGCTCTGCACCGAGGTTTCCAGGAAAAATCTGGACGGAGTTGCCGGCCGGAGATACGCTGACTCCGGTATGCAAACTCCTCCTGCTTCACCGGCAAAAAGATACTCCTTGAACTGATAGCTGACATGATGTGGAGAATGACCCGGTGTCAATATCGGAAACACTGAATTTGAACCGAAATCCGCTACATTAACGAGACGTTCGGAATGAACCGGCTTGATTGGTTCATAGGCGTGTGCAATTTTTCCAAGCGTTTTCACACTTCCCTCCCACAGAATGGAAGGGTCTACAAGATGAGGAATTGCGGAACCATGACATATAACGGGTGTTTCCGGAAAAACGGCCGAAAAATCCGAAACGCCTCCGGCATGATCAATGTGAACATGGGTAAGAAAAATATAGTCAAGCCTGTTAACGTCCAGTTCTTGAAGTGCGGTTAAAAGCTGACTGACCGTAACCGCCGGACCTACATCCACGATAAACGAAGGGGAACCCGTGTAAAGCCAGACACTGATGAAGTCATCAAACCCTTCAATCGGAGGGAGCAACGCAATGAGATACAGTTTTCTCGAAACCTTCGTTATTCTTGCATTCATCAATCCATGCCCATGGCGGATTCGAGATTTTGTATCTCCTGTTTTATGTTTCGACGCTCTTCTTCTGTCAGATTTTTCTGATGCAGTTTTTTTTGAAGGCCGAGCAAGATCATTTCGGCACGATATTCGTTACAGGTATATTTGCGTCCGGAAGATTTCATTCGAAACTGCTTTTTTTATACGCGTCCAGCATTCTTAAGGGTTTCCATATAAATTCTGTAAGACATGTCGGAGTCAGATATACCATGTTTTAAAATTTTTTCAAACTCATTCAGATTTTCCAGGTTAATGATCATGTTGACAC
Organism: uncultured Desulfobacterales bacterium; assembly: GCA_964578935.1. Classification (GTDB taxonomy): domain Bacteria; phylum Desulfobacterota; class Desulfobacteria; order Desulfobacterales; family SURF-7; genus JAQYVL01. The sequence continues at coordinate 47,300 of CAZOEW010000001.1, read as the reverse complement.
TTTTATGAAGAGCCATCATATGATCCAGGGTTTGAAATCGCCGACTCAGCAGAGCCACAAATATTTTTCTGCGTTCCTGCATCTGCATCCGTTCAAGATAGATCAAGATACCGTTTGAATCCGGATCGCTCGTATCAAACTCTTCATTGAGTACTATTATATTGAAAGCATTATACCGCAATTTCTTGATTGCGTCCCTTGAGCTGTTTGTTTCAATAATATGGTACTCCATAAAATCAAGAACCGGTTTTATCTGCTCTTTGATACTCTGGTCCATTTCACAAATCAGTGCTATTTTTCCTTCATCTTCGATAAATTCAAACATTCTGTCCGGTTGCTCATAGTCTTCCGAATAGTCTGCATCAAATGCAAATTGAGTGTTTTTCCCGTCAGTAGCTTCAAGACCGCCCTCATCGGTTTCAAATCCACCCGCATCGGTTTCAGGACTGCCCTCATCGGTTTCAAAACCGCCCGCATCGGCCTCAAAATCGTCTTTCTGCTTTTCTTTGCGCACCGTTATCTTATTTTTACATGTGGGACACCGAACGGTAACGTTGCGCTCTTCTGGAATTTTATCATCCGATATTTTCAAACTGCGATTGCATTTGTCACATATGATTTCCATTTTTCAGTCCCAGGGCCTCCTTGTTGAATCTCTGTTACGGGGTTATTCCCGCCATCAACGAAATTTGCCGTAACCGCTGTCAATTTCCAGATTCTTTATGTCCGTCGTAGCTTCACCCCTTGAACTCTTCACAATATCGATGCCCCGATTAACGACTCCTCTCCGCGATGCAAATCCCTGAGCTGTTTCTTCTGATATAAATCCCTGTTCGAACAGTTTGAGTATGTATTCATCGAATGTCGTCATTCCAAAGGCTCGATTCGCCTCCATGATATCATAAAACGTTCTCCCCTCTGATTCACCATTCAATATCGCATCCTTAACCCTCAGGTTTGTTCCTAAAATTTCAAAAGCTGCCATTCTGCCTCCGATTACCTTGGGCAAAAGCCTCTGACAAACGATCCAGCGGAGGGTTTCCGCCAGCCGCACCCGAACAATATTTTCTTCATCGGTGCTGAACATGCCGAGTATGCGGCTGATGGTTTTCCCCGCATCAACCGTATGCAGAGTCGTCAAGACAAGATGCCCTGTCTCCGCGGCTCTAAGACCGATCTCCACGGTCTCCCTGTCACGCATTTCACCTACAAGAATCACCTTGGGAGCCTGCCTGAGGGCAGCCCGCAGGCCGCTTGAAAACTCATCAAAATCTTTTCCAAGCTCCCTCTGATTGAAGGTGGCTTTTTTATGGGGATGCTGATATTCAATCGGATCTTCCAGCGTAACAATATGAACCGATTTGTTCTCATTGATATGCTCAAGGATTGCTGCTAGAGAAGTGGATTTGCCGGTTCCGGTGGCCCCGGTGACCAGAATGATCCCATTTTTTTCCTCCGCGAGTTTATAAAACACTTCCGGAAGGTTAAGGTTCGATATGGTTGGAACAGTTGACTCAAGGCGCCTTAGAATAATGGAATAATTGCCGGACTGGGAAAAGATGTTGACACGAAACCGTGCTTTCCCTGGGAGGCTGTAAGACAGGTCACAGGAACCTTCCACGATCAGTTTTTCAGTCAATCGGACATCATGATCGATCAGATTCAATGCAATCGTTTCTGTTTGAAAAGGTGTCAACTCCTCAAAAAACGGCTTAATCTCAACCGGGAGCAATTCTCCCGAGCTTTCAACCTGCAGCGGTTTTCCAACGGTCAGGTTAAGGTCTGATACATTTTCATATGAATCGAGCATTCTGGCGAGAATGTGATCCACTTCCTGCTTTTTCATTGCTCACTCCTTTATTATATAAACCCGGCAACCCTTGACAGATCTTCCTGAAAGCCGAAAACATACACCAGACCGTGACGAAACAATCTGACCTTGTTCCACAGGAGCCGGTCAGGGAATTGCGAATTAACAAAATCAGGAATAGAAATTAAACCTCAGTAAAATCAGATGGCTACGCCGGTAAAAAGGGCTTAAACTGCTCCTTGTCATTTGCCTTGGCATATGCCTCATCAGCTCCTATCCACCCCTTTTGGTATAAATTCATGATCGCATCATCCAAAAGCTGCATCCCGTATTTTTTTCCTGTCTGCATCATTGAAGGCAACTGATGCGTCTTTGATTCCCGAATGAGATTTCGAACCGCAGGTGTTGCGATCAGGATTTCAGGTGCCACACAGCGGGATTTTATATCGATTCTTTTAAAAAGAACCTGTGCGATAACAGCCCGGATACCATCTGCAAGTGTTGAGCGTATCTGAGCCTGCTGCTCTCCCGGGAAAACCTCGATAATCCGGTCAACGGTTTTTGCGGCGCTTGTCGTATGCAGCGTTGCAAAAACAAGATGTCCGGTAGAAGCTGCTTCAATGGCCAGCGAAATTGTTTCAAGATCTCTCATCTCACCGACCAGAATAATGTCCGGATCCTCACGAAGAGCTCCCCTCAGAGCTGAGGCAAATGTTTTGGTATGTATTCCCACTTCACGATGGTTTACAATACAGTTCTGGCTCTGATGCACAAACTCAATGGGGTCCTCAATGGTGATAATATGATCCTTGCGTATTCGATTGGCAACATCAATAATGGCGGCAAGCGTGGTTGATTTTCCGCTGCCGGTCGGGCCGGTCACGATAACCATACCCCTCGGAAGGGTTGCCAGTCTGCCGACAACAGGTGGGAGACCGAGCTGCTCGATTGATGCGATCACGCTTGGAATCTCTCTGAAAACGGCCCCTACACCGTTACGATGCATAAAAAAATTGACCCGGTATCTTGCAAGACCCAGAATCTCATAGCCAAAGTCAACATCCCCTGTTTCTTCAAACCGTTTTATTCTCTCTTCCGGCGTAATCTCATACAGCATGCTCCTTAAATGATCACTATCAAGGACTTTGTATTTTACCCTTTCAATCTCTCCCCTTACCCTGAGCGCGGGTTGCTGTCCGGCTATGAGATGAAGGTCGGAAGCGCCTTGCTCATGCATCAACTTAAAAAATGCATCTATTTTAGCCATAGAATGCTCCTGAATGGTTACGTATTTATTGTTGAGGAAATAATATCGAAGCACTTACAATCTGATCAAAAAAGAACAGGCTCTGTCTATGGATATTCTGCAATCATATCGGGATACCAGGACGAGCCGTAACCTTACAGACTGTTTGTCCGGTTAAACAATTTTATTTTTTCATCTGCACTATCGGTTGTTTTTGCGTCTTCTTTTTCAATATCCAGCAATTTGGTATGAGATTCCAGTATGGAACGAATTTGAACTTCAATCTGCATACGCTGACGCTTCAGCTCAGCAATATCTTCGTGAAGCTGAGCCAGCCTGTTATGAGCCCGGTTGAGTATCTTTTCCGCATTTACTTCAGCTTCCGCGATGATCAGTTCTGCTGCCTTTTGAGCATTCTGTTTCATCTGTTCAAGGACTTTCTGGGAGTTCAGGATGGCACGTTTGAAAATTTCCTCTCTTTTTTTATATCCCTGGCTCTCCAGATTAAGCCGGTCTATCTTTTCACGGATCTTTTGATTTTCATTGATAAGAGATTCAAAGGCATCAGCTACCTTCTCGAGATACATATCCACCTCTCGTATATCGAGCCCTCTGAATTTAATTTTAAACTGTTGCTGCTGGATATCGCTGGGAGTAATTTTCGTCATTTTATCGCCTCCGTTAACAGGCTGTAACTTTCAGGGTAAAAATTTTAAACCCTTTCATCAGGATGCCATTTAACCGATTAACATTCTCCTTGATAAAATTATGAGGTTGCCTACAATGAATTTATCCAGAAAGACAATCGCTAAAAATACAATAATGGGTGAAAAGTCTATTCCGCCCAGAACAGCTGGAATTGTCGTTCGGATACGGTACAGAACCGGTTCGGTTACATTATGTATAAACCGCACTATCGGATTAAAAGGATCTGGATTAACCCAGGAAAGAACTGCTCGTGCAATGACAACCCACATGAACAATGTGAGTATGTAATGGATAACCGTTGCAACGGCTTCGAGAAAGTTACCCAATATAAACATGTTTTTGAAAACCTTATTAAAATTGTAGAGACTTCGGTAGTATAAAATGGACAGACCGCTGCCTATTCCTAAAAAATTTAATGATATCTCAGCCATAAGTCAAGAGATTTCAAAAAAAACATCGGGAAATTCAAAATCCGCTACATAAAAAATTAACGTGATACACTCCTTTTAATCAATCGAAATTTTTTTTAACCCCATCTGTCATAAAATTCCTTTCTCAGGACAATGCTGAAAAAAGTATTTGTAGAACCCTCCCAATTAAGTTAAATATAAATGCTTAAAATCACCCGAGGGGAAAAAAGGAGAGAACCAATTTTGAACAGACTCAACAAAAAAATCGGCATCATCGGAGCGGGCAACATGGGGGAAGCGTTCGCAGGTGCGATGATACGTTCAGGGCTGAATGACCCCTCGGAACTTTTTATAAGCGATATCCGTGAAAAAAGACTCGCAGACCTAGAACAGACGTATAAGATCAACACCCTGAAAGATAATGTTGGACTTTTTCGGGAATGTGAAATTCTGATTCTTGCCGTAAAACCGCAGGTGATGGAACAGGTCCTTTTGGATCTGACTGGGAAAGAAGGGTATTCGGATCTTTCAGAAAAAAAGCTGATCATCTCCATCGCTGCCGGAATCACCATTAAAAAGCTTGAAACCCTTTTATACGCGACCCTTGACAGGCGTAAGTCTGAAAAGCTGCCGATTATCCGGGTCATGCCCAACACACCGGCCCTTGTTCTTTCCGGCATGTCAGGTATGAGCGGCAACCGATATGCGTCAGCCGAAGACATTCAAACCGCCGGAACCATTCTCAAAGCTATGGGTGAAGTGGTTGAGGTGAAAGAGGAGGACCTTGATGCGGTGACAGCTCTTTCAGGTTCAGGGCCTGCGTATGCGTTTTACCTCGCTGAGATAATGATCGATGCCGGTATTACCCTTGGTTTCGATCCGGATACAGCGGTAACCCTGACCATGAAAACCATAGAGGGGGCTCTCAGATTGATGCAGGAGAGCAAAGAACCCCCTGAAATTCTACGTCAAAAGGTTACATCACCTGGCGGAACGACCGAAGCGGCCTTTCAAATTCTTGATTCAAACCGGGTAAAAGAGATTTTCGTCGAAGCCATTTCACGAGCAGCGGAACGATCCCGGGAACTGAGCAACCCGTAAGGATCAATCTTTTGTCATGATGACCGAAAACATACCATATCATCTTGCACTTCTGGCCGGCCTGGCATCCTTCTTTTCTCCATGTATCCTCCCGCTGATTCCTGCCTATTTTTCTTTTATTACGGGTCTTTCCATGGAAGAGCTGATCGAAGGCAAGGCGTCCGCCTTGCGTATTAAAATACTGAGTTCAACACTATTATATGTCAGCGGATTTTCATTCGTATTTATCCTTCTTGGAGCTTCCGCGTCCTATCTCGGAAGTTTTATTTTTGAATATCGGAATGTTATTACTAAAATCGGCGGTGTTGTCATCATCATTTTCGGTATTCATTTGACAGGCCTGATCCGTATCCGTTATCTTAATGTTGAAAAAAGACTCCATCTTCAGAAAAAACCCCTTCACTTCCTGGGCACTTTTTTTATTGGAATGGCTTTCGGAGCCGGCTGGAGCCCGTGTATCGGACCATTGCTGGGGTCTATTCTGATCATTGCAGGCAGTCAGGAAACCGTCCGTACAGGAGTATTGCTTCTTGTCGTATATTCGGCCGGTCTTGCAGTACCTTTTATTCTGATATCGATCTTTATTAATTTTCTTCTTGTCTTTATTAAAAAGGCCATAAGACTCATCCGATATATAAACGCCGTGGCAGGAGTTCTTCTGATTACCATTGGGCTTTTGCTTTTAACCGATAAACTATTTTAACAACAGGTGCTTAAACGATATTATGAAAAAAATTTTGTTTACAATCTGTCTGTCATCGCTGCTTTTGATTCCTATTGTTCAAATTTCTTATGCTGAAAATACAGCAACACAAGAGATCAACTGGTATTCATATGACAAGGGGATAACCGCCGGTAAAGCGGAAAAGAAAAAAATCTTTCTGCACTTTTACGCAGACTGGTGCGGTTACTGCAAAGTCATGAACAATACAACCTTTAAAGATGCTGCCGTGGTCTCCTATCTGAATCAAAACTTTATTTCCATAAAAGTGAATTCCGACCAGGAAAGAGAACTCGCTCAACGATACAAAGTCCGGGGGCTGCCTACAAACTGGTTTCTTAAGGAAACAGATGAAAAAATAGCCAACAGGCCCGGTTACATACCCCCTTCTGAAATGATTTTATATCTGGAATTCATTCAAACCGGCAGCTATCAAAAAATGACACTGAAAAATTTTATCGACAACCGAAACCTTCCATGACCATTACAGCTTCATGTTTGAAACAGCGTCTTGATGATACCATTCTTCCCGAACCTCCGGCAGGTGATGACTTCAAGGCGGCATGCGTATTTTTACTGATTTTCAATTTGAACCAATGCCCACTGATTCTGACAATTCAGAAAGCCGACAATGAGGGGTATCCCTGGAGAAACCAGGTGGCACTTCCGGGCGGTCATGTGGATAAAAGTGATACCGGTCGTCTGAATGCCGTCTACAGGGAACTTGAAGAAGAGCTCAACATACCACCGGAGCATGTTGAGCTTGTCGGTTCAATGGGACATTTTCAAACCATTTTTGAAAGAGATGTAGAGGTGTTCATCGGGTTATGGAATGAAAAGAGTCACGTTGTTTACGACCCCGCTGAAATATCCAGAATCGTTAACATACCGATCGACCATCTGGTTAAAATCCACCAGCAGGAAAACTTCTCCGGAAGAATGCCGGATGGTTATACACTGATCTATCCGTACGAGGGCATAACCGTATGGGGGCTTACGGCAAAAATTCTGCATTTTTTCATTGAAATGATGCTTCCCTGCCTGCAAAGCGCTACCTGCGTTCATCAATAAACCGCCTGCATGAATCCTATTCAAGCCCATCGGATGAAAAATCCTTCAGATACCTGTTCTGGTAACGGTCAATGTGTCTTCGCACCAGCCGTATGGTTATGGAAATAAGCACCATGCCGCTTGCAAAGAGCAAAAAAACAGGCACCCAGACATGATCCCGGAATTCCGGATTTTCACCGCAGACTGAAATGCCGGCAAGACTGAACAAGAAAACAAGAACCAGAAAAAATATTAAAAGGATACATATCGTTTCCGTATCATACCATGGCGCAAAAACCTTTCGATGAACCACATTGTGATCTAACCGCATAATCGTTACACTGTTGTAAACATTGAATTTTAATGTTGATGGCTTCGTAATCAGAATTTGCAAGATTGTATTAAATTTTATATGGTAATAAAAAAATTATCAAGGTATATCAACAATCCAGGGGATATTAACCTAAAACGCAGGAAGAAAACATGTTGGTGACTTTTTTATATTATCTAAAACTGGCTGCTGTACTTGTCGCGGCACTTCTGCTCGGCCGCTGGTATGATCAGGAAAGAAAAGAACTTAAAGCAAAAGGGGAGTCCTGGTTCAAATCGTGGCTGACTACCCCCGGTATTTTGATTATCATCATTCTGTGCCTCCTTGTCTTCCTGCGCATCTATATCGGAACCGGCAGAGGACAATCATGACTTCATCTGGGCAAGATAATTTTGAATACTTGAAATATGTTCATAATCCGGATATTTTTTGATTACCGTATTCAATATGATTTCCGCCTTTGCCGGATTCATGAGCCTGTCATTGTAAATCTGTGCCGCACGGAAAAGCGTTTTCGGAACCAGGGGAGCATCCGGAAATTTTTTTACAAGCCGATTGTATGCGCCTATCGCTTCTCTTGATTTTCCGAATTCATTCAGCCATCCGCCCAATTTGAACAGAACAGACGCGTCAGCAGCAAACCCGGGGTCTTTGGCAATGCACTGTTTATAAGTCTCGCAGGCTTTTCGTTTCTCGTTTCTCTGCACCATCATTCCCAGGTGTTTTTTTCCGTAAACCAGCATTTCGTCTATCCGATTTTTCATGGCGAGCAGTTTAAAATAGCATTCTGAAATGTCAGGATCATGGATACCGTCCTTTTTTTCCTCCTCCTGGATCAAAGCAAGCGCTTCATCATGCCGGCCTTCCTTGAACATGAAATTGATTTTACTCAAAAGTTCCGGCACCTTTTCTTGTTTTGAATCCTTCCTGGAGTCAGGAGAATCCCTGAAATCTTCAAACTCAATTTTGTATCCTATATTTTGGTGATATTGAAGGATTACATACCCCATCAGATGGTAGGAGATGATGGTATAGTAATTTTTACCCAGGCTGAAAAGAAATATGGTCAGGTCCGGCGGAAGAATTCTGAATGCGAATTGTGCCAGAGCCGCAGGTGCAAAAAAAAGCAGGACCAGAAAAAAATACATGAGAAGATATCCCCAGCCTATCCGAAGCGCAAGCTGAATAAAAAGGATCGGATTGATGGCATGCATCAGGCTTTCCGTTGTTACAAAGATAATAATCATTGCAGGGACAGACAGAATCGCAACAATCAGAAATATAAAGGCAAAAAAAATTCCGACCACTTGCTGGATACCAATAAATCCCAAAAAAATAGCGATAAAGATACCAAGCTGCTTGAAAACCTGATGAAAGTCATCCGAAATGGTTTTCGAATCAATCTTCGGAGGCACCAGATCACCCCGAGCTGTCGTCTTGAGTGCTGCGTAGGAATACTTCAATATGATTCCCCAGATCGCAATTTGTACAAAAAGGCTTATGAATCCCGGCCCCCTGAAGATAAAACCGGCAAATGACATACCCAGCAGGAGCCCAAAAGGCTGCAAGGCCAGAGGGTAAATAAAAAATTTGGGAAGCCTGCTCCAGAAGGGTTCGATGAGATTGGCGGCACCGATCCAGTCGGAGGGAGCCATGCATTTCGGACAGAGATTTAACAGTTCCCCTTTGCCCGAACCTCCCTTCTCCCTTGTGGTGATGCAATCCGGACAAAAGGTTGAATTACATTGCGAACATTGGAAATGAGCCGGCTTCGTAGGGTGGTGCACACAAAACAATTTCATCTCTTTTTCCATCAAAAGGCATCTTTCATCGTATGGTTGACCTGGCGGGCAAGAAAACAGAAAATCAAAATTGTTCATTCATAACAGCACCGTATGCAAAACACAACCGGTATTTAAGAAACAAAAACGCAGGCTTTGCAACCAGAAAAAAAATGCCCCTTGATCGCCCGGAGTTCGTGATCTATAGGGTAAGGATAAATTTCAACGCCTATCCCCGGAAAGGAAACAGTATGCCTGAAGCCGAAGCATACAAAGATATTGCCGTTGCCCTGCCCGTATACAATACCTATACATACGGGATTCCGGCAAATCTATTGCCCTTTGCCGAAGAAGGCAGAAGAGTCCTGATCCCCTTTGGGCATCGAAAGGTTACCGGTTACATACTCGGGGCAGCTGAAAAGATGGAAGAGGGCAAAACCAAATTGATATTAGATATTCTGGATGAAAAAGCCCTTTTTCCGAAATCCATGATTCCGTTTTTCAGGTGGATTGCAGAATACTATAAATATCCTGTTGGCGAGGTCATCAAAAAGGCCCTTCCCGGTGGTATAAATCTATATGATTATGCCGAGCTTTCCATTACTCCTTCCGGCAAAAAACAACTTTGCGGAAACACCCTTCCCCCGGCTGAAAAAAAAGTCCTGAAACTGCTTGAATCAGGCGCTGTGCTGCAAAAAACGCTACAGCGAAAATTTCAGAAGGAAACCATTTCCTCCCTGATCCAAAGAATGGTTGAACAAGGGGTTATCGAAAAAAAACTCCTGCTCAAAGGGAAAAGCATCGGACCGCGGGAAGAAAAATTTTTATCCGTCATTAATGCAGACATCCCGAAAGACCGGTTTTATGAAAAAAGAAAACAGATTATAGACCTTGTAACAAAGCATCCAGACGGCATCTCGCTTAAAGAATTGAAGGCAAATACGGAAGGCGCCGAAGGATATACGGAATATCTGGTTAAAAACAGATTTCTGTCAGAGGATCTGCGCAGCGTTTATCGCGATCCCCTGGGCGAGCCGGTTCCTCCGGACACTCCGCCCCAACTCACCCGGGAACAGGAAAAAGCAGTCTCAACCATTCTGCGCTCGATGGGAACAGGATTCACCACCTATCTTCTTTCCGGTGTAACCGGAAGCGGGAAAACGGAAGTTTATATGCGCATCGCTGAATCTGCCGTGAAAAAAGGATACTCCGCCCTTGTCCTGGTCCCGGAGATCGCATTGATTTCCCAAACCGAAAGGCGCTTCAGAGCCCGCTTTGGAGAATGTATTGCCGTCCTGCACAGCGGGCTGTCCGCAGGTGAAAGATATGACCAGTGGCTAAAAATCCTGGAGAAAAAAGTAAAAATCGTCATTGGCGCACGATCAGCCGTTTTTGCACCGGTTACCGAACTGGGTGTGATTATCGTGGATGAAGAGCATGACAGCTCCTACAAACAGGAAAGCAGTCTGCGGTATCATGCAAGGGATATTGCCATTGTAAGGGCAAAACAGCAGAACGCGATTGTCCTGCTTGGCTCCGCCACACCCTCAGTCCAGTCCTCCTTTAATGCAGATCTAAAAAAATTTGACCGGTTGTATTTAACAAAAAGAATCAATGATCGCCCGCTGCCGGAGGTTACGGTTGTTGACCTTTGCCGATACCGGGATGAAAGAGGCCTGAGAAGATTTATCACACCGGAGCTGATCCAAGAGGTTAAAAAAAATCTTGAGCGGGGAGAACAGGTTCTTCTCTTTCTGAACCGGCGAGGCTTCGCGAATTTCCCGGTGTGTGCATCCTGTGGTGAACCCATGCTGTGCAAGAACTGCGATATTTCACTTACACTGCACAAGGGAATCAATGCGTATAAATGTCATTTTTGCGGGTACACCCGTGCATCGGTTTCCGCATGTGGGAAATGTGGTTCCCCCGCTATCAAGCTGCTGGGAATCGGCACAGAAAAGGTGGCTGCCGCCATGGAGAATCTTTTTCCAGATGCGAGAATCACGAGAATGGATCGTGACACAACGGTCAAAAAGGGATCCATGGTTACTATTTTGAAAGAGTTAAGGAAGAATAAGATAGATATCCTGATTGGGACGCAAATGGTCGCAAAAGGCCACGACTTTCCCAACATTACGCTAGTGGGAATTATTTGTGCAGATCTTTCCCTTAATTTCCCGGATTTCAGGGCAAGTGAGCTTACATTTCAGATTCTGGCCCAGGTTGCCGGAAGAGCAGGCAGGGGGAACCTCAAAGGCAGGGTAATCCTGCAGACATATAATCCAAATCATTTCAGTATAACCGCGGCTCAGGCTCAGGACTATGAAAGGTTTTACAGCCAGGAAATTGTTTTCCGAAAAGCATTGAACTACCCTCCATTTTCAAGAATCGTTCAGCTCAAAATATCGGGAAGGGATAAAAAAACAACAAAAACCCATGCCATCCTTGCCGGTGAGCGCTGTAAAGCCATGTGCCAACAAGAGCGTCGATTCCAGAAGGACATTGAGATCCTTGGCCCGGTGGAGGCTCCTTTTTCAAAGATCGCCGGATATTTCAGATGGCATATTTTACTCAAAGGAACCAATACCGGCACACTTCATACCTTTGTGAGCCGCCTAATGTTTGAAGATCTTGATATCACTCAAAATCGAAATGTAAAAGTGGTTGTGGACGTGGATCCGATCTTCATGCTTTAAAAGTTCATGACATGGATTGGGAGCGTCAGGCCCATGTCCGTAAACCATGTCCATCCATAAATGTTTATTCTGCCCGATTTCTTCGTCTCCGAAAATCGGGTTTTATCCGCAGCCTCACAGGTTAATCCGCAAAATATTATATATATTCATATGGTTAAAATTTTTGCCTTCCTTGGACTTGGACAAAATAGCTGATTCCCGGAGGGACACGATTTGCCTTTTTTACACATCTCGTTCTTGACTTTCAAAAATAACCATTTAAAATGCATAAAACTTGGCACACCATATTTTTTTCATTATCCGTATTTTTTGAGGAACTGTTTATGAAACTGAAAACGATCTTACCTGCTATTATTATTTTTCTTTTTTATCAAATCGGCTATGCGGAAAACAAAATTGAAGCAACGGCATTTCCGGTGGTGAATGTGGTTGAAGGAATCTACAAATTTGAAACGATTACCGAAGGGAAAGAAATTATACATGACTTTGTCATACAGAATACAGGAAAAGCCCAGCTTGATATTATGAAAGTCAAACCCGGCTGAGGCTGCGCAGCCGTCTCTTATACAGAGCAAATCCCTCCCGGTGGCGAGGGAACAATAAAAATTAAAGTAAATACGGATGGATATGGCGGACGGAAAGTGAATAAAAGTATCCGGGTTGAGACCAATGACCCGCAAAATAAAAGTTTCAATCTGATTATAACCGGATATGTTGAAAAATTTGCAACCATTTCTCCCTCAAGACTCAGGCTTTCAGGTGAATCCGGGGCATCCATAAAAAGCTCGGCAAACATCATCCCTGAAAAAAAATATCCGTTTAAAATTCTAAGTGTAAGTGCCAAAAATGGCGATAATATCCAGCAGGAACTGAAAGAAGTGGAGCATCCGGAAGGAAAGGGCTATCTTCTCACGGTAGAGAATATCAGAACAGATGGGGGTCGTTATTTTGACATTATCACGTTAAAAACAGACAGCAAGATACGACCTGAGATTCAAATAAGCGTCTATGGCGATATTTCTTCTAAAAAACAATAGACGCGTTTTATTCAATCATCACTTTTCCGGTAAGCCGGGTTGGGAAATGTCAATGAAACGAATTTCATTTTTTGCCGCCTGTCTGAGTATAGGATTTACTTTCCTGACTTCATCACCCTGTCTTTCTGAAAGCGCTGTAGATGAAAATAAACCTGAAAACAGGATTCAAAAGCCGGATAATAATACAGAGCTGCCTGAATTACAGATCAAGGCGGGCCAGCTTGGAATCGTCGGTATTCATTTCGAATCCGGTTCTTCCAGAATCAATAAATGTTTCACGGCGCAGTTGGAGCAGATTGCAACCGCATTGAAAGCTGAAAAACTCCGAAATGCAAAAATTCTGATTCAAGGGCATTCCGACAGCAAAGGATCCGCAAAATACAACCTCAACCTGTCCAAGCTGCGGGCCAAAGAGGTGATGGATATACTTGTCGAAAAATATCAAATTGATAAAAACCGGCTGACTGCCGAGGGCGTCGGGGCAACAATGCCTGTCTCCTCAAATGACACCGAGTCCGGACAGGCTCTAAACCGTCGGATTGAATTCATATACCTGGGTGAACTGGATCCGAAAACGCCTGAATAGAAATCGTTCTGAATCGGAAACGAACGAAAACGCAATCCCCCCAAGATTGATAATCCAATGAAACTGACAAAGATTAAAGTGGTTGCTTTTGACTGCGACGGCGTCATGTTTGATACGACAAAATCAAACATGACGTATTACAATCGGATTCTGGAGCATTTCAACATGCCTCCCATGACGGCAGATCAGTTTGCCTACACCCATATGCACACGGTGGATGCTTCCCTGGACTATCTTTTTAAAAACAGGGAAATCCGAAAGCAAGCTGATGAGGTTCGCAAAACATTAAACTATTTTTCCCTGATTCCCTATATGGAGATTGAACCCGGCCTGAAACCGCTACTGAAAAAGCTCCGGCCTGAATATAAAACAGCGATTGCGACAAACCGTTCCGACACCATGGATCGTGTTCTGGCTGAGCACGATCTTGCAGGATATTTTGACCTCGTGATTTCCGCCCGTGATGTGGATCACCCAAAACCCTTCCCGGACCCACTGCTAAAAATTATGAATCACTTCAACGTCTTTCCCGATAATATGATTTACATCGGAGACTCCGAAGTCGACGAACAGGCCTCCCTGGCAGCGGGGATTCCCTTTGTTGCCTATAACAATCCATCCCTTTCAGCAGATATCCATATTAAAAGCCTGAGCGAAATTGAATCATTGCTGCAGGAATAATTCCAATTTCTCACCTCAAAGCCTGACAACGGCAGCTATCTTTTGTTCACGAAAAAAATTTTTTAGATCGATTCAGGGATGAATGATGAAACTATCCGCTGGAGCTTCGAAAATCATCGGGTTTCTTATCGATATTTGTCCAGGTAGAAATGCGAAAACCCTGATCCCGAAGAACACACCCTAAATAATCGACCAGATCTTCAGATCCTCGCTTATAGGTAATCTGTATCTCGTATCGGGCATTACTTCGAAGTATATGATATAAAATATTCTATTATTCAATATAGTTATTGAGCACGATTCATAATCGAATCTCTGTAGATTTCAATCACGTGTTTTACACCGATCTTGCTTCCGGATTTTGAAAGGGCATCAGACAACTGTAATATGCAGGCAGGACAACTGGTGGCAACGATCCGGCACCCGGTGTCCAGGATGCGGGAAGCCTTTTTTTTCCCGATTTCCGACGAGAGGTTGTAGTGATGAAGGTTAAAGCTTCCCCCCATGCCGCAACAGCGATCCGCTTCAAGCATTTCAACCAGAAACGAGCTGGAATCAGCATTGATCAAAACTCTTGGTTCAGCCCAAACTCCCAATGATTTTTTAAGATGACAGGGATCATGATAGGTAATGTTTCGTGTTGGACATGACCGTTGTTCTTCATCTTTGGATACACCGAGAATTGAAACCAGAAACTGGCTGATATCCAGTGTTTTTTGGGAAAGTCGTTCCATTTTGGACCGCATCTCCCTGGTAGCCGTCGCAACCATCATGGGCCAGACTTTCTTGATCGTAAACGTGCAGGTTGCGCATGACGTGATCAGATAGTCAATGTTGCCCGCATCAAAAAGATCGATGTTATGCCGCACCAGGCGCTCAAATGCGGTTGAATCTCCTTCGCTGATTGCAGGGATGCCGCAACATCCCTGATTTTCAGGCAGCCAAATGCCTGTGCCGTGATGTTGAAGTACTTCTATTGTAGCTTCCGCAATACCGGGAAACATCTTGTCCAGAAGGCAGCCGACAAAAAAACCCACGCGAAGGCCTGATTTTCCGGGAGGCGTATCCATAAACGGTATTTTTTTATGAAACGGCTCCGGTGCCAGCGGGATGAAATGACGACTGGTCAACAAAGGAGAAAAGATACGGGCGCAGGATGTTCCAAGTTCCCGGTTAACCGGTCTGGCAAACAGATTTTGAAACTTTGCCGTAAAGGAAATGAGCAGATCAAAAGTTTCAGGCCGTGCCAGCATCTGCCGGAAAACCATTTTTTTTGCTGCGGACAGGCCCTGAAAACCCGAAATCACTTCACGAGCCTTGAAAAAAATTTCAAGAACATGGACTCCGCTGGAGCAATTGGATTCACACGAGCCGCATAAAACGCAACGGTTCAGACGCTCGGAAACCCCGTCAGGGTTTTTAAACAGTTCCTGTATCAAACCATCCAGAAGAGCCAGTTTGCCGCGGGCAAGATCCGCCTCCCTGCCGGTTTCCAGAAACAGCGGACAAACCGCCTGACACATGCCGCAACGGGTACAAATGCTGAGGCTCGCTTCCAGTTCTCTCATCAATTCCGCCAGCTTTTTCATATCCGGCACGTGAAAGTCTCCTGCAGCAGGCTGATGGGCAATAATATCTTAATGGTTTTTACAAAAGCCATATATTCTTTCCGGGGTCTGAACCCCCTATTTTATCATTAACTGCTTGACGGCTTTCTCCAGGCCGTCGATAGATAGTTCAAACATCGGAAAAATATTGCTGATGGTTTTGATGGTGCTGGTATAATTCCATATCCGGGCTGAAGCCGGATTAAGCCATACACTGTGTTTAAACGTTTCAGCCAGGAACATCAAACTCTCGATGCCGGGCCTGCCGCTTCGTTCGTTAATATAAAGAGAGCCGTCCCTTGCCATCAACTCATAGGGAGCCATGCTCGCATCTCCAACCATGATCAGGCGGGTTTCAGGATCCCTTTTTGCCAGATCATCCAAACGGACCGGTTTTCTCAGACGCGCAGGATCCTCCCATACGGTATCGTAAACCGTGTTATGAAAAAAATAGGTTTTCAGATCCTTGAATTGAGCCCGTGAATAGTCAAAAAGCGTTTGAACGATTGAAATATAAGGATCCATGGACCATCCGCCATTATCAATCGCAAGAATGACCTTGAGACGATCTTTCAGGTCACGCTCAAAAACAATTTCAATCTCGCCTCCGTTTTTCATGGTTTGATAGATTGTTTCATCTACATTCACCTGATCCATCGGCCCAGCCGGTATCAGATTGCGAAGCCTTTTCAGGGCTTCACCCATCATGGATTCGGTCAAGGGGCCTTCCAGGGAATAATCCCTGTAACGTCTTTCCATGGCGACCTTTACAGCGGACTTGTTTCGTGAAACGCCTCCCACCCGCATTCCACCGGGATGATAACCGGAGTGCCCCACAGGCGATCTTCCGCCGGTTCCAATCCATTTATTTCCGCCGTCATGACGCTCGGACTGATCCTGAAGGCGTTTCTTGAAATATTCAATGAGTTCATCAGGCGTCATTTTGTTGAGTTCAGACTCATCCATGCCAAGAGCTTCGGCAATCGACTCCGGATCTTTCAGCCAATGTTCAAGCATCGCCTTTGCCATCTCATCCAATTCAAACCCCTCATAATCAGGGAGCTCGACCCCCTGAAAATAATGAGCAAAAATCTGATCAAACAGATCAAAATATCGTTCACTTTTGATCAAAATGGATCGGGAGGCGGTATAAAAGTCTTCAAGCGATTCAATCAGACCTGTATTTAAGGCCCTGTGAAGTGTCAAAAATGAAGTCGGGCTCACAGGGATTCCGTAGTCCTTTACCTTATAAAAAAAATCGATGAACATAGTCTATTTCTCTTTTATCCATGCGGAACAACTTCTCTCTGAAAAATCAACATGATCGGAAGTGTTTAAAACCGTCCACGTCTGTTCAAACCATCCTGGGCGCGAGAGTGGTCCTGGCTTTTTTTAAATAAAACACCCAGATAGGGGACCTCACCCTTTGCCAGCACTTTCGGCTTAAAATCCGAATCCGCCTGCAATGCCCGAATCCAGTTGATCAGCTCTCTGGTTGCAGGCCGTTTTTCAATTGCATCAAGATCGCGCAGCCGGTAAAAAGTCGATATGGCATTTTCAGCCAGCGTATCATCGATATCCGGGAAATGAACGCCTATAATTTTACGCATCATTTTCGGATCCGGAAATGCGATATGATGGAAATTGCATCTTCCAAGAAAAGGGTCGGACAAATCCTTCTTTGCGTTGGATGTGATGATGATAACCGGTCGATATCTTGCGGAGATGGTTTTGTCGGTCTCAATGATGTCAAACTGCATCTGATCCAGAACATCCAGCATGTCATCCTGAAAATCCGTATCTGCCTTGTCGATTTCATCGATCAGAAGAACGGTTCTTTTTTCAGCGGTAAACGCCTGTCCGATCTTACCCATTCTCAAATAGTCTTCAATATTGCTTACATCACGGCTTGAATCCCCGAAACGACTGTCATTTAATCGTGTCAGGGTATCGTACTGGTAAAGGGCCTCTACCAGCTTCATGCTTGATTTTACATTCAGAACGATCAGCGGCATCTTCAAATTTTCTGCAATTGCATGCGCCAGCATGGTTTTCCCGGTTCCGGGCTCTCCTTTTAGAAGAAGAGGCATTTCAAGTGCCATGGAAATATTAACAATTTTAGCAAGTTCCTCATCCAGAATGTAACGTCTTGCTCCTGAAAAACGGTTTTGTAACGTGTGTGTGTCTGTCATAAAAACCTCATATCCTATAATTTTAATAAAATAAGATTCTCCGGTATCCGCGTATTCGGATCAACAATTTATCTGATTTTCGCTTCATCATCCAACTTCTACAAAACATGACAGCGTATAGCATCCACAGATCAACGATTTCTGATGTTTCGGGATACTTCTTGTGTAAGCCGCAATACAGTTTTCGCCTGATCCAAACTTAGCGAACCGGTTCCGCAACTGGGTGTAATCAAAGATTGGGCGGTTATAACGGAAGCATCGATCCCAAGAGCTTCTATCCCACCGGCTCTCTCTTCCCAAAGCGCTGTCAAAGAATCTGCCGTCTCTTTTTTCAGGTCTTCCGGATTTAATGTCGGAACGACTCCCCATGCCAGTATACCACCTGCGGCCATAAATTTTCTGATCTGCTCCGGATAAAGAACAAATTTGTCAAAGTAGGAATATGCATCAAAACTGACAATATCCGCAGAAGAGTCCAGAATGAGGGACCATTCGGCATTCGCACATACATGTATTCCGACAATCCCCCCTTCGGCGTGTACAGCATCGATCACCTCGTCAAAACAGGCTGATATCTCTTCCGCTGATATGCTGATAAAGGCTGAAGATCCAAAACCTGTCAATGCCGGCTCGTCAAAAAAAAGGATCACCGGACAGCCGAATTTTTTAAGCTTACGAACCTGCCATCTTGCTTTCAGGGCAATGAGTTTGACCGTGGCATCCCGCAGCCGTTCATCATAAAATATCGCCCTGCCATTCTGGTCGACAACTCCGGTTCCCAGTGTAACCGGTCCGGTTATCTGCCCTTTCAGGGCCACAGGCTGAATGTCCGTCTTTTCCAGTTTGCGCAAAAATTCAAAAAAACCTGCGGCTGTGCTGGTTTCAAGTCTGAACCTCGAGTTGACAAGATCTTGTTCTCCATCTGTAACGGACAGAAACTCTTCATAAAATTCAAGCAGCTCTGACTCAAACGTTTCTTTGTCCGTGTTAACAAATGTTTTCTCTCCCTGTTTTATCAGACCCGGCATCCCGGACAAAAACTGCACCATCATGCCCTCTTCTTTATGTGAGGGAAGCTGAACCCAGAGAGGTATCTCAGGGGTATATTTCAAAACCAGCTCTATCGCTTCTCCATGATCGTTCAGGGGAAAACTTCCGATCAGAGCAGGTAAGGCATTTGCCTGAAAATCTGTTGCCATCTCAACTCACCTTTCAAAAAGCCGGAAAGGAACAGGGCTTTTTTTACAAATTTTTTTCAAATCCAACAGGTTCATTATTATGTTCAAAATCAAGATGCTAATGGAATTTCACAACCGAAACTCAGAATTTTTTATGGATTGAAAATTCAACATTCCATGCAGCGAAACAGATATAAAAGAATCATATAAACACACTTCCGCATTTCAATCAATATTTCCAAACAATATTGCGTTTTTAATATGGATGGGTTGGAACGCGGCTGTTCTTTGAAACCATAAGTCGGAATTCAAACAATACGACTGATTCCCACGACCGCCAAAGGTTGACAAAAAGGCTTTTTGATACTATGTTCAGCGCAAAAATACTATTCACAACCGAAAGGATTACAGGCTATGGCAGAAGGAATTTTTGAAATAAATGACAGCAACTTTGATACTGAAGTGTTGAACTCAGGGAAACCCGTACTGGTTGATTTCTGGGCTCCCTGGTGCGGCCCGTGCCGCGCAATAGCCCCCCTGCTGGAAGAACTTGCCGGCACCCTGGGAGACAAAATAAAAATCGTTAAATGCAATGTTGATGACAATCCGGTCACACCCGGCAAATTTGAAATACGTTCAATACCTACCTTGATATTCTTTAAAGACGGTAAAGTCTTCGAGCAGATCGTGGGTATGGTTGCAAAGGCAAAGCTGGAAGAAACGATCAACAAGATGCTTTAATTCGAGTATGACAACCATGCTTCTTGCTGCATACTCTTTGCGTCCACACACGTTAATCAAAAAAGCACACGGAAAAAAATTATCAACCACCGGAATCCCGGACGGATCCCGAACAAAATCGATCGGTATTGTAAAACGATATCAGCTCCGAATTCTAAGACCCTGAGCCTCCGCCATGACCGGATTAGGACACTGAAATATGGATAAAGTTGATCATGATCTGGTAATTATCGGCGGAGGACCGGCAGGGCTGACCGCCGGGCTCTATGCGGCACGCGCCCGAATGAAAGTGATCCTTCTCGAAAAAATAACACCGGGCGGCCAAATCCTTGTTACAGACTGGATTGAGAATTACCCGGGATTCCCCGAAGGAATTTCCGGCGCAGAACTTGTTCAAAGAATGACCGATCAGGCAAAACGGTTTGATCTTTCGATTCAATCCGCAGAAGTTTCGTCTCTTGATTGTTCAAAGCCGATAAAGCGGATTACGCTATCGGATGGAGCAATGCTCCTTGCCCGTGCGGTCATTATTGCTACCGGTGCATCTCCGAAAAAACTCGGGGTTCCCGGTGAGGCCAAGTTCTCCGGGAGAGGCGTATCCTTCTGCGGAACATGTGACGGCCCGTTTTTCAAAGATCGTGTAGTCGCAGCTGTCGGAGGAGGAGATACCGCGGTACAGGAAACCCAGTTTCTGGCCAAATTCGCGAGGAAGGTATATCTGATTCACCGCAGGGATGAGCTGCGGGCAGAAAAAATATTACAGGAACGAGCGTTTGCGAATCAAAAAATAGAGCTGGTATGGGATTCGGTTGTGACGGAAATCACCGGTCTTACCCATGTTGAAAAAATAACCATCAAGCACGTTAAAACCAACGAAACCAAAAATCTGCCCGTAGACGGATGCTTTATCTGGATTGGCACGCATCCGAACGTGGATTTTCTTGGAAATGAAATCCAGCGGGATGATAACGGCTTCATCATAACGGATACAAACATGGCAACCTCCGTCTCCGGGGTTTTTGCGGCAGGCGATGTCAGGAACACCCCCATAAGGCAGATCGCAACCGCTGCCGGCGACGCTGTCATCTCTGTTGCCGCAGCCGAGCATTATCTGGAAAGCGTGTAATCATGAAAATCTTGTCCACCCTGTTCCTCATATCCATCATGTTTCTCTCCGGATGCGCCTGGTTTGAGACACAGAAGGAAAAAACAGCTGATGAGCTTATTGCTGAAGGCCTTGCGCACTATGAAAGTGAGAGCTACCGAAAAGCGATTCAATCCCTTCAAGATCTAAAAGACTGGTATCCATTCAGCAAGTATGCAATTGTTGCTGAGCTTAAGATTGCAGATGCCTACTATCACCTTGAAGAATATGCGGATGCTGTTTTTGCTTATGAAGAGTTCGAAAATCTCCATCCAAGGAATGAAAAAACTCCTTATGCGGTCTACCAGATCGGTCAATGCCATTTTAACCAGGTCGATACCATCGACAGAGACCAGACACCTGCACGTAAAGCCCTTGACACATTTAACCGGCTGATCAAGTATTATCCGGACAGTTCATATGTTCCCCAGGCAAAAGAAGACAAACATGAATGTATTAAAAGCCTTGCGGGCAACGAACTGTATGTTGCGCTTTATTATTACAAGACGGAACACTATAAGGCCGCTCTGTATCGTTTTAAAGCCGTAATCTCCGATTATCCGGATGTTGGAACGCATCGTACCGCTCTTCAGCATATCTCACTTTGTGAAGCAGCTCTGGAGGCGGCTGAAGCTGAAAAAAAACAAGAGGAACAAGAGTAGAAACAGGAACGGTATTCAAAGCCGAGGATTCTTTCCAAGCCCTGACGATGGGAATGCACGACAACCTTTTTTAAGATCGCTTCTAAAAAAAGACTTTACTTATAAAATATTCTATTGTAAAAGATTTGATTCTTTTTATTATGCTTTATCGATAGGCAAGGGAGATCGAAATCATGTCAAAAATGTGTGAAATATGTGGCAAAAAACCGATGGTAGGGAACAACGTAAGCCACGCTCATAATCTGAACAAACGCCGTTTCAACCCGAATCTTCAACGAGTGCGGGCTGTGGTTCAAAACGGAAGCGTAAAAAAAATCAATGTCTGTACCAACTGTATTAAGTCAGGATTGGTTGTAAAAGCGCCTTAATTGCTGTCGAGCCTCTTAACATCCTGAACAAACTTAACCTTCCTGAGAGAAGTCAACACCCTGTTTAAATGGTCGGTACCTTCAACTGCAATGGTAAAAAAGGTGTCGACCATTTTATTCTCCTTGGTTTCCGTATAGGCCTGCAGAATATTTGCGCTGTTTTTACTGATGCTTGCGGTAATATCCGCAAGCAATCCAAATCGATCATGGGAACGGATCCTGATTCTTACCGGATAGGTGTCTGACGTATCCCCCCCCCATGCAACATCAATCTGCCTTTCAGGTGTCATTTTAAAAGCGTTTATGCAGTTGGCTCTGTGTATGGTAACCCCCTGTCCCCTGGTAATATAACCTGTAATTTTGTCACCTGGAACCGGTTGGCAGCATTTCCCAAACTTGACCAGAATATCATCCAGCCCTTTTACAACAATTCCTTCATGATTTTTTTTCTTTCTTACCCTTCCAATAATCTTGTTCAGAATCGATCCGTCCGATTTATGGGACTCTTCCTCCGATTTTGGTAATAATTTCCGAACAATCTGTAATGGTGTAATTTTACCGTATCCCACCTCAGCGATCAGATCCTCTGTTGCGGAGAATCCAAACTCTTTAACGATATTATCCATTTCTTCGGATTTCAAAAAATTATTAAAATTCAAGCGCTCTTTACGAAAGGCTTTCTCACACATTTCCCGTCCGAGGGTAATACTTCGCCCCTTTTCCTGTGTTCGGATCCACTGACGTATTCTGGATCGAGCCTTTACCGTTTTAATAAAATTCAGCCAGTCCTTACTTGGGGTGTGCCCTTTGGAGGTGATCACCTCAATACTGTCACCTGTCTTCAATTGATATTGCAGTGGAACCATACGGCCGTTGACTTTTGCACCGGTACACTGGTTACCGACCTCGGTATGAATCTGATACGCAAAGTCAACCGGTGTTGCGCCCTTCGGAAGCGTTATAATCTTTCCCTGGGGAGTAAACACATAAACCTCATCCGGGAACAGGTCAATTCTCACATTCTCCAAAAATTCATTCGGATCTCTGAAATTTTCCTGATTTTCAACGAGATCCTGAATCCATGCAAACGTTTTACCGGTTTTATCATCAAAACTTCTGCCCTCCTTGTAGCTCCAGTGGGCCGCGATTCCTGATTTCGCCACTCTATCCATTTCAGTTGTTCGAATCTGAATCTCCATACGTTCGCCAAAAGGACCAATGACAGTCGTGTGCAGGGACTGATACATATTTAATTTCGGCACGCCGATATAATCCTTAAACTTTTTTGGAATTGGTTTCCATAACGCATGAAGAAGCCCTAATGCCTCATAGCATTGGGGGATGGTATCCAGAATGATTCTGAATGCGCTGATATCGTATATCTCCTCAAACTCCAGATTCTGCTGCACCATTTTCTGATAAATACTGTAATACTGCTTGTATCTGCCCACAACCTCGCATTTTAAATTGGCTTCATCCATCTTGTGTTTGATGTATGACTTAATCGTCGCGACATACTCTTCTCGCTCTGCAGCCCCTTTGTTTATGAGTGCTTTAATTCTTTCGTATTCATCCGGCATGGCATATTGAAATGCAATATTTTCAAGTTCCTGTTTGATCCAGTAGATCCCCAGCCGGGCTGCAATAGGCGCATAGATATCAAGTGTTTCCTGGGCAATGGCAACACATTTTTCATGATTTTTATGATACCCCAATGTCCGCATATTGTGCAGCCGGTCCGCCAGTTTGATCAGAATCACCCGGATGTCATCCGCCATTGCAAGAATCATTTTCCGGATGTTTTCAGCCTGGCGTGCTTGTGAATTATCAAAGGTGAGGGCACTGATCTTGGTAACACCGGAAACAATATGTTCGGTCTCAGGGCCAAACATCTCCCTGATATCTTCTGCCGTGGCATGCGTATCTTCCACTACATCATGAAGCAGCGCGGCTGCCACGCTGATACTGTCCAGCTTCATGTCCGACAAGATGCCGGCCACTTCCAATGGATGAGAAAGGTATGGCTCTCCGGAGTGACGCACCTGCCCGGCATGGACACGGGCAGAATAGACATATGCACGATCAATGATGTCAAGGTCTGCCTCGGGATAATACTCTGAGACCTTATCCAGTATGTCTGTTATTCGAATCATAATCTACGTATCAAATCCGGAAAACCAGCCGCAAGTTGCGGCTTTTGAATCAGTATGCTTTTGAGAATATAACACGCCTGCTGCTTGCCCCCCCGCAGTAGATACATTTGCCGGTTTCGGTTTCATTGTCAAACGGTATGCATCGGATGGTAACCTTGAGATCTTCTTTTATTCTGGTTTCGCATTGTTCTTCGCCGCACCAGTGAGAATGGACAAAACCTCCGTGAATTTCCGGTTTTTCCATATTTTCCGGTGTGAAAAAATCTTTAAATTCCCCTCGATCATCCATTCGAACCGTATGCTTCTCCCTGAAATCCAGTGCCCGGTCGAACAGGTTCTTTTGGATATCATCCAGCATGTCGGTAATCTGAAAGACAAACTGCTCTCTGCCGATCGATTCTTTTTCCTTTAAACCCTTATCTCTCCTTGCAACGAAAACCGAATCACCTGCAATATCCCGCGGACCGATCTCTACGCGAATCGGAATTCCCTTCTTGATCCAATCCCATCCCCTTGCGCCGCCGATATCACGGCTGTCGACTTCAACGACAATGTGCCGGCCGAAATACGATTTTTCCCGAAGTGCTTTTGCCAGGTTTTCCGTATATTGCATCACAGCCTGACGATCCTTCTCCTTTCGAAAAATCGGCAGAAGTACAATATGCGCGGAAGCGATCCGGGGAGGTAAAACAATTCCATCATCATCGCCGTGAGTCATGACCAGTCCCCCTATCATACGGGTTGAAACACCCCATGAGGTAGTCCATGCATATTCTTCTTTTTCTTCAGCAGACTGAAAACGAATATTCGAAGCTCTGGAAAAATTTTGCCCGAGAAAATGAGAAGTACCGGCCTGAAGTGCTTTCCGATCCTGCATCATCGCCTCAATACACAGTGTATCAACAGCTCCCGGGAATCTTTCAGAAGCAGATTTCTCTCCCTTTATAACCGGCATGGCCAGATAGTCTTCTACAAATCTTTCATATACATCCAGCATCATATACGCTCGTTTGACCGCTTCCTCCCTGTCCGCATGCGCGGTGTGCCCTTCCTGCCACAAGAACTCGCTTGTCCTCAGAAATGTTCTTGTCCGCATCTCCCACCGAACCACATTTGCCCACTGATTGATCAGAATGGGAAGGTCGCGATAGCTTGATACCCACCTGGAAAATGAATCGCCGATAATGGTTTCAGAAGTTGGACGAACAACAAGAGGCTCAGCAAGCTCCCCTGCAGGAACCAATCCGCCGTCAGGCCCTTTTTCAAGCCTGTGATGCGTAACGACTGCACACTCCTTGGCAAACCCTTCAACATGTTCCGCTTCTTTTTCCAGAAAACTTAACGGAATAAAAAGTGGGAAATACGCATTTTTTACGCCTGTTTCTTTAAACATACGATCCAGCGTATGCGTTATATTTTCCCACAGGGCATACCCCCATGGTTTGATAACCATGCAACCCCGCACAGGAGATTTTTCCGCCAGTTCCGATGCTTTTACTACCTGCTGATACCATTCAGGATAGTCCTCAATCCGCGTTGGCGATATCGCAGTCTCAAGCTGTTTGCTCATCTCAATCCTCATCTTTCAAATCAAAAACAAAATATATTGTTTAATCCACTTGTATGTTGTCCTTTTCCGGATCCGCCTTCGATCACTCTTTTTTATCACGGCTTTACTGAAAAAAGAACGTTTATCACAGCATCCTATCATCCGGATGTTGTTTTACTATTTTTTTCATAATCGGCAATCTCTTTAAGGAGTCCCTCCACCAGTTTTTCCTGGGGGATTTTTTTAACGACCTTTCCTTTTTTAAACAGAATTCCAATTCCATCGCCGCCGGCAATCCCGATGTCCGCCTCTTTTGCCTCTCCAGGGCCATTAACCACACATCCCATAATCGCGATCTTGATAGGCAGGGATGAAAACATCATTGCTTTTTCAACCTGTTCCGCAATATCGAACAGACCAATATTACAGCGTCCACAGGTAGGGCATGAAATAATTTCCGGGCCACGACGCCGGATATCAAGGGCTTTGAGAATTTCATATCCTACCCGCACCTCCTCTATTGGATCACGGGTAAGCGATACCCGTATTGTGTCTCCGATCCCTTCGGATAAAAGCATTCCGATACCAAGGGAGGATTTCACGATTCCGGAATAAAGCCCCCCTGCTTCGGTAACGCCGACATGAAGGGGAATGTCTGTTCTGTCGGAAAGAAGACGGTATGCTTCTACGGTTCGGGCGACATCCGAAGCCTTGATGGAAATCTTTATCTGCTTAAAATCAAGTGATTCCAGTAACGCAATGTTCCGAATGGCGCTTTCAACCATGGCCTCTGCTGTCGCGCCTCCATATTTTTCAAGAAGATCCTTTTCAAGAGATCCAGCATTTACTCCTACTCGAATCGGTATACCGCATTCATTTGCCGCATCAACAACCGCCTTGACCTTTTTATTGCCGCCGATGTTCCCGGGATTGATTCTCAGCCCGTCCGCCCCGGAGCGAGCCGCCTGAATGGCAAGCTTGAAATCAAAATGAATATCCGCAATGAGAGGAATAGAGATTTCTTTTTTAATCCGAGCGATGGCCAAAGCAGCTTCCAGATCCGGCACCGCCACTCGTATGATTTCACATCCCGCCTTTTCCAGCCCATGAATCTGTGAGACCGTGGATTGAACATCCTGAGTATAGGTGTTTGTCATGGACTGAACCGCAACCGGTGCCATCCCGCCTACTTGCACTTTTCCGACATGAATCGGCCTGGTCTTTTTGCGATGAATTTGAAACGATCTGCCACTCATAACAAGCATCCTTGTTAACGGAAAGTCCAAAAGCATAATCAGCCGGTCTTCAGATATTTTTTCTGGGATTTATCGAAAACCAGCGTAACGGACCGTGCTGATGACGCGGACATAACGAAAAGCAACCCTTCCCGGAAAGAAACTGAAAAAGAGTAGCAAACGCTTCATTTTTGTTCAAGCAAATAGATGTTTATCAACAGGAATTGTGTTTTATAAAAAATTGCTATATAAATAAAATCACCTGCTGAAACAAGATTCACGACAATTAACCTGTAATCAAACAAAAAAGGGTATGCATGATGAGCGAGCCCGAAAAAAAAACGTTGAAAAGCAAAGCCGGTTCTTCCATAGAACCGAATCCAAAGCTTAAAAAAATTTTGCTTGAACGAGCCGCGGGAAATGAGCTGCCCTGCGCTGTCGCATTTAAAATCAGCAAAGACCAGCGCGTTTCAATGGATGAAATCGGAAAGGTTGCGGATTTTTTGAAAATCAGGCTGATAAAATGCCAGCTGGGTTTGTTCGGCTATAAACCTGAAAAAAAAATCGTCAAACCCATTACGGTCATCCGAAAAAGCCTTGAGGAAAAAATTATAAGCTCGGCAGATAAAGGAAAAATTTCCTGCAAGGATGCCTGGCGGATTGCATCGGACCTTGACATCAACAAATTAGAAGTCGGGAATGCCTGTGAAACCCTGTCGATAAAAATCGGTTCCTGTCAGCTGGGGGCTTTCTAATTGTATTTTTCACACCGGATCAATACGATTTTCAAAACACCCCATATCCTGCCCGGGGTTTTATTTTTTCTTATCCTCATTGGTTCAGTCCTTTTTTTATCCCGCGAAAGACTGTTCAAAACGGATTGTCTCGACAACATACTGGAAAAAAATGAAATATTCTTTATCACCCGAAACAATGCCCACTGCTATTATACCTACCGGGACCAGAAGATGGGGTTTGAATACGATCTTGCACGTGCATTTGCCGATTACCTCGGGGTAAAGCTGAAAATAATCATTATTGAAAAATGGGAAGAAATGATCCCAAAGCTTCTGGATGGACAAGCTCATGTCATCGCGGCCAGTTTGACGATTACGCCAAAACGTCAAAGCATCATCCTGTTTTCGAAGGAATATATAACCACACGGCAGCAGATTGTCGTAAATAGAGAAAACTATAATATTCGAAAACTGGAAGACCTGGCTGGAAAAACCATACATGTACGAAAAGGAACCTCCTATGAGGAACGGTTGAAGGAATTACAGCAAAACGGAATGTCCATAACCATCGAAGCCGTGGACAATATACCCACTGCCGAACTGATACAGAAAGTCGCGGAAGGAAAAATAGAGATCACCATTGCAGACAGCAATGTGGCCATGCTGAACCGTCGGTATTTTCCAAAGGCAGTTGCCCGTGGTTCTATCAGCAAAAAGAATCATATCGGCTGGGCGGTTCATCCTGAATCAAAAAAACTTGTCGAAAAAATTAATGAATTTTTTGTCAAAATAAAAAAAGATGGAACATTTAATCAAATTTATAAAAAATATTATATGGATCTCGAGCTGTTCGATTATGTCGATTTACGGGCCTATCATAGACGTATTCATTCGAGGCTTCCCCAATTCATCCCCCTGATCCGGAGTGCAGCGGATCAATATGGTTTTGACTGGAGAATCATCGCGGCTCAGATATATCAGGAATCCCATTTCAGAACGTTGGCGAAAAGCCCTGCCGGAGCCCATGGGCTGATGCAACTAACCGAAAGAACTGCCCAGGCCTATGGTGTAACAGACCTTTATGACCCGACTCAAAACATCAATGCGGGTGTCAGACATTTAAAGGAGCTGTATGACCTGTTTAAGGGCGCAGAGAGCGCAGACCGGCTGTTTATTGCTTTTGGAGCTTATAATACAGGACAGGGACATATTCGCGACGCCCAGAGACTGGCAAAAAAAATGAATCTGGACCCCAACAAATGGTCATCTCTTTCCAAGACGCTCCCCATGCTTCGAAAATGGAAATATTTTAAAGATGCCAAATACGGATATTGCAGAGGAACGGAGCCGGTCCGCTATGTAAGGCAGATCATGATCTATTATGATATATTGCGGCATCAGGGTTTGGAATATATTCCGGATCTTTCGGATCAGAACACCCAGATATAACAAACTTCTTTTTATTCCATCGATTGGCAGATGATTCTTGCATTATAATCAGATCGTTTATATATACTCCTCCATGTGATCCCATTGTCAGAAAGAATTCAGGAAGGATGATACAGCCTGTAGAATTTGTGAATGTTCATCATCCTTTCAACAGATAAAATTCCCTTGGAGCGGATACGCGATTTCTATATATAATTCATCGAGATTGAATATGAAACAGCCCCCTTTTTTACATTGTGTTACCCGTTCTCATCCATACTGGGGGCAAAAGCAGTCCAATGAACTCCACAGAATCTTTAAAGACATGCAGCCAGGAGATGTTCTGCTTGATTTGTTTTGCAGGGAAGCCGCTCCTGTTGTTACGGCACTTCAACGCGGTTCGAAAGTATTGGCCGGTGACATCAATCCAGTGGCTGTTTTCCTGATAAAAGTTTTAGCCCAGCCCGTTGGTTTATATTCTTTAAAAAAGGCTTTTGAAGAAATTCAACAAAAAGTTTCCGGAAATATACAAAACCGATATACCGGTATATGCCCTGGATGTAAAAAACCAGTAAACTACGAATATTTGAAATGGGTGAAAGAAGGACGAAAAGAACGGCCTGAATCTGTCAGGATCACCTGTCAATATTGTGGATTCAACCAGTTGAAGCGCCTGTCAAAATTCCAGATCCAGCGACAGCTTTCAGAATCGAAGGCTCCGCCCGAATATTGGTATCCTGAAAAAAAAATTACCCTTTCTAAAAAAAAAGATGCCCTCTTCATTCAAGATTTTTTTACAAGCCGAAATTTAGCGTCTTTGGCTGAACTGCTGAATGCAATTCATAAAATCTCGTCTGTAAGATGCAGGGAAGTACTTCAATATGTGTTTACGGGAATTCTTACGAACTGCATCACGATACAAAATACAACAGCGAAATCCGGCGCTGCGTCACGCTGGTGGAAAACTTCTGATCGCTTTTCACCATCACCCGGACAGGAGATCAATGTCTGGAAGGCTTTTGAGAAGCAGTTTGCTGCCGTGTTAACCTGCAAGAAGGAATTAAATTCCCTTTTGGGTTTTACAGGCTTTGCGAATTCAATGGATGAATTTGAAAACACCAATGATCAGGCATATATTCATCTTACGGATTTAAGATCCGAACCCTTTCCCCGAAAACTAAAAATTACGCATGTATTGATTGATCCGCTTTATAATAGAGACAATCATTATTCGATTTTATCAGCGTTCTGGGGCGCCTGGCTTAAAATGAATTGTACGGATTTATTGAAATGGCATTCAGAAGCGCTTCCGGAAAAAGACGATATTCAGAAACTGAAGCCTTTTTTAAGCCGGATCAGGAAACACTCAGGCCATTCATGCAAAATAATTTTAGCGCATAGAACCAAAAATACAGAATACGGGGAAACACTGCATCATACTTTTTTAAAAATGGGGTATAAAACAGAGACGGCAGGATCGAATTTCCCAGATATCGCCGAAAAGTCAAACAAACAGAAAGTCCGTGTGTCGGATCACTATTATTCTCTTACCTGGAAGTCGCAAACTGAAAAAGAAATTTTAAAAAAATCTGGAAAGAACGATTATCGCGAAGTGGAATTATTTGTTCAAATGGCCGCTTTCCACGAAAGGTCGGATCAGCCGGAAAAAGTGAAATGCCATGCCGGGAATTTAATCAAACCCTCATTGCAGAATCTTCTTGCCGAACGATCCGTGCAGGAAATCCGGGAAACAATATCCGATAAAAGGATAAATCGCAGGGCATACAATCGAATATGCCTGTCCCTCCTTCGCGCCATCCTGTTAAAAGATAATTATAAAATTAAATCCGTTGCAGAAGGCTCCTTTCATGACGCGACTCTGGATATCCATACAGAAACTGCTGATTTCAAAATCCATGACAGCAGCCTTGGCCATATCGACTTTATTGCGGAAAACAAAAACGGGAGAAAAATCTTTTTCTGTTTTTATTCCCCGGAAAAAGAAAAAGCCCTGAAACAGGCAGCAGAGGATATTTTCCAAAAAGACAGGCATGAGTTTCAAATTATCTGTTATCTGATCTTCCCGCACAAAAGTGTGATGAAATCCTATAGACACATCAGTCAGGCAGATAAATGGCCAAGGGGCTTCTATGTCTGCTTTGAAGATATTTGTAAAAAAGCAGCGGAGGTCGATCCAGATCAATTCGGGCACCTCTTCAACATGGAGCCGATGAAAACCGATTTGGGGAAAAATACCAAACACCGGATAAAACATTTCAAGGCGGAAGTGATCCAAAACACGCCGGTTGGATTGGACGGCAAACCCATGCACTTCAAACTGCAGTTCACTGCTCCGGACATGCATACGATCGGTCCGGGACAGTTTGTGATGATAGACACCCTGCCCGAAGGTCACCGAAAAAAACGAAACCGCTCTCCTGAAAAACGGATATCTGAATACCGGAAACATGCGATGGACCTCTCTGCCCGATCTTTTCTAAAAAGACCTTTTGGAATTCAGCGGGCATACTATAAACATTTTGAATGGGGTTATCATAACAAACTGCATCTCCCGGCTCAATTGGCAGCGATAACCAACACGGTTTATCCGCACCAATTTGAAATCTTTTATAAAATCATAGAAGACGGAATCGGTACAAATGAACTGAAGAACCTGAATCCCGGAAATCAGATAAAAATACTGGGACCTCTTGGAAAATTCATCAATATACCCAAATGGCGGTCTGACAATGTGGATGAAGTGCACCTTATCGGCGGCGGCGTCGGCATGGCGCCCCTGGTTTTTTTCGGGCAGGCCCTCAAATTTTACTCTTTTAAACTCAAAGCGTTTATCGGTATCGACCGGATTGAATCATTACGGGAAGCTCCTTATGGAAAAACGTTTTCAGATGAATCCGAAAAAGCATATGTTTACATCAATGAATTATCGAAAATCGGATTGAATCCGGATGAAATCTTCTTGTCCAGGGAGTCAACGGAGAACGAAATTCTGAGCGATAAGATAAACCATAAAAACTATCATGTCGGTCTGGTTGTGGATCATTACAGCCTGTTTTTGAACCGTTTAAAACAAACGGAATCCATTTTGATTCTTGCCTGTGGTCCAAAACCGATGCTGATCGCATTAAAAAATATCGCTACAAAGTTCAATATTCCGATGAAAGTCCTTTTGGAAAAAAGAATGGGATGCGGAATCGGTGTCTGCATGTCCTGTGTCTGCCGAACCAGGAAAGGCAGTAAAGGCAGCCGATACTCCCGGGTATGTGTTGATGGACCTCTTTTTGACTCAAAAGAAATTGACTGGGAACAACTATGAATAACATCCTCCATGTGAAACTTAAAGACAAACAACTGAGAAGCCCGTTAATGACAGCTTCCGGAACATCAGGGCATGGCAATGAAATCGAAGTGTTGAAAAAGAGTCCCAAAATCGTATCAGCACTGGGTGCCTTTGTAACCAAAGGCGTTACCCTGAAGCCCAAAGAAGGAAACAAAGAATTTAGAATTGTTGAAACACAGACCGGCATACTCAATTCCATCGGCCTTCAAAATGAAGGTGCCGCATTTTTTACAAAAAAAGAACTTCCCGGTCTTCTCAACTTTGATCTGCCGATTTTTGTGAACATTTCTGCAGACTCTGTTGAGGAATTCGGTGAGCTTGCTTCCTGCCTGAGTGATACCGATCTGAGTCAACTTATTTCCGGTATTGAGATCAATGTCTCCTGTCCGAATATCAAAAAAGGAGGCACTGCTTTTGGAACCGATCCCAAACTGGTGGAGCGCATCGTTAAAACCGTAAAAAAACGGGTTGATCAACGTCTTCTTATCATCACCAAACTGACACCGAACATAACCGATATTACAGTGCCCGCAAAAGCGGCTATTTCCGGAGGTACCGATGCGCTTTCCATGATTAACACCATACGGGGGATGGCGATCAATACCGATACCGGCAAGCCGCTTCTGGGAAATGTGGTGGGAGGGCTTTCCGGTCCGGCGATAAAACCGATCGGCCTTTTTATGGTATATGACTGTTTTAAAAAAATACCGGAATGCCGCCGCAAGCAAATACCGATCATCGGGATTGGAGGGATTTCAAACTGGCGGGATGTGATCGAATATGTTCTTGCAGGTGCAACTGCGGTGGGCATTGGAACATCCTGGTTTGTAAACCCCGATGTTTTTGTTGAGATCCATAGCGGAATAACCACTTACCTTAAAAAGAAAAAGGTGGGCATTGTTGATTTAATCGGAAAAGCTCATGAGGCCTGAAGGGGTTTGGCGATGGATTCGAAAACTCAATTCTTCAGAAATGAATCTGTCTGACGGCAGATTTTGATACCCTGCCGCTCCGGGTCAACAACCACCGTATCCAGATGCATCGGCTGAAAATCTCTGGTTTTGTCGCGATCCGGTATCACGGCATCCAGACCGCAAACCTCAGAGGAGAAAACAAACATTCCCTGATCCCCGCCGACAACTCCCGGCCGGAGTTTTTTTCGATCCTGTACCATAAAAAGGGAATGGTCCGGAAGACAACCGATAACGCAATTGGGTCCGTCAATGATGAGTTGCCTGCAGGAATATTTCAAATGCCTCAGAAAAGAGGCATCCGGATGATCACCAAGCAACTCCTGGTTTAAAGGTGTTATGATATGTTTGAAGGCTTCGATTCCAAGCTTCAGTGTTGAACATGCATAATGCAGGGTGTGTGTAAAAATTTCCGAGTCAGACCTATAACCGTTATACCCCGGAAACCCCCTTGAAATCAAAAATTCACGATTCGTTACAAATGCGGTGTTCTCGCCGTTTGCCATGGTTGAAAAACCCTGTAGAAAAAACGGATGGCAGGAATAGAGATCTACATCATGATTGGTATTTTGCCGCCCCTGGACCATTATAACCCGGGCCGTGAGCTCCTTCCGATCCAGCTGTAAATATTCAGCCACCTGAATGGGGTCCCCGATCTCTTTAATCATAATGGTATCCGGCCAAAAGGAAAAAATAATCATATCTCTGTTTACTTCGCCCTTTTTCTTGAGGTGGAGCCGGACCCTCATCAGATTATCATGCAGCTCTTTCTGTTCCATCCTTTCCCAGTCAAGGGGATAATCATATGCCCTGATCAGGTAGATATCTCTTCTTGGAACGCCTCTTGGCGGATCTTTCGGCAATTTGAAAGAAATTTTGTATTTTGTTGTAAACCCCATATCCAACATGAATTGATCAAGAGTCCGCAAGCCTGAATCACTGAAAATTCCGGACAAGATCGGAAATTCTTTAATCGCTTCAAATGAGCCGCCAAGATCCCGCAATAGAAGGCCGACGCCGGAGCCGTCATATCCTTCCCGCATGGCATTCAATCCCTTGAAACCCATGGCAGGAGAGATAAACGTATCCGATGTTATTGCGAACAGACGGCACATATTCTATTTCTCCTTACCGTTTGGCAAACTTTCTCTTCCCGGATAATTAATTATAAATAATTATCAATTATATTTGTAAGTATTTCTTAATGTCAAGGGCAAAGACCGTCCCTTTCCCTGAGACGGAATACCTGGTGTAACGAGCTCATATTTTCTGATTTCTAATCGCAATTTTGTGTTTCTGCTTGATGAGGTGTTGAAAAGTTTTTATTATTTCTATAGATTGATTTCAGAAGGCTTTATCCCGGAACACCCTGGATGCTTTTAAACGGTTACAACCAATTCTTATCACAGCCCATACGGCAGGACAGATGGAAAAGCTGGACACAAAAACTTATGGAGAATATATCAAGGCACTTACGGATATCAGTCATGCCATAACATCAGAGCTGTATCTTGAAGACCTGCTAAAGCTTATCGTTATGGTTACAGCAAATGCCATGAATGTAACCATATGCTCTTTATGGCTGATCGATGAAACGCAGGATCCTCCAAAAATTCGATTAAAGGCAACCCAGGCAATCGCTCCGGAATATGTTAAAGACCGCTCATTGAACCCCGACGAAGGCGTTGTGGGCTATGTGGTTACACGGAAACAACCGCTTATCATTAAAAATGTCTTGAAAAACAAAAGGTTTAAAGAAAAAGAGATGGCCCGAAAGCTGGGCCTTGTCTCCATGATGGGTGTGCCGCTCACCTTAAAAGATGAAAAGGTGATCGGCGCGTTGAACTGTTTTACATCCAAACCGTATGATTTTTCCGAAACCGAGGTAAATCTTCTGCGAGCTGTCGCAAACCAGGCTGCCGTCGCTATTTTAAATACCGAACTGATGGTAAAGACCAAAGTTATCCGTGAGGAGCTGGAAACCAGAAAAACGGTTGAACGGGCCAAAGAGATTCTCGTGAAAAGCCGCGGCATGAAAGTCGATGAAGCCTATCGATGGATACAAAAACGCAGCATGGATTCCCGGAAATCACTTCGTTATATCGCTGAAGCCATCATACTTTCAGATGAGTTATACCAGGAATAGATTGTTCCGCCCATAGCGCGTGGGACTTCCATGGAAGCGACAATTTCCGCCCGGATACAAAACAGTAGTTACCCGTTTGATCCCGAATCTTCCGCATCCGCCAGCTGCCTAAATTCATATCCGATCATTTTTTATCCGATTTCCTGCTTGACTTTTAACATCAGTACAGGTAATTTTAAGGAGCTTATGTAATTATAAGTTAAAATTTTTTATCCGCACAATGACGTGCGGTAACTTTTAAATAGAAAAATAGACAAAGACGTCTGATTCTCAAAGGAACAGACGTCTTTTTGCGTTTATAGCCTTTGAAATTTTAGAGATTCGGTTGAAAAAAACAGCCGGTCTTAACCGTATTGAACAAAAGGAGAGTAAAGATGAGATTTTCAAAAAACAATGATACACTTGGAACCGCGAATCGGGGTAATGCCGCAGAATCCAGTCTGTGTACGCTCTGCCGCGCAGACTGTCAGGGAAAATGCGAGACATGGCTTTCCAGCCTTGTCGGACGAAAGCTGCTTTATCCAAGAAGTTTCGGTCTGGTAACAGCCGGCGCCAACAATACGACCCATGTCGGCGTTTCCTACAACTCGCTTCGAATCCAGGGGTATGCCTATGGCGCACATGGCCTGAGCAATGGCATGAGCAATGATCCGGATGACTGCATCTTTCCAAAGGTCAGCCTTGAATCGGAATTCGGCGCGAAAGTAAAAACAAAAATCCGCATGCCCCTGATGACTGGAGCACTCGGCTCGACATTTATCGCCCAGAAATACTGGGATTCATTTGCAATCGGCGGAGCGCTTTGCGGCATTCCCGTCGTAATCGGTGAAAATGTTGTGGGGGTTGACCGCCAATCGAAAATCGGAACCGGTGCCGCGAAAAAAGGAAAAATCAAGAGCGCTCCGGAGCTGGAAAGGCGCATCGATGGATATCTTCGATACTTTGACGGTTATGGCGCCATAATCGTCCAGCTCAATGTTGAAGATACCCGCAATGGCGTTGCGGAATTCGTAGTGGATAAATATGGCGAAAAATGCATTATCGAATTGAAGTGGGGTCAGGGTGCCAAGGATATCGGCGGCGAGATACAGGTGGAAAGTCTTGATTACGCTATATTTCTGAAAGAGCGAGGCTATGTAGTCGACCCGGATCCAACCGTTCCTGAAGTCCAGAAAGCTTTTGAAAACGGTTCAATTAAATCCTTTGCCCGGCACAGCCGTCTTGGAGGAACCAATCTGAGTACGGTCGATCAGGTGCGTGAAGATTTCATGAGCAGTGTGGATTACCTCAGAAGCATCGGATTTAAAAGAATCACCCTGAAAACCGGTTCTTATGGAATGGAAGAACTGGCAATGGCGATAAAGTTTGCTTCAGACGCGAATCTTGACCTCTTGACAATTGACGGCGCCGGCGGCGGTACCGGAATGAGCCCGTGGAACATGATGCAGAGCTGGGGTGTACCTTCAATACTTCTGCATTCAAAGGCACACGAGTATGCCGGCATCCTGTCAGCGAAAGGACAGCATGTCGTTGATATGTCCTTTGCCGGGGGTTTTGCCCTTGAGGACCATATATTCAAGGCGCTTGCACTTGGTGCGCCGTTTACAAAACTGGTCTGCATGGGAAGAGCGATCATGATTCCGGGTTTTGTCGGCTCGAACATTGAAGGGGCGCTTCATCCTGAAAGGCGGGCAGACGTAAGCGGCAACTGGAATGAGCTGCCGAAAACAGTACAACAGGTAGGAAACAGCGCCAAGGAAATTTTTGCCTCCTATTTTGATGTGGAAAAAAAGGTAGGAAAAGATGAAATGAAACATATTCCTTACGGCGCAATCGCATTCTGGACCTTGGCCGATAA
The DNA here is from genome assembly GCA_964578935.1 of uncultured Desulfobacterales bacterium. Taxonomy (GTDB): domain Bacteria; phylum Desulfobacterota; class Desulfobacteria; order Desulfobacterales; family SURF-7; genus JAQYVL01. Next base: position 9,812 of record CAZOEW010000001.1, on the reverse strand, counting down.
ACTGGCTTGCGGCCTGCAGCAGCTCATGGCAGGAGCAAGAAAATTCTCTCTGAACCGGATCGAAAGATCGGACATCTTCTCTGGAAACCGGGAGACTGCTAAAGAGACAGGTATTCCTCATGTCTCTGATGTTAATGACGACAGTGCCAAGAAGATTCTCAATTCTTAGCATTTCGAAGCGCAGGTGAATATAAAAAAGGCTTTTCGGAAATGTTTCCGAAAAGCCTTTTCCAATGTATTTGCCAGCCAACTTAAGCTCGGGAATTCAACACATAAACCTACATTCTCGCATACAAAATACTGTTGCCGCACCATCAACTTTCGCATATAGTCTTCCTCAAAAGAAGCAAGGACTTATCCTTTAACAAGGCAGGAGGATGTATGAATACCAGGTCCCAACTCATAAAGGAATGTTTGAAGCAATCAAAAAATCGTTCCGAGTTTTGGATCCAATTTTTAAATGCAAATCAATCAAAAAGTTTAGCCGAAGTGGGTGTTTATAGAGGGGACTTTGCTTCAACCATCCTCAGGGGATGTAATTTGATAGAAAAATATTACATGATAGATCCCTGGCGGCACCTGGATAGTTGGAACAAGCCGGCCAACAAGGAAAACAATGTATTTGAACAATTTTTGATAGAAACCAAATCAAAAACCGATTTTGCGAGCGAGAAAAGAATTATTTTACAGGGTAAAACCAGCGAGGTGATTGATCGCATACCGGATAACAGCTTGGACTTCGCATATATCGACGGTGATCATACACTCCGGGGAATTGCAATTGACCTGATAAACATATTTCCAAAAGTTCAGGCCGGTGGATGGATTGGCGGGGATGATTTCAGCAGAACGATATGGCAACACGCGACCTCTTTTGAGCCAAGCCTTGTCTTCCCTTTTGCTGTCTATTTCGCCGAGGCTGTGGGTGTTCCTATTTATGCTTTGCCATACAATCAGTTCTTAATGGAAAAATCCAACGTCAAACAGTATGCCTTTATTGATCTTACAGGAAATTACTTAGATATCAGCTTGAGAGACCAATTTCATCCTAATAAGATCATAAAGCTTAAAGCCATGGAAACATTTCCATTTATAAAACAACCAAGCAGGATTTTGAGCCGCTTTATCAATAGTGTCCGTTCCAGAAAACGATAATTTCATCGCCCTCAGGGGGCCGTTAATGCACTTTCAGCCTTTCAACCAGCATTGTTGACATCATATTAATACGGTTGCAAAAAACGCATTCTTTCCCTATGATATTTATCTCGGTGCGGGTGAAATCCGATCATATCGTTATCAGGATAATTGGTTATGGATAGAATCAAACTGCCGCTGCAAATACACATCGGATATCCAAAAACAGCAACCACGACATTACAAAAACATCTTTTTTCAAATGACCATATTATCCACATAGACAAATCGACTGACAGGTCATACAGTCGTGCCATCATTTTTCAAAATGAAATCCCATTTAAGGAGGCACTTGCCCATACCCGATCTCTGATAATGAACGATATCGCATCTCAGACAGCCCAAAAACCCGATGCACAAGCCATCGTTTTCTCAAATGAAAGTTTTATCACAAATTCATTGCTTTTCAGGTATTATCCGCCTCCCTTTTGCTGGACGCCCGATCCAGCGGCCATCGCGAGAAAATTGTCGCTTTTGTTCAATAAGGATTTTTGCGAATACGATCCCAACATTATTATCAGTATTCGAAAGCAGACAGAATTGCTAAAATCCTGTTATGCGCAATATTACAACCTAGTTTATAAAAAACATAAAGAAACAAATAGCTTTGAAAAATTTATTTCATACGCCTACCAAAAAAATTTCGATAACTTCATTGGCGCTGCACTGAATTTCGATCAGATTGTTTTGTATTATGAACAGTTATTCCACCGAAACAATATTACGATTGTTGTATACGAAGATTTAATAGAAGACCTGAATCGTTACGCAGCGCTTTGGGCTTGTATTTTGAACCTTCCCGAAGATACAGTGCGCTTTTCTTTGAATAATCAGGAAAATGTCAAAAGACTGAAAAAAGATTTTTATCGACAGGATACAAGACCCTTTTTGGAAGGAATCGGCCGTAATACTTATACCGCCTTACAAAACGCGAGTTATCTCTTGCCGGCTGCTATTTCTTCACCCATTAAAAAATGGTTTCAAACATTCAATATACCGGGCAGACAGTTTAAGATTCACTTTGAAAATGAAAAAGAGATTATGGATCGATATGTAGACGGCAATAGTAAACTTGCGGAAAGATTTTCACTTGATTTGGGAAAATACGGCTACTGTTAAATATCAACGATACTGAAACTCGAAAAACTCGAAAAATAATGCATTCTGATCCAAATTCGAATCCGCTTGTTTCAGTTGTTGTTCCGGTTTTCAACAACCATGAATATCTTCGCCGGGCCCTACTCAGCATTCTTCATCAGACATACCGCAACCTGGAAATCATTGTTGTGGATGATGGTTCCACTGATAATTCCCTGTCGGCAATAAACGCTATCCATGATAACAGAATTGTCGTACTCAAAAATGAAAAGAATCGTGGCATTGCATTTTCATTGAATGCGGGTATCGCTAAGGCGCAAGGTGAATTAATCGCTCGAATGGATGCGGATGACATCGCATTGCCTGATCGAATTCAGCGGCAGGTGAACTATCTTTGCAATCATAGTCGTGTCGGTATTGTCGGGAGTGCGGCTTATCAAATTGATGCCAATGAACGAATTAAAAAAATAATCTTTTCACCTGAAACGGATATCGAAATAAGGTGCTGCCTGCCATTCATGGCGCCCTTCATCCATCCCACAGTAATGATCCGAAAAAAGATATTGACCAATTTCAATCTATGGTATGATGAGCAAACCAAGTTCGCTCAGGATTATGGATTGTGGTGTCGCGTTTTAGATTATACCGCTGGCTATAATCTCCCAATTCCCCTTCTCAAATATCGGCATCACGCGAAATCCATTTCGGTTTCAAAAAAAATAATTCAGCAAGATATCGGCAATGGTATCAGAAAAGAATACTTATATAAGTTTATGGAAAAAAGAAACGTTGATAGAATCGACTTAAATTGCATGCTGGATATCGTCGGTGGACGTGTCGAAAATAGATCTAAAAACGAATTGAAACGTACCTATCAAGATATTGTAGACATTATTCAAACCTTTTCCAGACATTATCAATTGAGAGAAAAAGAAGAGCATAAGCTGATTAAGATCATTATACACCCAATTCTGTCGAATCTACTGCTTTCGCTTCCTGTTTCCCGTTTTTCAGGATTCACATGCCGAGAACGTTTGGAAATACTCGTTTTCCTTCTTCAAGAAGCGATAAGATACAAATATATGCCCAAAAAGCGCGCCATAAAAAATAGGTTGATTATCTTACAACGGGGAACCAAAAGAGTCGACGAATAATATGAACATGCCGAAACCAAACCAGATCCCCTGCATTGCTTCTGTTGTGATACCTGTTCATGCTGAAGGGAACATTTTGCACAGAACCATGCGCGCTTTAGAACATGCAGTCGATTATGCAAAAAACAAGAATGACTATGATATTGAAATCGTTATCGTCAAAGACCGCGTTAGGGATCCGGCAACACTTGACGTGTTACACCATTGGGAGGAAAAACGACAAAATATCATTTCAGTGCATAACGCTGATTTTGGTTCACTTTCGCTTTCTAGAAATTTTGGCGTATCGAAAGCTTCCGGCACCTATATTTCAATCCTGGATGGTGATGATCTATATTCGGAGAACTGGCTGAATGAGGCCATTTCATCGCTTGAGAAAGGTGAAGGGGACATCGCGCATCCGCAATTCGTTATTGGATTTCCGTTCGATCCCTACATTAAGGAGATGAATGTCAATCCGGAACACTTTTCTCAATTGTTTGAAAAAAATCTTTGGACAGCTTTATTAATGGCCCCAAAATCGATTTTTCAGGAAATCCCGTATGTCAAAGACGAAATGCAATTTGCGTATCAGGATTGGCTCTGGAATTGCCAAACTTTTGTGAAAGGCTATCGCCACATAACCATCAACGGAACATTGGTGGCAATACGGCAGAAGCCCCCTGGACAATCTCTATGGCAACGTTCATTTCGTTTAAACAAGGTCGTCAGGCCGAATGAGTTGTTTCGGAGGATTATTTTACATTCCGCGCAATCCAATTCAACGATCAGGAGACAAGCGCATCCCGATACGCAACTGCTTAACCGCGCTTTGGACTGGCTTAACAACTTGAATCCGAGTTATTATCAGTATCTGAAAGCAGTCAAGCGAAAGGTCATCAAAACGGATATTCATCACATGAGTACCCGCATAAAAGATCAATGGACAAAGTTGGAAATGGTGGAACCCGAGCTCATTGCCTGTCAGACATTTCGACGGATTCATGAGGGAAGCAAATTGCCCATTGCCAACAAAATACAATATAACATATTAAAATTATTAAATAATGAAAGTATTGATCTCTATTTTGTCAAAAACGAGAATAGTTTCGTAACAGAACCCGATGATCCGGAGCTACCCTATAAATTCGCTATAATAACAAATAAGAAAAAAAGAAACACTGTTCGACCGGGCATTCATTATATCCTGCTGCAGGACTTAAAACTGAATATGGAACGCTCCCAGTATCTGATTTTGAGGATTCTAATGGAGACGAGAATCAATCGATTAATTGTATCCGGTTCCGATTTCGCGGTTCGCTTGTTGTTAAAATATCATAGTGTAATTGTTTCGAACGAAAAATTTATTTTTATTCAAACGCCTGACAGCTATCAAAACACACGAAAAATCGATGACCCATATATCGTCCAAGCTGCCGGCCTTTTTAATTTTTTTGATAAAATATTTCTCGATTGCCCGGATTTCGCCGCCACCATCCGTGAGACATATGGTATTCCCGATGAAAAAATAACCGTGACAGAGAAAGATACCTGGATCGCAAATTCATCATAAAAACCGTTTTTACAACCATTCACACGACTCCTGCCATCTCGTGATTCCGGTTTTCACATCAAAACAGTTTGTATAAAGCTCTATATAAGGTAACAATAAAAGGAAATTTTTTCTTTACCCAGTTAACGAGTTCTTTTCCGATAAGTGTGTTTAATTTTTTATCGATGACCTCTTTTTTGGATACCAGCCGGAAATACAAGGAGTTCACTTCATCAGCGGAAAGATATTCAGTTGATGGCAAAATAATATTTTCAAAAGTATAATAATCCAAATTCCGATTCACTATCTCATAATACATTTGTGAAATGGGTATGGCCCAGACACGGTTGTAAAATGTCACGGATAAATTCAGTTTTTTACTCTCACTAAAATTTTTCTTGATCGATTTTCTGTCGTCAAACGGGAAACCAAGCATAAATCCACCGCCTGTCCGGATTCCATATTGGTTACACAAATTAATTGTATTTTTTACCTGTTCAATAGTGATCCCCTTTCCGATCCGTTTTAGGACCTTGTCATCGGTGGATTCAATACCAAACCATATGCCTTTGCATCCGGAAGCTGCTATTTTTTCTATCAGTGGTTCGTCCAATGTATCGACCCTTGATTCACAAATCCAGGATATTGAATGCCGCTTGATTCTGTCACAAAACTGCATAACCCGTTCTTTATTGACAGTAAAATTATCCTCCCGGAAATATATACCCCTTGTGCCGAAATTTTCTCTTAACAACTTAATTTCACCAATTATATTATCAATAGAACGAAAAGAATATCTTCTTTCCCAGATGAACTTTGAAGAGCAGAAATAGCAATTAAAAGGGCATCCGCGACTCGATACAACGGTATCGACCGGATAACAATCCGAAAGATACACCGATTCCTCGCGTTTATAATCATCGATATTTATTATCGTCCTGTCAGGGTACAACAGGGTATCCAGACTTTGTAACCTGAAAATCTGCTCATTCACCCATGTGGATCCAATTATTGAAAAACCAATTTTTTCAAAAGAGGCGCGGCTATTGTAACAGTCTATTATTTTACTTAAAATTTCTTCACCTTCACCCCTGACGATCATGCTGAAACAAGTTAGATAAAGGTTCCAGTTCGCAGTGGCGTTCGGCCCCCCATATACCGTAAAAATACCTTTTCGCATGAGGTTGGACGAAACTGTGCGCGCTTCCTTGATTTCGAAGATTGTACCACCAAATCCAACCATGTCATATTCGCTGAGTTTTTCGCATAATGTCCGGGTATCATATTGCTGAATCCGGTTGTCGATAAAATCGACCTTATAATTTGTATTGCTTATTAAATAAAGCATCCCAAGCGGCGGAAGCGTTTTGACTGTTTCCGTCGCAATGTTCGTCACAAAATTGAAATATCGCGGCAAGCGCATGCTTTTGGGGTAAACCAAGCAAATTTTTATCATTTTAAACCTTTTTTGATATAGACATTTTTACACGTTACGGCTTTGGGCACGTTTGCAGGTTTTAAATGGCTTCTAACACTTTTTAATCCGTTTATCACTTTTACCCGAATGTTTTAGTGTATCAAACCGAATCATACTGACAAGTCCGGTTTTTTTGTAAAGCCAAACGCTCAACGAAATATTCCAAATCATCATGCTCGCACTGACAGCGATCGCCGCTCCCATTAATCCCCAAAGTGGTATAAAAAGCAAATTAAAGGACAAATTGGTTATTGCGGCAATGGTAAGTCCTCTTGCGACAACCTTTTCCAGTCCAACCATATTCAGGATGAGCCCTACGGATCCCAAACAGGTATTAAAAAGTTGCCCGACGCAAAGAATCACCATGGGAAGGTAAGCTGCGGCGTATTCTGCGCCAAATAAAAACGGGACAATTCGTTGACCGAAAAAAATAAGGCATAAACTTGCAGGCAATGCATAGGCTGTGATCATTAAAACACTTCGACTGATGAGATGCTGCAACCGTTTTTTTTCATTTTTTGAAAACAATTCCGCCACGGTTGGAGCGATGGTCGCGTTTACAGCCAGAAGTCCAAAAGGAATAAGCCCGGCGATACGCTGAGCAACTCTGAAAAGACCGACCGATTCCGTGTTCTGGATAAAGCCCAGAAGAACAACGGATGCTTCGCTGTTGAACGCGAGCATAATGTTGGCAAGAAGGAACGTTAACATACTTTTACTCCATCGGCGGGTTTCATAGGCAGGTTGCACAGCCCCCGCTTCCTTTGGCAAATAATGACGAAGTAAATAGTATGTCAGGATTGCCAGTATGCCAACGCTTGCCAACTGCGCATAAATGGCGGTCAAGGGCGTCAGGGCACTATCGGAAAATAAAACGAATCCGGATAGAAAAACAAGAAGCAATATCGATCCCGCGGATAAGCTGAACTGCCCGAGCAGGATATGCTGCAACCCGCGTAATGCCGAACTTTGAATGCTCAAGTAAGCAGACAATGGAATGAGAAATAAAGCCGCAATGAATGTGGCTCGTAATGTCCTTTCCTGGAAGACGAACCAGCCGATGGTTGCAGCACAAAGGCACAGTAAAGCCGATACCGTCATGGATGCTATCCGCATCTGCCGGATCAGCCCTCGAAGATATGAAAATTTCTTTTGGGAGTTGTAGGCGGATATTTCTCGAACCAGAAGTGACTCGCCACCCAACTTCGCAGGAATGCTTAGAATGATCACAATGGATAGACAAAACGCATAGACGCCGAATTCTTCCAAGCCCAGAAGCCTTGCCAGAAGGATGGAGGACAAGAAGCCAAATCCTATCTGGCTGATTTTTAGCAGGAAAGAGCCGATAGTGCCGCGAATTAGTTCGTCTTTGAGGGACTTTGGATGCGCATTTTGATTTTTCACAATGTGCCTATAACGCCGCAAACCAACATCAAGCGCATATGGCTGCATCTCGCAAATAAGGTTTTATTCTCGGGCGCTTAACAGTTAGGTATCTAATACAAAACCAGAGAGCTGTCAAGCTATCCTATCCTGGACAATTCAATTAGCCGTCTACCGGGATTTCCCAGAAGCATATTGCGTATCCACTTGTTTTACGATATGTTTATCAAAATTAAATCTATAGCTTATTGGTTTACTCATTTGAATTGCGACAAGTCGTCTCAAAATAAAAATAAGGATCTTGGTTCATGATCGGATATCGGACTCATAGCGTATTTTGAAATGACTTGTTTGCATCCGGACGTATCACGACAACATGCATTCAACATTGATTGTCATATTGAACTGGAATGAGGCATTGTATACGAGCCGATGCATGCTGAGCTTCGTACCCCAGTTAGGTCAAAAGGATGCAATTCTTGTCATTGATAATCATTCAACAGAGGACCCTACTGATTTTTTAATAGATCGATACGCTTCATTACGAATAATAAGGACGAATCAGAACCTCGGTGTCGCCGGGGGAAGAAATATTGGTATTCGACATGCCATTGATAATAAATTTGATTATGTTCTGTTAATTGATAACGATGCCTATGCCGCACCTCAATTCCTTACTAACTTAGTGCATGCCATTGAAAAATATCCCGATACGGCTATCGTCGGCCCTAAAATATACATGGAACATGATAAAAAACGGATATGGCGGGTTGGATGCACTTCCTGGAAATGGACCTATTTGCACGCAGGATTTATAATATTAAACCGATTCTGCCGCTTCCTGAAAAAATCGCCTCCAGGTTGGATCGATACAGGGCGAGGTGAAGACCAGAAAGATACGGGCCAATTCGACATTGAACGCGATATTTCATTTCAGATCGGCTGCGCTCAACTCATCCGGACAGATGTTTTTAAGCAAATCGGTTTGTTGGACACTGAATTTTCCCCATACGGGTCGGAAGACATCGATTTTTGCGATCGCTTGATCCGGCACGGCTGGAAGATAAAATACATTCCCGAGGCAATCTGCTGGCATAGAGCAAAAAAAAGCTTCAAGAACAATTACACCCGTAACTTCATGAATACCCGCAACATATTACTGCTTGCAAGAAAAAATCTGCACCCATTGTACTTCGCCTTTCTGTTTATACCGGATTTTTTATTTTTAACGATACCGTTAATGCTCATGGAAGGCCTGGTATCCTTGCAAAAACATCGATTGAGGGGCATTCTGGCAGGCATCGAATGGAATCTTAGAGATATTCGCAAACGAGGACTGTTAATCACTACCCAAGCATTTGTGGATAAAAATGAATGACAAACAAATACTCACATGCCCATACTGCCACGAGAAGTCAACAAGCACTTTCTGGCGGGTAAATAAAAGCGGAAAAAAGTTCGCCATCGCATGGTGCGGGAATTGTGAATTCGGTTGGCAGCATCCATATCCCTCTGAAGAAGACATCAAACAACTATATAGCAGGCAGAAGCTCTATCATGATAATATCGTAGACGAAACCCAAGGCGGTTTCCCGCAGCGGATACGCATATTAAATGAACTGAAACCGGAAAAAGGAACAATTCTGGACATTGGTTCCGGTATGGGACATTTTCTCAGACATGCCCAGTTGGCGGGATGGTCCGCCGATGGGGTGGAACCGCGGCCTTCGGCGTCCGAATACTGCTACCGACATTTCGGCATCACTGTCTTCAATGGTATCTTTGAAGACTGGTTCCCCCCCAAAAAATATGATGCCGTTACGCTTTGGGACGTTCTGGAACATGTCCGCAATCCGTTTCGCATACTCGATAAATGCAACCAGTTGTTGGCTCCCGGCGGACTGCTTGTTCTATCCATTCCCAATGCGTCAGGACTTCCAGCAAGATGCTTCAAAGAAAACTGGCGTTATGTCAT